>NZ_RAWB01000093.1 GCF_003612055.1 Corallococcus llansteffanensis
CGTCAACGGTCGCGGCGGGCGCGACGGGAGAGGGCGTGACGGGCGGGGGCGCCACGACGGGACGCTCCTGCCGTGGCTTCGGGGGCGTGTGGCTCCTGGCGCGCACGAACAGCACGGCCCCGGCGACTCCGACACACAGCGCGACCGCGACGATGACGAGGTTCCAGGTCACGCCTGCGTTCCGGTCCGGGGGGGAAGGCATGCCGCATTCAATTCCCTTCACGGGGGCTCGGCAAACGTTACCGGCGATGGCAAGGCTTGCCGTCCCGAGGCATGGCAAGCCTTGCCGTCCCGCGTGCCTGCGCGGGGGGAAGTGGTGCTGGCACTCGCGTTGCTTTGTCGGGCCATGTCCGCCCTCGCCGGTCCGCAGGAAACGGCGCCACGCGAGGGCATGCCCCGAGGCTCCCCTGCCATGCCGAAGACCCCTGTGAGCATCCGCCCCCTGCTGGGGCTCCGGGGAGGAAGCGCCGCGAGCCCGCCGCCGGGCTGTCCCCCCCGGTGTGAACGTGACAGCATGCAAGGTCGTCGGATGACCTCCCCCGTTCCCAACCCTCGTGACACCCGTCCTCTCGGAATGGGTGGGGCGGAGTCACCGGACTCCAGTGCCGCCTACCTCCTGGTGATGGAGGGAGACTCCTCGTGGCGCTTCTCGTTGCCCGCCGAGGGCACGGTGCTGGTGGGCCGGGATGAACCGGCGGACCTGCACCTGAAGGACGAGAGCGTCTCCCGCCGGCATGCCCGCATCCTCGTGACGGAGGAGGGGGCGCGCGTGGTGGACCTGGGCAGCCACAACGGAACGCTGGTCAACGGCCGCCCGGTGGAAGGGGCGCACCTGCTGCTGTCTGGCGACGTGCTGTCCTTCGGCGCGGTGCTGGCGGTGGTGCGCGCCCGCTCACGCCCCGTGGCGGCCCGGCGCACGCTGGAGACCGAGCGGCTGATGGCGCACCTGCGCGAGGAGGTGGACCGCGCGTTGCGCTACAGCCGACCGCTGTCGGTGCTGGTGCTGGCGCTGCCGGAGCCCCTCACCGGGGGCCGTGACGCGGTGGAGGCGCTGCTGACGGCGGAAGCAGGGCCGGCGGAGGCCCTGGGGTGGCTGGATGCCGCGCACCTGTTGTGCGTGCTGCCCGAGGTGTCCGGCGAGTCGGGCGAGGACGGGCTGGGCGAGCGCGTGGAGGCGCTGCTGGCGGCGTACCCCCGGGCCCGGCTGGGCACCGCGGCCTGTCCCACGGATGGCTGTGACGCGGACACGCTGGTGGCGGTCGCGCGCACGGCGGCGCAGGCGGCGAAGCCGGGACGCGCGGCGGCCGCGGCCGACGGGGCGACGCGGCTGGACTTGGCCGGGCGGATGGTGCTGGTGGCGGACCCGGCCATGTCCCAGCTCTACGCGCTGCTGCGCCGGCTGGCGGCCAGCGAGCTGCCCGTGCTGGTGTGCGGCGAGACGGGCGTGGGCAAGGAGAACGCGGCCTTCGCGGTGCATCACTGGTCGCGCCGCAGCGCCGGGCCGTTCATCGCCGTGAACTGCGCCGCGCTCCCGGAAGGGCTCGTGGAGAGCGAGCTGTTCGGCAACGAGAAGGGGGCCTTCACTGGCGCCACCTCGTCGCGCGCGGGCCTGCTGGAGAGCGCGCAGAGCGGCACCGTCTTCCTCGATGAAGTGGGCGAGCTGCCGCTGTCCGCGCAGGCGAAGCTGCTGCGGGCCCTGGAGGTGCGGCGCATCACCCGCGTGGGTGATACGCGCGAGCGGCCCATCGACCTGCGCGTGGTGGCGGCCACGCACCGCGACCTGGAGGCGGAGGTGGTGGCCGGGCGGTTCCGTCAGGACCTGTACTTCCGCCTGGGCGCGGCCACGGTGTTGCTGCCCCCGCTGCGCGAGCGGCCCCGGGAAGTGCCCCTGCTGGCGCGCGACTTCCTGGCCCGTGCGTGTCAGGCGCTTGGCCGGAAGGAGCTGGTGCTGGCGTCGGACACGTTGCAGGCGCTGTCGCGCGATCCGTGGCCCGGCAACGTGCGGGAGCTGCGCAACCTGATGGAGTTCGTCGCCGCGGCGGTGGCGGGGGACGTGGTGGATCCGCACCACCTGCCTCCGCGCATGCAGGGGCGAAAGGGGGCCGCGGTCCCGCCCAGGACGGACCCCGTGCCGGAGGCGAGTGCCCCGGACTCGCGGTTGCCCTTGGCGCAGGAGCTGCGTGAGCTGGAGCGCCGCCGGATGATGGAGGCGCTGGACGCGGAGGACGGCGTGCAGACGCGGGCTGCGGCGCGCATCGGCATGCCGATCCGGACGTTCTCCTTCAAGTTGAAGCAGCTCGGCGTTCAGGTCCGCCCCGGGCGTCGGGGACCTACGCCCGAATGAGCCTTCCCCCCGGGCCGCAGCTGGAGCCTCCGCGAGAGTTCGAGGAGTACCGCCTGCTGCGCCCGCTGGGCCACGGCGCCATGGGGCGGGTGTTCCTGGCGCACGACACGCTGTTGGATCGGCAGGTGGCGGTGAAGTTCATCGCCACGGCCGCGGGCGGGCTGCCGGACGCGGCGGCCCGGGCGCGCTTCTTCCAGGAGGCGCGCGCCATCGCCCGGCTCCAGCATCCGAACGTGGTGGCCATCCACCGCGTGGGTGAGGTGCGTGGCCAGCCCTACCTCGTGTCCGAGCTGATCCGGGGCGAGTCGCTCGACCGGCTGTCGCGGCCCGTGGAGGGGGGACGGGTGCTGCGGCTGGGCATCGACCTGGCGCGAGGTCTGGCCGCCGCCCACCGCCGGGGCATCCTCCACCGCGACCTGAAGCCCGCCAACGCCGTGCTGTCGGAGGACGGCGAGGTGAAGCTGCTCGACTTCGGGCTCGCCGAGTGGAGCGTGGGGACGGAGCCCGCGGTCCCGCTGGCCGTGATTGCTTCGGGGGATGGTGCCGGCGCGGCGCGAGCCACCGCGGACTCGCGCCCGCGACCCCTGGTCGTCGACACGCAACCGCTGCCAGGTGTGTCCGCCCTGGATGGGGACGACCTCCAGCGGACCGCCACGCTCAGCGATGTGTTGCCCGAGCACGCGGGAGCACGTGCAACACGCGACGTCCCACCAACCGCGACTCCGCCCGCCATGCTTGGCGACGCGACGCCCGCGCACGCGGGTGCACGTGCAACACGAGACGTCTCGCCGACCGCGAGCCCGCCCGCCACGCTCGGCGATGTGCCGCCCGCGCACGCGGGTGCACGTGCAACACGAGACCTCCAGCCGCTGCCCACTGCGTCCTCCACTCCCGGAGCCGTAGCGCGCGCGCGTGTGGCTGTTCGTGCGACGCAAGACCTCCAGTCGCTGCCCACTCCGCGGTCCGCGCCCGGTGACGTGGAGCGCGCACACGACGCTGCCCGTGCGACCACTGGCCCTGGCACTCCCATTCCGGAGCACGTCGCGCTCGTGGGCACGCCGCTCTATCTGGCGCCTGAGCTCTGGCGCGGTGAACCCGCGAGCCGCGCGAGTGACGTGTACGCGATGGGCGTGCTGCTCTACGAAATGTGCGCGGGAGTCGCGCCCCACGAGGGCGTGCCCCTGGCGGACCTGGGCCGCGCCGTGCAGGAGCAGCCCCCAGGCCCGCTCGCCGACGTGGCCCCCGCGCTTCCTCCCGGGCTGGCCGCCGTGGTGGACCGGTGTCTGTCCCAGAACCCGGCCCATCGCTTCGCGTCCGGCGATGCGTTGCGAGAGGCCCTGGAAGCGCTGAGCCTCCCCGACCGTGCGGGCGCGCTGCCCACCGGCAATCCCTATCGCGGGCTCCAGCCCTTCGAGGCCGCGCACCGAGGAGTCTTCTTCGGCCGCGAGAGCGAAGTGCGCGAGGTGCTCGACCGTCTGCGGGGTGATGCCTTCGTCCTGCTCGCGGGTGATTCGGGCGTGGGCAAGTCGTCACTGTGTCGCGCCGGGGTGCTGCCCGCCCTCACCGCCGGGTCGGAGCCGGGGGAGCGCGCGACGTCGTGGGCCGTCGTCTCCTGCACGCCGGGCCGGCGTCCGCTGGAGGCGCTGGTGGAGGCCCTGGCCCCGCTGCTCGACATGCCGGCCGAAGCCCTGCTCACGGCCGTGGAGACGGAAGAGAGCGGGGTGCTGGCGCGAGCCCTGCGCCGCCGTCCCGCCAGCGCGCCCCAGGTGCTGCTCTTCGTGGATCAGCTCGAGGAACTCGTCACCTTCTCGGAGCCCGCCCAGGCCATACGCCTCTCCGAGGAGCTGGCCCTCGTGGTGCGCCGCGCTCCCCGGACCCGGGTGCTGGCCACCGCGCGCAGCGACTGTCTCACCCGGCTGGTGGCGCTGCCCGGCCTGGGCGACGAGGTGCCCCGGGCGCTGCACCTGCTGCGAGCGCTGTCGGAGCAGGGCCTGCGCGAAGCGGTGGTCGGCCCGGCCCGCGCGCTCGGCGTGCGCTTCGAGTCGGCGGAGCTGGAGCACGCGCTCGTCACCGCCGCGGCGCGCACGGACGGAGGCCTGCCGCTGTTGCAGTTCACGCTCGCCGCGCTCTGGGAGGCCCGCGACCGGGAGCGGGGCCTCATCCCCGCCTCCGCGCTGGAGACCCTGGGCGGCGTCGAAGGCGCGCTGGCCCGCCACGCGGACGCGGTGGTGGCAAGGCTGCGGCCGGAGCAGCGCCCCCGAGCGCGTGAGCTGTTCCTGGAGCTCGTCACCCCCGAAGGCACACGCCTGCGCCGCACCGTCACGGAGCTGCTGCGGGGCCCGGATGACGGCGCGGGACGCGCGGTGCTGGAGGGCCTGGTCCAGGGCCGGCTCCTCACCGCGGGCGAGGCCGAGGGCGGCGAAGCCAGCTACACGCTCGCCCACGAAAGCCTGCTCACCGGCTGGGACACGCTGCGCGGGTGGATGGGCGAGGACGAACAACGGCGCGCCGTTCGTCACCGCCTGGAGCGCGCCGCCGCCGAGTGGCAACGCCTGGGTCGGCCGGTGGAGCTGCTCTACGCGGGACGGCAGCTCGCCGAGGCCACCAGCGCGGGTGCGCGGCCCGGGCGCTCACAGGAGGCGGACTTCCTCGCCCGCTCGCGGCAGGTCGCCCGCCGTCGCCGCGCCGTGCGCTGGACGGGCGCCATCGCGGTCCCGCTGGCCCTGCTGGGCGCGGTGGGCGTCACGCGACTGCAGGCGAGGGCGCAGTTGGAGGCGCGCATCACCCGCCAGCTCGCCGAGGCCCGGAGCCACGCCGCCACCGCGCGCCTGGAGGACGCGGAGGCGGAGCGGCTGCGCAAGGAGGCCTTCGCGCACTTCGACGCGCCCGGGCGCCAGAACCGGGAGGCCGCGGAGGAGGTCTGGTCCCGCGCCCTGGAGGTCGAGCGGAACGGAGAGACGGACTCGCTGCGCGCCCTGGCCTCGCTGGAGACCGCGTGGGGGCTGGCTCCCGGACGCGCCACCGTGCGGGACCTCCTGGTGGACCTCCTCGCGGAGCGGGTGTCACGGGCCACGCTCCACCAGCAGCCCGAGGTCCGCGCCCAATGGCTGACGCGCCTCGCCGCCTACGACGTCTCCGGTGCGCGAAGGGCGGGGCTCTCCGCGCCAGCGCGCATCACCCTCGTGGCCTCTCCGCCGGGGGCGCGGGTGCGCCTGCTCGGCCCGGGACCGGAGGACGCGGCCTTGCCGGGGCGCGAGCTCGGCACCGTGCCCCTGCGTGAGGAGTCGGTGCCTCCGGGCTCGCACGTGCTCGTGTTGGAAGCCCCGGGCCACGCCCCCGTGCGTGCGCCCGTGATGCTGCGTTCCGGCGAAGCCCTGACGCTGGACCTGAAGCTGCCACCCGCCTCCGCGGTCCCCGAGGGCTTTGTCTACGTGCCGCCCGGCCGCTTCCTCCAGGGCGCGTCGGAGAGCGAATACCTGCGGCGGGCCTTCTTCTATGCGCCGCCCTTGCACGAGGTGGAGACAGGCGCCTACCTCATCGCCCGGCACGAGGTGACGTTCGGTGACTACACCGCGTTCCTCGCGTCCCTGCCCGCGAAGGAGCGCTCCGAGCGCCGGCCCGGCAACCGCCATCGCATCACCGTGGTGGACCTGGTGGAGGAGGCCGGCGGCCACTGGCGTCTGGAGTTGAGCCCGGCCTCGGCGCACTACAGTGCGAAGGAAGGGGAGCCCGTGCGCTACGGGAAGCGGAACCGGCGCGCGGTGCAGGACTGGCGGCGCTTCCCGGTGTCCGCCATCTCCTACGACGACGCGCTGGCCTACGTCGCATGGCTGGACCGCACCGGACGGGTGCCGGGCGCGCGCCTGTGCACGGAGCGCGAGTGGGAGCGGGCGGCCCGGGGCGCGGACGGACGGCGCTACCCTGGCGGCGACTGGCTGGGACCGGACGACGCCAACGTCGACCTGACCTACGGCCGTGAACCCCTGGGCTTCGGCCCGGACGAGGTGGGCAGCCACCCGCGCTCGCGCAGCCCCTTCGGCGTGGACGACCTGGCCGGCAACGTGTGGGAGTGGACGCGCTCCGACGTGGTCCCCGACCAGCCCTCCGCGCAGGGCGGAAGCTGGTACCAGAGCGACCTGACCGCGCACGCCGCGAACCGGGACGTGGTGGAGCGCACCCTGCGCGAAGCGCTCCTGGGCCTGCGCGTCTGCGCGACGCCGCGCTTCTGACCCCATCCGCCCCCTCCCGGTGGCAGCCCTTGCCGGCCACCGGCAAGACTTGCCGGCCGCTCCTGCCAGCGAAGGCCGCCAGCCGCCCTTGCCGGGTCGCCTTCACGCCGCGAAGGGCTCGGGGCGGGTCCTGGCACGCCGGCTGCTCTAGGGACTTCCATCCCCATGAACGAGGTGCATCCCGTGAAGTCCACTCCCCGCTTGTTCCCAGCGTGTCTGTCCGTCTGGTTCCTCGTCGCCTGCGCGGTGCCCGCACCGGGGGAAGACGCGCCGACACCGCAGCTGACGACCCAGGACTTCGCTGACGGGAATGACGGCTACCACTCGCAGGGCACGCTGCTGCACGGCACCCCATACCTGGCCGCGTACTTCGCGAACACCACGGTCCTGTTCGAGGGCCGGCACCGCGGCGCGACGTCGCGGCTGGACAGGGGGGAGCTCGTCGCCGACATGACGCTCCTCGTGAATGGCACCACCGCCAGCCTCCAGGCGTGCACGTCGTCGGGCGCGCAAGGGGCCACCCGCGCGTGTGGTCTGGTGGTGGAGGGGCAGGGCACCTGCACGCCGGGCACGCGGGTGACGATGACCAGCGGCGGCATCTGTCACCGCGACATTCCCGGGAGCTGCTCGGGCGAGCCGGTGGTGCGGGTCTGCTCGGGCGAACGGCCCTGCGAGCACGAGGGTACGGGGTACCTCGCCACGGGGGCGCCGACCTGTGGCTTCTCGGCGTGTCCCTCCGTCCTCTTCACGTGCCCGGCCAGCGGCATCTACACCGTACTCGCTGGAGCCTCCACGCCGGGCAACGCCTGGAGCCTGGACCTGGCCAGCACCAGCGGCGTCTTCCCCGCGACGACCCGGGAGCTGCGCGCGGAGAAGCTCGTCGGGGCCCGGTTCCAGATGAATCCGGGCTCCAGCACGGGCCCCCAACTGGAGTTGGCGGAGGTGACCAACGCCTCGGAGGTCGTCATCACGGAGTCCCCTGGCACGTGGGACCCGAGCGGCGCCACGTTCCTCTACAACGTGAAGGTCCTGGACTCGGACGGTCAGGTGATGGGCCCGCTGTGCGGAAGCAATCCGACTCCCGGCGCGGGCCCGGGCCTGGCCGTGCCGGTGCGCGGGCTCTATGACACCCTGGGCAACCGCACGGAGAGCACCGCCGCCTTCACGCTGGGCTGCGATTACGCGGTCATCGCGAAGTGCTACCGCTGGGGCTACAAGCCCTGGCTCGACGGGGCGCAGGCCGGGCCCACGACGAAGGCGCACTGGAGCTGCACCCGCATGGCGCGCGCCGACTACTGCGGCAACGGCAGCTCGTACACCCGCGACGGCACACCCATCCGCCTGTGGGACGGGCTGTCGCCCACCATCAACCCGCCTCCCGCCAATCCCATCCCTCCGGTGGGGGTGAAGTTCGAGGCGGGGTGGAAGACGACCGGCCCCGCGTGTCTGAGCCACTGGCGGTGGAGGTCCCTGGACGCGACCTGCATCGACCTGAACTGGCCCATCTATGACGAGCACGGGAAGGTCCTCAACGACTGCCGTGACTCCCAGGACGACACGTGCGCGGCGATCTGCGACGACGCGAACGAGGCGGCCCAGCTCTATGGCGCGAACGTCTTCAACGAATCCGCCATCCACTAAGGCGAGAGGGAGGGGCTGGCTCAGGCGCCGAGCGCGGTGTCGAGCTTCGCGAGGACCGCGGGCCAGCCCTGCTTCATGCCGTGGAAGGCGTGACGCCCCATGGGGGTATCCAGGTTGAACCCCTCATGCGTGAGGGTGAGCCGGGTCCCGGTGCCTTCCGGCGACAGCCGCCAGGTGATGACGGTGTCGAGCGTGTCGGCCGCGAAGCGATACTGGATCATGCGCTCGGGCTCCACCGCGAGCACCTCACAAGGCTGCTGGCCCCACGTGCCCATGTCGAGCGTGAAGCGGTGGCCCACGATGGGCCGGACGTCGCCCGCGGCCCACCAGCGCGCGTGCAGCGCGGGGTCGGTCAGGGCCCGCCAGACGGAGGCGGGGGCGTGCGCGTAGAACTGCTCGAGCTGGATGACCGCGGGGGATGTCATTTCCTTGCCTCCTCGTTGAGGACGTCTTCAAGCGCGGCGAGCCGCTGCTTCCAGTAGTGGGTGAACGCCTTGAGCCAGTCATCGACCTCCGAGAGCGGACGGGGATCGAGGTGGTAGTAGCGCTCACGGCCCCGGGGCTCTTCGCGCACCAGGTGCGCCTTGCGCAGCACCTGCAGGTGTTCGGAGACGGCGGGGCGGCCCAGCTCGAAGCTGCGCGCCAGGTCATTCACCGCGCGGGGCCCCTTGCGCAGCTGCATGAGGATTTCACGGCGCACCGGATTGGCGAGCGCCGAAAAGACATCCGGTTCGGGCATGCGCTCTTGAATACGTCGGAAATCTCCGACGCGTCAAGAAGTGTCGGAAATCTCCGACGCATCCCGAAGGGTCTCAGTCGAGCAGTCGCCGGCTGAACTCCGTGCGCCACAGCTTCGGGTCGGAGCCTGACTCCGGGCCCGCGACATAGACCTCCCAGAAGTCCTGGCCCGTCTTGAGGCCTTGGGCCTCGATCCAGGCATCGAACTCGCCCCAGGCGGGCCCCATGCCCTCATAGGGCCCCTGGTAGACGGTGCGCACGACCTTCATGGCGGGCCACAGGCCGGGCTTGACGCGCCCCAGGGCCGGGACTGGCGCCGTGACGGGGACGCTGATCTCGAACTCGAAGACCTGCGGGTCGATGCGCAGGTGGTGCGTGAACCAGGGGCCCGCGGGAGCGATGCCCTGGGAGGCCACCATGGCCATCAGCTCGGAGACTCCCGGGCCCATGACGGTCCGGATCTGGTTCCTCGGAACCGTCACCGGGATGATCGCGGTGAGCTGGGCGACGGTCTGGATGATGCGGGGTGTTTCGATCATGGCGAAGCTCCTCTGTCATTCCACGAGGGTGTCGTAGCCCGTGGCCGCGCCCTTTTCCATGCGACCGTGGAGCCCCCCGTCGCGGCGGAACGTGCCGGGGGCGACACCGACACAGCGCTTGAACGCCCGGCTGAAGGCGGCTTCGGACTGATAGCCCATGCGGCCGGCCACGTCAGCCAGTCCGGCATCCTCTTCCCGCAGCAGCGATGCCGCGACCTGCATGCGCCAGTGCACCAGGTACTGCATCGCCGGCATGCCGACGCGCTGGGTGAAGCGCGCCGCGAAGGCGGAGCGTGACATGGCGGCCTCCTTCGCCAACGCCGCCAGCGTCCAGTCGCGCGCGGGGTCGCGGTGGATGAGGACGAGGGCACGCCCCACCTGCGGATCCTGGAGCGCGCCGAGCCAGCCCGTCCGCGCCTCCGGGGCGTGCGCCAGCCAGGCGCGGATCGTCTGGATGACCAGGATGTCCGCCAGCCGGGTGACCACGGTCTCGCCCCCCGGCCGGAGCGCCTCGGCTTCCGCCGCCATGAACCGCATGGTGCCGTGCAGCCACTCGGGGTCGGTGCGCTGGAGGCGGCGACGCGAACGACCTTGGGCAGCAGGCCGACGAAGTGGCGCGCCGTCGGATGGTCGAAGCGGACCGCGCCGCACACCATCTTCGTCATGGCGCCCGCGCCGCCGTGGCGGAGGATCTCGTAGCGCTCGCTGACGGCCTCGCGCGGCAGTTCGAACAGCGGGGCGGCGGTGGTGCCGGGTTCGCTCACCAGCCGGTGGCAGAGGCCCTGACGCACCAGCGCGAGGTCGCCGGGCTGGAGCAGGACGGGGTCGTGGCCCTCGACCTCGAGCCAGCCCTGGCCCGACGTCACGAAGTGGAACATCAGGCACTCGGGGATCGCCGGCAGCGCGAGCCCCCAGGGCGCGGAGAACTCGGAGTTGCAACAGAACGCTCCGCGCATGCGCAGCAGGTGCAGCGCCTCGCCGAGCGGATCCACCGAGCGCCAGACGTCCCGTTCATCCATGCGGGGGAGTGTGGGGGACGCGGGCGCACAGCGTCCAGCGCGCTGGACGTTCGGGCATGAATCCTGGACCTGCTGTCATTGAGAGACCTCCACGTCGCGCCGATATTGGACGGCATGCAAGTCACCCGTTCACAGGGAGGTCGCGGAATGATCGTCGTCATGGGAGCCACCGGTCGCACCGGGAAGAGGGTCGTCGAGGGGCTGTTGCGCGCGGGCGAGAAGGTGCGCGCCATCGGACGTTCGGAGGCGTCGCTGGCCGCGCTGGCCCGCGCCGGAGCGGAGGTCCGGGTCGGGGACTCCAGCGATGCGGCCTTCCTGACGGCGGCGTTCCGGGGCGCGAGCGGGGCCTACACCCTGTTGCCGTATGACCTCCGGGTGGCGGACTACCGCGCGCAGCAGGACCGGATGGGCGAGGCCGTCGTCACCGCCGTGCGGGAGGGCGGCGTGGGCCACGTGGTCGCGCTGAGCAGCGTGGGCGCGGACCAGGGGGTGGGCACGGGCCCCATCGACAGCCTGCACGCGCAGGAGGCGCGGCTGCGCAAGCTCGCGGGGGTGAACGTGCTGGTGCTGCGGGCGGGTTCGTTCTTCGAGAACTTCTTCGACGTGCTGCCGGTCATCCGCCATCAGGGCATCAACGCGGACGTCGTCGAGCCCGGGCGCGCCGTCCCGATGATCGGGACGCGTGACATCGCCGACGCGGCCGTGACGGCGCTGCGCGCGCGGGACTGGAAGGGGTTCGTGGTGCGTGAGCTGCTGGGCCCCCGCGACCTCAGCTACGACGAGGCCACGCGCATCCTCGGGGAGCGCATCGGCCAGCCGGAGCTGCCGTACGTGAAGCTTCCCCCGAACGAGATGGCGGGGGCGCTCGTCCAGGGCGGCTTCTCCGAGGACCTGGCGCGCCTCTACGTGGAGCTGGCCCAGGCCATCAACGACGGGCGCGTCCGGTCGCTGGAGGGACGCACGCCCGCGAACACGACGCCCACGCGCTTCGAGGACTTCGCCGACGAGCTGGCCCGCGCCTACGCGGCGATGTGAGGCGCCCTGGACGGGGCCTGGAGAGATGGGGGACGCTCGCGTTCCATGAGCTGGTCCGCGGCGCAGTACACCCGCTTCGAGGATGAGAGGAACCGCCCCATCCGCGATCTGCTCGCGCGGATCCCCACGGAAGAGGTGGGGACCGCGGTGGACCTCGGGTGTGGGCCCGGCAACTCGACGGAGCTGCTGCTCCTGCGATTCCCGAAGGCCGTCGTCACCGGGATAGATGGATCGGCGGACATGATTGCAGCGGCGCGCAAGCGTCTGCCAGGCCTCCACTTCGACATTGACGACATCGCGACCTGGCGCAACCCCGGGCCTTTCGACGTCATCCTGGCGAACGCCGTGCTGCAATGGGTGCCGGGCCATGCCTCGCTGCTGCCGGCGCTCCTGGGCAAGCTGGCGGCAGGGGGGAGCCTGGCCGTGCAGATGCCCGACAACCTGGATGAGCCGGCGCATCGACTGATGCGTGAGCTTGCTGGGGACAGCGCGTGGGCCGCGAGGATGACGGGTGCCTTGAGCGCGCGCGTTCCCCGCCATGGCGCTGACTGGTACTTCCGGACGCTGCGCGATGCCGGCGCGACGGTGGACGTCTGGCGCACGACCTACCACCACCCGTTGGCCGGGGGCGCGGCGGCGGTGGTGGAGTGGTTCAAGGGCTCGGGTCTTCGCCCCTTCCTTGAGCCGCTCGACGAGACCGAGCGGGCGGACTTCCTCGCGCGGTACCAGGCGGAGATCGCCAAGGCCTACCCCGCGCTGCCCGACGGCACGGTGCTGTTGCCCTTCCCCCGGCTGTTCTTCGTCGCGACGCGCTGAGCGCGGGCCTCACGCGCCGCCGCGAGTCGTCACGCCCAGCCGTTTCATCATCGTGCGCACCGTGCCGCCAGGGTCCTTCGCCGTGCCCCGGCCGACCTCGCCCAGCAGGCGCGCGGCCTCCGCGGCATTGCCGTCCGCGCGCCGCAGCGCGGCCTGGAGGGCCAGGCGCTCCAGCCGCTCCAGCTCGGCGCGGAGGTTCATCGTCCCGGACGCCACGCGGCGCTCCACCTCCTGCGCGGACACCAGCAGGGAGGAGCTCGCGCGCTCCCGCTTCCAGAGCCGGCGCGGCAGGTCCGACACGAGCAGTTCGTCCCCGGCGCGCTTGGCCACGAGCGCGCCGTAGATGACGTTGCGCAGCTCGCGGATGTTGCCGGGCCACGGGTAGGCGCGCAGCACGTCGAGCGCCTCGGGCGTGGCGCTGCGCACGCGCGGGCTGTCGGGCGCCGTCTCCTCCACGGTGTAGTAGCGCTCCAGCCAGTGCAGCACGAGCGGCGCCACGTCCTCCTGGCGTTCGCGCAGGGGCGGCAGGTGGATCTGCACCGTGGAGAGGCGCTCGTAGAGGTCCTCGCCGAACAGCTCGCGGTCGATGAGCTGCTTCAGGTCCCGGTTGGTCGCGGCGAGGATGCGGAAGTCCACCTTGCGCCACGCGTTCTCGCCCAGGCGTGAGATGACCCGGTCCTCCAGCACGCGCAGCAGCTTCGACTGGAGCGCGTGCGGCGTGTCGTCAATCTCGTCCAGCAGCACCGTGCCGCCCTCGGCCGCGGACACCAGGCCGTCGTAGCCGTGCACGGCGCCGGAGAAGGCGCCCTTCGCGTAGCCGAAGAGCTCACCCTCCATGAGCTCGTTGGGGATGGCCGCGCAGTTGATGGGCACGAAGGTGCGCGAGCGCCGCTCGGACCACTCGTGGATGAGCCGCGCGGCGACCTCCTTGCCCGTCCCCGTCTCTCCGGTGAGCAGCACCGGCATCGACGTGCGGGCGGCCTGCGCGAGCTGGGCGAGCAGCGCCTTCGCCGCGGCGCTGTGCGCGATGAGCGTCCCCGACCCGCGTGGCGCCGGAGTCTCGATGAGGCTCTCCTCCAGCCGGCGCAGCAGCCGTGACTCCCAGTCCTGCGCGCCCGTCCAGAGCACGTCCACGGCCCCCTGCTCCACCGCGAGCCGGAGCGCGTCCACGGGCACCGGCTGCGCGCACAGCCACACCCAGGGCCCCGACTTCGGCGGGCCCGCCAGCCGTGGCTGCGCGGAGCACAGCACGGTCACTCCCGCGCCGGGTCCTCCGGGCTGCCAGCCGGCGGCATCCAAACGCTGCTTCAGGGGACGCGCTGGAGCAGGGCCCTTCCAGTGGAACGTGCGCATGCCGCGAATCAAACACGGAAGTCACCTGATTTGAATCGGGTCCTGACGCGACAGCTCCAGCAGTTCCAGCCACTTGGCCGTGGCAGGGGGCATGCAGTGGAGGGGGGGCATCCCGCATTTCCGCGGGCCGCAGGAGAAGGGCCTCATGGATTACATCGTGGTTCTGGCCGGAGTCGCACTGCTGCTGGGCCTTGGGTTGGCCTACGTGCTCAGCGGCGTGCAGGTGATCGGCGAGGACGAGTCGGGGCTGATCATCAAGAAGTACGGCGCGCCGCTGCCGCCCGGACGGCTGGTCGCGCTGGAAGGCGAGGCCGGCTACCAGGCGGAGCTGCTGCCGCCGGGGTGGCACTTCGGCTACCCGTTCTGGCGCTTCAAGGTGTCGCGGGTCCCGGTGGTGGTGGTGCGCCACGGGCACATCGCGCTCGTCGTCGCCAACGGCGGTACGTCCATTCCGCCCGGCTGCATCCTCGGGCGCGAGGTGGCCTGTGACAGCTTCCAGGACGCGCGTGCGTTCCTCGAGGGAGGTGGCCAGAAGGGCCGCCAGCTCGCCTTCCTCACGGCGGGCACCTACCGCATCAACCCCGCGCTGTTCACCGTCATCACGCCGGAGAACGCCGAGGTGTTCGACATGGAGGTGGAGGACCTGGAGATCTTCAGCGTGGGGCCCGACAAGGTGGGCATCGTGACGACGCTGGATGGTCGTCCGATTCCGGCGGGGGACCTCGCGGGTGTGCCGGTGGAGGGGCATGACTCGTTCCAGAGCGCCCAGCAGTTCCTGGACGCGGGCGGCTGCCGGGGTCTCCAGGAGCAGGTGCTGCTGTCGGGCTCGTGGAACCTCAACCCGTGGTTCGTGCAGGTGGAGCAGATCCCCATGACGGAGGTGCCCATCGGCTACGTGGGCGTCGTGGTCAGCTACGTGGGGCGCGAGCACCTGGACGTGTCGGGCGACGAGTTCACCCACGGCGACCTCGTGGAGCGCGGGCGCAAGGGTGTGTGGATTGAACCGCTGCTGCCCGGCAAGCACCCGCTCAACGCGCGGGTGATGAAGGTGGAGCTGGTGCCCACGACGAACATCGTCCTCAACTGGGCGCAGCGCACGGAGCAGCACAAGTACGACGAGAAGCTCAGCCCCATCACGGTGCGCTCGCGGGACGGTTTCAGCTTCATGCTCGACGTGTCGCAGATCATCCACATCAGCATGAAGCAGGCGCCGCGCGTCATCTCCCGTGTGGGCTCCATGCAGAACCTGGTGGACCACGTGCTGCAGCCCACGGTGGCGAACTACTTCCGCAACTCCGCGCAGCAGGTGACGGTGCTGGAGTTCCTCTCCGCGCGCACCGACCGCCAGCGCGAGGCGTACGAGGCCATCCGTGGCGCGCTGGGCGCGTACGACGTGGAGTGCATCGACACGCTCGTGGGTGACATCCAGCCGCCCGGTGAGCTGATGAAGACGCAGACGGACCGGAAGATCGCGGAGGAGCTCCAGCGCACGTACGAGGTGCAGCGCGAGGCGCAGGTGCGTCGCCGTGAGCTGGAGCGCGCGACGGCGGTGGCGAACATGCAGACGGAGGTGGTGCGCAGCGAGCAGATGGTCGCCATCAGCGAGAAGGGTGCGCTCGCGGCGGAGGAGACGGCCAAGGGTGAGGCGGCCCGCACGCGACTGCACGCGGACGCGGAGGCGCACGGCCTGCGGCAACGCGCGGACGCGGAGGCGCATGGCCTGCGGCAGCGTGCCGAGGCGGAGTCGGAGGCGAAGCGGCTGCACGGCAGTGCCGAAGCCGATGCGACGCGGCTTGTCGGTGAGGCCAAGGCGGAGGCGTACCGGACCGGCGTGGCGGCGCTCGGCGGTCAGGCCTTCACCGCGGTGCAGTTGGCCACGGTGCTGGCGCAGCACGGCGTGAAGCTCGTGCCGGAGATCGCACTCGGCCAGGATGGGGGAGGGGGGCAGGGGCTGCTCGGCGCGCTGATGGCGCGGGTGCTCCAGAACGGGCCGCCGCAGCAGGTGCTGCAACGCCCCGTGAAGCCGCCGCACGGCAACGGGGTGGAGAGCGGCCACAAGCCGGCCTGAGGTCCGTTTCGTGAAGGCCGTGCACCCGCGAGTGCACGGCCTGCGTGTTGCCAGCAGGTCGGCATCGGGAGGTCATGTGGTCGAGGCAGCGAGGACGGCGCTCCTACAATCGCTCCGGGCACTGCCCCGTGGCGCCGGGCCTGGTGCGCTGCGCGGCCTCACGGACCTCCTCGAAGCGGCGGTCGATGCGGACGATGACGTCGACCTCTGCTTCCGGGACGAGCTCATCCGGATCCTCGGGCCGGTGATGGGCGAGGACACTCCGGTGACCGTGGAGGATGCGGCGGCGTGCGCGATGGGTGTGGAGGCGAAGGTGCTCGTCGCCACGCTGCCTGCGCTGCGTGCGGTGCTCGCGGAGGTGCGTGGGTTGAAGGTGTGCTTCACGCGCGAGGCCGTCGGGGTGCTGTCGCGGGCGGAAGCGCTGCTCCAGGAGGCTCCGGTGCTGAGGACCCGCGAGGAGCTGGAGGTCGCCCTGTCCGCGCTGCGCGTGCGACTCGCGGCGGAGCTCTCCCGGCTGCATGCCCCGGTTCCCGTCGCGGTGGGGGACGCGCTCCCTACCGCGCGCTGGCTGCTTGGAGATGGGCCCCCGCCCAGGGGCTCGGCGGTGCTGGAGCTTGCTCGCGGCCTGGATGACTTCTGCCGGCGCGCACCGCTGGCCGGGTCAGACCTCGAAGCACTCCGGGTCCTCGCGCGCAGGGCGGACGCGGAGCGGGAGACTCCCGGCTGGCCGCTGCTGCTGGAGCGGCTGCGCACGCTCCGCCCCCGGTTGCTGCCCCAGAAGTCGCTGTCGCCGCTCTATCGCTCCCTGGCAGCATCCGAGACGCGCATATCGCCGGCGCCGGTATCACTCGATGCGTTGCTGTCCGTTCGATAGGTCGCCGTCGGAGTCCTGCGGGACGGAAAGTGGCGCGGAAGTTTCACCGTGACAGTGAATCCGGCTCGCGCGGCGGCGCGTGGTTTCCATGCTCCGTCACCGTGGCGTCGACTAGCGTCACGCCGCATGAACACCCGGCTCGCCTGCTTCTTCCTCACGACCTGCCTCGCCGTGTCCAGCGCGGAGGCGAAGCCCTACCGCGCCATGGTGACGCGCACCGCGACCACCACGAAGAGCGGCAACCTGGAGCTGGGCCTTCGCTACCAGGGCTTCTTCGCCCTCGACCTGGACGAGTCGCAGCCCTACCAGCAGCTCTCCCCGAGCCTGCGCTTCGGCATTACCGACAACCTGGAGGCCAACCTCTACCTGGAGCTGCTCGCGCTGGGGCTCCCCGGAGAGGAGGAGTTCAAGGTCGCCTTCGGTGACATCCCCCTGGGGTTGCAGTGGACGTTCCTGGAGACGAGCCAGGCGGCGCTGGCGGCCTACGGGCGCGTCACGCTGCCCACGGGGCCCAGCGACGAGGATGGCATCATCCCGAGCCTGTCCGATGGCACCTGGGACTGGGAGGGCACGCTCGTGGGTGAGGTGCGCGCGAGCAAGGACCTGCGCTTCATGCTCAACGCGAGCTACCTGCACCAGGGCACGCGAGACCGGGACCCCCGGCCCGAGTTCGACGTCCCGGACGCGGTGCAGCTCGCGGTGGCGGGCACGTACAACCTGGACAAGTTCACGATGCTCGGGCTGGAGGTGGTGAGCCGCTTCTACTTCGAGGACGTCATCACGCCGGTCTGGCGGGACAACGCCACCCAGGTGGAGATCCTCCCGGTGGTGCGCCACGAGGCGTTCCCCGGGCTGGTGCTGGAGGCCGTGGCGGGCATCGCCGTCACCGAGGAGCTGCGGGAGATCTACCAGTTCCGCCTGCTGCTCGGTGCCACCTACGAGTTCGACCTCGCCTCGGGGCCGAAGCTGCCCAAGAGCCGGGATGATCTCCGGCCTCCCAAGCCCGCGACGAAGCGCCGCCGCTAGAAGAGCTTGTCCAGGCCGGTCTTGACCCAGTTCTTCACGGCGTCGGCCTTGTCGCCCCAGCTGTTCCCGTGGGGCCCGGCGATGTCGACCATGCCGTTGACGCCGCGCGCGCGCAGGTCCTCGCCGGCCTTCACGGGATCCTTCGCCTCGCCCCACACGGAGACGGTGCCGGCGGGGAGGAAGGTCTGGATGGCTTCGTCGGTCAGCTTGTCGTGGCGCACCACGAAGGTGGCCGGCCCGCCCAGCTCCTTGGCCAGCGCGACCATCTTCGCCGCGTCGTCCGCCTTCACCTGACCGTCGGTGGGCGGGTTGATGGCGAGGATGGCGTTCGGGAAGCGCTCGCGGATTTCGGCGCCCCACTTCTTCATGTCATCGAAGCTGAGGTTGAGCATCAGCCGCTCTTCGGGGATGCCGACCTTCTCGAGCTCGTCGAGGACGGCCGGCATCTGGTCGCCCTCCTTGATGTCGAGCTTGAGCCCGCGTCCGGACTCCTTCCCCATGGTCAGCCACTCATGGAGGGTGAGGTTGTCCCCGTCCTCGTGGCCGGAGTCGTGACGCATCTCCGGGGTGTCGTTGTTGATCTCCTTGCGGACGTCGCCCTCGAACCAGTTGGCGCCGCTGTCCAGCGCGGCCTGGAACTGTTCCTTGGTGTTGGTGCGGTGCGCGTTGCGCGCCTCGGAGAGCGGCTGGTCGCCAGTCCAGGTGGTCCCCACGGGGCAGGCCGGGCTGGAGGAGCGCGCGGCGGCGGTGCCCTGAAAGCTGTCCACCGAGGAGTGGCCGGTGGGCGCGGCAGGCGCCGGAGCAACGGCCTTCGCGGCGGGGGCCGTCGGCTTGAAGGTCAGCTTGGGGAGCGGGACGACCGGGGGGCGGATGCGACCGCCTTGTTCAAAGGGCAAGGTGTGACCTCCAATCCGCATTATCGGCGCGAGGTCCCGGAAAGGTGCCTGCGCGCGTTTCGGCCGCCCAGGCGTGGAGTGATACTGGGGCCGGCGCCTCTGCTGAGGCTGGAGTTCGAGGACGACGGCCATGCGCAGGCGGCTCATCGGGGTGTTGGCGGTCCTGGTCGGGTGCGGCCTCGCGCTGTTCTGGGCCCTGCGTTCTGGCGGACCGGACACCTCGGAGGGCGGCGCCGGAGGCACCACGGTCGCGCGGGAGGTCCCAGCGGGTCCTCTCATGCCGCAGCGCGCAGATGGCGCGGAGGCGGGCAGTACGCCGCCGCTGGCACGCGCTCCCAGTGAGTCGGAGGGCGTCCTGGACGTGGAGGTGCTCGCGGGCGAGAGGCCCTCCCCCGGGGCGCAGGTGCGGCTCTACTGGCATGGCGAACCTGGAGAGACCGCGTGGCGGCTCGCGGGCTCCGGCGTCACGGATGCGAAGGGGCACGTCCGGCTCGCGTCAGGGCCCGGGAGCTACCTGGTGGCCGTGCGTGCCCCGGGGCAGGCGCCGCTGCTGCGGGACGTGGTGCGCCCCTACGGCGAGCTCCGCACCTCGCTGCGTGTCTCGCTGGAGCCCGGACATCCGCTCACGGGCCGCACGGTGGTGCATGGCACGAATGAACCACTGCCGCTCGTGGAGCTCGTCCTCACGGCGCATGCCCGCGGGCTGGAGCATTGGCAGCGCGCCGAGGCCCCCGATGAGGAGCGCGTCTATGCCACGAGCGACGCGCGCGGGAACTTCCGCGTGGAGGGGCTCGCGCCCGGCGCGTACCTGCTGGAGGCCCGGGCGCTCGGGCACGCGCGCGCGGTCGAGAGCCGCCTGCGGATCCCCAGGGAGGGACCGCTCACGGTGGCGCTCCGCGTGGCGGGCGTCATCGAGGGCTTCGTCGTGGACGCACAAGGCCGCCCGGCCGCGGACGCCGAGGTGCAGGTGGGCGGCAGTCCCGCCCAGGTGGTGACGACAGGCGCGGGAGGAGGCTTCTCCGTCGAGGTGGAGCCCGGCGCCCACACCGTGTCCGCGCGGCGCGGCGACGAGTCCGGCGCGCTCGACAAGCCCATCCTCTCCACCGCGGGCAGCACCGTGCGCGACGTGCGGATCCAACTGGGGCCCGGCGCGGTGCTGGAGGGCCGCGTGGTGGAGCAGTCCTCGGGAGGGCCGGTGGTGGGGGCCCGCGTCGACGTCAGCCTCTCGGAGGGCAACGGGAACCCTGGCTTCGCCCTGTCGGACGCGGAGGGCCACTTCGTGGTGCGAGGGCTTGCTCCCGGCAGCTACGACGCGAAGGTGAGCGCCCCGGGTTACTCGCCCACCCTGCGGCACGGGCTGACGGTGGCCCAGGGCGAGCGCTTCCCCGTGGACCTCGTGCTCTCGCGCACCGGCGCGGTGGAGGGCCAGGTGCGCGACAGCGCTGGTGCGCCGGTGGTGCAGGCCCGGGTGTCGAGCGTCGAGCGCTGGAACGATGGGATGGAGAGCGCTCCGGTGGAGGCCCGCACCGACGCCACGGGACACTACCGGCTCGAAGGGCTCTCCACGGGCCGCGTGCCCCTCACCGCCCGCCGTGAGGACTCGACGGTGGGCGTCCGCCAACTGGTGGACGTGGGCGCGAACGGCACGGCCCGCGCGGACTTCACGCTGGAGGGGACGGGCACCGTGGAGGGTGTGGTGCGCGCGGCCCGGGGCTCGCTTCCTGAAGGGCCGCTGGAGGTGACGGCCCTGGCGCAGGGAACGACCGCCTTCGGGACCCCGGACGTGGGCCGGGTCGGTGTCGGAGCGGAGGGAGGCTTCCGGATGGTCCTCCCTCCGGGGGGCTATGTGCTGCTGCTCACGGCGCGCCACCGCGTCGCGTCGGGCGATCACCGGCAGGTGCGCGTGGAGGAGGGGAGGACGGCCCACGTCGAGCTCACCTGGGAGGACAAGCAGGACGCGAACGAGTACCGGGGCACCGTCCTCGAACCGGATGGCGCGCCCTCTCCGGGGGCCGTCATCACGCTCACGGCCGCCGAGGGCCGGGGCATCCCCCTGATGATGGACGCCGCGGATGACGAGGGCCGCTTCGCCGTCCCCCTCGCCCGTACGGGGGGAGCCGCCACGCGCCGCGTGTTGCTGACCGCGCGCAACGGCGGACGCTCGAGCGACGCCCTGCCCGTGACCGCGGACCAGGAGGTGGTGGTGAAGCTGCGGCCGGCGGCCTCCCTCCGGGGCCGGGTGGTGCGCGACGGCGAGCCCGTGCGGGGCTTCACCCTGGCCCTCCAGCTCCAGAAGGGCTTCCTTTCCCAGGGGCAGGGGCCGTGGGAGTTCGCGGGCGAGCGCTTCGAGCTGAAGGACGTTCCGGCCGAGCCCGTGAGGCTGGTGGCGCGGACGCCCGATGGTTTGAGCGGCGAGGTCCTCGCCTCTCCCGGCATGGGCGGGGCGCTGGAGGTGGACATCCCCCTGAAGGCCTCGGCCACGGTGCGGGGCCGGGTGGTGGACGCGACCACGAAGGCGCCCGTCCTCGACGCGTTCATCTTCATCGAGGGCGAGCCGACCGCGGCGCCGGGCGATGGCGTGGACGCGGAGGGGCGCTTCTCCATCAGTGACGTGCGCGTGGGCGAGCGCGTCCTCATCGTCATGGGCAGCCCGTCCCAGGGGCGCGTGCGCCGTCCGCTGAAGGTGAAGGAGGGTGAGGTGATCGACTTGGGCGACCTGACGCTGGGGGCGGTGCCTCCACCTCCTCCGGGCCAGGCCCCTCCGTAACGGCCCGCGCGGCGCTCAGCCCCGCTCGCAGTGGGTGCCACGTGCGGCGCCCAGCTCCGCGCAGTGAGTGCCGAGTTAAGCCCTCAGCCTCACGCGCCGCGAGTGCCGCCGGCAGCGCTCACCCCCGCGCAGTCAGTGCCGAGCGAAGCTCTCAGCCTCACGCGCCGCGAGTGCCGCCGGCAGCGCTCAGCCTCTTCCGCGCCGCCAGCCGGGCGGGCAGCCATCGCGCAGCACCCCGGCCACCGCCACCGCGCACGCGAAGCTGGTCGTCATGGGCGCCTGCATCCAGCGTCCTCCCATGTAGAGCTTCACCTCCCGCTCCTTCACGACATGGTCGACCTTCACGTCGGGGTGGGCCTGCTCCATGAGCGCGGGGTCGCCCACCGACACCACCGACTCCAGTTGCGCGGGCAGCGTGGGCACTCCCCCCGCGGCGCAGGCGACGACCGCTCCTCGCGCCACCGCGCGGTCGATGACCTCGCGCATCGGCGTCTCCAGCGCGCGGAGCGTCGTGCCGAGGCTCAGGTTGAGCAGGTCCACGCCCACCTCGTCGAGCATCCACCCCAGCGCCTCCACGAGACACAGCGAGTGTCCGCGCACTCCCTGGTCGAGGACCCGGGCCACGTAGAGCTCCACGTCCGGCCAGGGACGGACCTGGTCATAGAGGATGCTCAGGATGGCCGTGCCGTGCCCATGCGTGTCCTCCAGGTCCAGCGCGCTCTCACCGGCCCGCCACGCCTCCAGCTCCGGGTGCTCGTAGGCACGCGTCTCCAGCACCTGCGCGTCCAGGTCGAGCGTGAAGCGGGCCGCCCCCGCGAGGGGAATCGCATGCTCGCGCAGGAAGGCCACCTCCACGCCGCTGTCGATGACGCCCACCTTCTTCACGGAGCACCTCCGGGCCCCGGAAGCCCCCAGTGCCGCAGCTGCCGGAACACATAGGTGCCCAGCGACACGGACTCCCTGCGCGGCGGATCCTCACCCGGAACGAGCACGGTCAACTGGACGAGCGAACCCGCCAGCAGCATCGCCGCGCAGGGAG
>NZ_RAWB01000940.1 GCF_003612055.1 Corallococcus llansteffanensis
GGGGGAAGAATGGGGGGACGTCGTTTCCCACCGTGAGGTCCCCGCCATGCGCGTCATCAACTTCAACGCCGGCCCCGCCGGTCTGCCCCTGCCAGCCCTTGAGCGGGCCCGGGATGAGCTGCTCGACTTCCACGGCACGGGCATGTCCATCATGGAGCACAGCCACCGGGGCAAGGACTACGAGGGCGTCCACGACGAGGCCATCGCGCTCCTCACGGAGCTCCTGGGCATCCCGGCCACGCACGAGGTCCTGTTCCTCACCGGCGGCGCGTCCCAGCAGTTCGCCCAGGTGCCCATGAACTTCCTGTCGCCGGGTGCTTCCGCCGACTACCTGATGACGGGCGTCTGGAGCGAGAAGGCCTTCGACGAAGCGAAGTTCTTCGGCACGCCCCGCGTCGCTGCAACCACCGTGCAGGCGGACAAGCGCTACCAGCGCGTCCCCAAGCAGTCCGAGCTGCAGATCGATCCCCGCGCCGCCTACGTGCACCTGACGAGCAACAACACCATCTTCGGCTCGCAGTGGCACACCTTCCCGGACGTGGGGAACGTCCCGCTGGTGGCGGACATGAGCTCCGACTTCATCTGGAGGCCCACCGACGTCAGCCGCTTCGCGTTCATCTACGCGGGCGCGCAGAAGAACCTGGGGCCTTCGGGCGTCACGCTGATCATCGCCGCGAAGGACTTCCTCGCGAAGGGCCGCAAGGACATCCCCAGGTACTTCCGCTACACGACCCACTCGGAGAACCACTCGCTCTACAACACGCCCCCCACGCTGGCCATCTACCTGGTGCGCAACGTGCTCGCGTGGGTGAAGGAGCTGGGCGGCCTGCCCGCGCTGGAGAAGCGCAACCGCGAGAAGGCGGACGCGCTGTACGGCGCCATCGACCGCAACGCGGGCTTCTACCGGGCCCCCGTGGAGCGCGAGTCCCGTTCAGTGATGAACGTCGTCTTCCACCTTCCCACGGAAGAACTGGATGCGGCCTTTGTCGCGCAGGCGAAGCAGGCGCAGATGGTGGGCCTCAAGGGCCACCGCACCGCGGGCGGCATCCGCGTGTCGCTCTACAACGCGGTTTCGCCGCAGGACGTCAAAACGCTGACGTCCTTCATGGATCACTTCGTGAAGATGCACGGGTAGGCTCACGTCGACATTGCGCAGAACAACCTGGAGGCATTCCATGAAGAAGACGCTGACCGCCGTGCTGCTGTCCCTGACGCTCGCCGCGCCCGTCATGGCCAAGGACATCGCCGGGGTGAAGTACCCGGACACCGCCACGGTGAATGGCAAGGAGCTCAAGCTCAACGGCGTCGGCCTGCGCAAGAAGGCCATCTTCAAGGTCTACACCGCGGGCCTGTACGTGGAGACGCCGTCGAAGGACGCCGCGCAGATCCTCAACGCGGATGAGATCCGGCGCGTGCGCCTGTTCATGAAGCGCGACCTCAAGAAGGATCAGATCACCGAGGCCATCGAGAACGGCTTCAAGAAGAACGCCGGCCCCAACCTGCCCAAGCTCCAGGCCCGCCTGGAGACCTTCAAGGCCGCCATCCCCGCAGAGATCAAGGAAGGCGAGGAGCTGATCCTCACCTACGTCCCCGGCAAGGGCACCAACGTGCAGACCAAGGGCGGTCAGGCCATCGACGTGGAGGGCAAGGACTTCGCGGACGCGCTCTTCTCCGTCTGGCTGGGCAAGGACCCCGTGGATGACGGCCTCCGCGACGGGATGCTGGGCAAGGAAGACTGACGTCCCGTTTCACCCGGAGTCCGGCAGGCGCCTCGCGATGTCCCTCCTCACCGGAGGGCGTCCGCGGGGCGTCGTCGTTTCTTCGCCCCATTGCTTCAGTGGTGGACAGCGCGGGGCGTCAGGGCGCTTCGCGTGCAGTTGATGCTGGAATGCCCTGGCAGGTCGGGCGTTGATGCGCGCCGAGACAACCCACCCCTTGTTCGCGTTGGAGAGCGCTGTGAAGCGTCTGGCCCTGTTCGCTGCCTCCTGTGTCCTTGGCGCCGCCTGCAAGACGGCGGAGCCCACCCCCGAGCCGTCCCGGGC
>NZ_RAWB01000941.1 GCF_003612055.1 Corallococcus llansteffanensis
GGACGGGCTGGGGCCCGGTGCACTCCCGGAGGACTCCCGTGAGGACGTGGTCGTGGAAGTTCTCGCCCACGCCGGGGAGGGCGGAGTGCATGGGGACGCCAAGCCGCTCGAGCCGCTCGGGCAGGCCGATGCCCGAGAGCAGGAGCAGCTTGGGGGACTCCAGGGCCCCACCGCAGAGGACCACCTCCTCGACCGCGTACGCGCTCTCGCGCCGGCCCTGGTGGTGGTACTCCACGCCCATGCAGTCCGAGCCCTCGAAGAGCAGCCGGGTGGCCTGGGCGCCCGTCACGAGCGTGAGGTTGGGCCGCGTCCGCGCCAGCAGGAGGGTCGCTACGTCGACGCCGTGACGCTTGCCCTGCTGGAGGTGGAGGTGGTGCCAGCCGGCGCCCTCCATCCGGGGCCCGTTGAAGTCCTCGGTGAGGGGGTAGCCCAATTCCTGGCAGGCCTCGATGAAGGCCCCGGAGGTGGGGCTCGCCGCATGGCGCTGCGCGCCCGTCACAGCCTCGTCTTCCATCCTCTGGAAGTAGGGCAGCACGCTCTGCCAGGCCCAGCCCGGGCACCCCTGGTGCGCCCAGGCGTCGAAGTCCGACGGGTGCCCGCGGACGTGCACCCGGGTGGAAGCGTTGCCACCCGCCAGCGCGCCGCGCGGCTCGTGGATCCGCCGGCCCTCGAGGGCCATCTGGGGCACGCTGCTGTACGCCTGGGACGTCCGGCCGTCCTCCATCTCCAGGAGGAGCACGCGGACCTCGGGGTTCTCGGTCAGGCGGTGGGCGATGACCGTGCCCGCCGGGCCGGCTCCCACCACGATGAAGTCATAGGCTTCCATTGTCACCAGTTCCCCCGCATGTCTTTTCCTTGCAGTGTCAGGACTGACATGGAGCCGGGGCGGGCATGCCGTGACGAAGCGGACCCGGCGGCCTGCCCGCGCGAGAGGGGGGAGCAGGCGGAGGCCGGCGCTCCATCACACCGGGCACCTCGTGGCTCTTCAATCAGGCATGTCCAGCGGTGCACCTGCCGCGACAATGACAGGCGCTCCACAAAGCCAGACACAAGGAAGGCGTCAACCCATGCTCAAAGAGACCCACGCGAACGTCGAGTCCTCCCGGAGTGCGCAGTCCACGAGGGCGCGGATGGTGGACACGGTGTACTGCTACTTCGACGAAGTGCTGGGCCAGGGCCGGCTGGAGCTCATCGACGCGCTGATGACGCCCGGCGTCGCCCTGCGCGGACCCGCGCGGCCGGAGTCGGGCGCCGGGCGGGAGGGCCTGCGGCGGTTCGTGAGGAAGCTGCGCGGGAGCGCACCCGGCGTCCAGTTCGCCCTGGAGCGCCGCGCCATCCAGGGCAACAAGGTGGCGGTACGCTGGCGCGCCGAGGGCTCGCACCCGGGGCCGGTCCCCCGGGGCCTGTACGTCTTCGTGTTCGAGGATGACCGGGTGGCCGAACTCTGGATGCACGACCTCGACCCGGACTCATGCTCCGCCGTGGGGCTTCCGCGGCGCGCGGCATGAGCCGGTCCGGGCGCTCAGGGGAACAATGCCTTCAGCTCGCCCATGATGGCCCGCGGCTCCAGCGCCTCGTCCGTCCTGGCCGCGTTCGTGAGGCTCTGCAGCTTGTTCAGCACCGCGCTGAACGTCTCGAGCGCCGAGGTCAGGGTGTCGATGCCGCTGTAGAAGCTGATGAACAGCAGCCGGTGGGCGATCTCCGCGGGAGACAGGCCCACCATCAGGCCCCAGTAGAAATGGAGCGCCAGGTACATCCGCCGGTTGCCCATGCGGGCCGCCAGCAGGGCGATGACGATCTGCTCGCGGTCCCGGGCGAACTGGGTGAAATCCTGGACCCGGGCGAACTTCTGGGGGCTGTAGAACTCACTCATCATCTCTTCGAGGAGATCGCTGGACTGGGAATACAGGGCCTGGATGCTGCTCCGCGAGAGCTCCGCCACCGGGTCCGACGGCTTGTTGTTGTAGCGGCTCCGCAGCCGCGTGAGCGCGTCGCTGGAGAGGAGCCCCGAGACATCCGGGGGCTGCGTGCCGGGC
>NZ_RAWB01000942.1 GCF_003612055.1 Corallococcus llansteffanensis
GTCCCCACCGCCGCCGGGCCGTGCCTGACAGTGCTGTCAGAGGCCCCCTGCCATCCCGCCAACGCCCCAGTGACATCCGTGTCAGGAACCCCGGTGGCGGCCCACGGAAAATCCGCTACTCGCCCACGACGGAGCGGATGGTGTCGCGCATGGAGTGGTGGGCTTTCCAGCCCACGTCCTGGACCCAGCGGCTGCCGTCCACGGCGCACAGGAACTGGATGTGGTCCAGCTCCGGGGGCGGGAAGTTGGCCAGCCGGTAGCGGAACATCAGGCCCAGCAGCGGGCGGGCCACCGGGTGCGGCACGGGGATGGGGGTGTTCCCCAGCTCGCGCAGCACCGCGGACAGGGGCACCTGGCCGGGGCCGACGACGTTGTAGACGCCCTTGGGCTCCGGGCGCAGGGCCGCCACCATCGCGCGCGCCACGTCCTCCACGTGGATGAGCTGCACCATCGGGTCGAAGCCCGCGAGCGTCCACGGGTAGCGCAGGCGCAGGTAGTGCGAGGGCGCGTTCTTGATGGTGGGCCCGACGATGTGGACGGGCCGCAGGATGACCGTCTCGATGTGCGGGTGCTTCCAGAAGAAGCTGTGCGCCAGCATGTCCACTTCGATGAGGTCGCGCACGCCGGAGAAGCGGCTGGCGGCCATCAGCGGCGCGTCCTCGGTGAGGAAGTTGGAGTTGTCCGGGCTGGGGCCGTAGACGTTGGCCGAGGACAGGACGACCACCTTCTTCACGCCGTACTTCGCGCAGTACTCCAGCAGGCGCGTGGTGCCCACGACGTTGAACGAGTGGTGCTCCTCCTCGCTCATGCGCGGGTCATGCATGATGCCCATGTGGATGACGGCGCGGACCTCGTTCTTGCGAAAGACGTCCTCCGCCTTCTTCTTGCGCAGGTCCAGCTGGTGCATCTCGACGTCCTTCGGCCTGCCCACGAAGGGGCGCCGGTCGATGCCGATGATGCGCTCGTGCTTGTGCAGCATCTTCGCCAGCGCGCGGCCCAGGTTGCCGCTGATGCCGGTGACGACGACGGCGGGCTTGAGGGCGCCGCGCGGCGACTCCTTCTCCTCCTCGTGCGGGGCGCTCACCAGAACACGCCCCGGCGTTCCTTGAGACCCTGCTGGAGCATCGCCTGGATGGAGGCCTTCACGGTGCGCACCTTCTTGTCGAGTTCGCTGTCCTCGTCGTCCGCGCGACCGGTGAAGTGCAGCGCGTCGCCGAAGTAGATCCGGTACTTCGTGGGCAGCGGGAACGCCGCGCCCGTGGGCGTGATGGGGAAGGACGGGAAGCCCAGCAGCTTCGCGAGCGGCTTGAGGTTCATCAGCGCGGGGGCCTGCTCCTCGGCGCCCACCACGGCGATGGGGACGATGGGCGTGTTCGTCTCCAGGGCCAGCCGCATGAAGCCCAGGCCGAACTCCTGGAGCTGGTAGCGCTGGGGCCACAGCTTGTTGAGGCCGCGCGTGCCTTCCGGGAACACGAGGATGGCCTCCTCGGCCTCCAGCAGGCGGCGGCAGTTCTCCGGCGTGCCGACAATCTGGCCCACGCGCGCCATGAACGTGGAGACGTACGGCAGGGACGGCACCCACTTCTCCACCATGCTGCGGATGGCGCGCGGCGGAGAGCCCTCCACCATCAGGGCGATGCCAATCATCGCGCCGTCCATGGGGAGCTGGCCGGAGTGGTTGGACACCAGCAGCACGCGCCCCTTGGGGATGCGGTCCGCGCCGTAGGCCTCCACGCGGAAGTAGTGGCGGTAGAGCCACAGGAACGGGGCGATGGCGGCCAGGCTGTAGTCCAGGTTGAACCCGAACGGATCCACCCCGTACTCGTTCTCCGTCCGGGCCAGGCCCTGGAGCTCACCCGACTGCGCTTCGCCCGCCATGCGCTCGGTCCAGCCGCGCAGACCCTTCTTCACCTTGTCGCTGAAACGCTCCAGCATGGCTGGCTCCTTAGCACCCCGGCACGCACACCGGGAGTGCGTCGGCAACCCGTGAAGTCCTTCTGACGATAATCCGCCGGAAGGTCTCCCCCATGCG
>NZ_RAWB01000943.1 GCF_003612055.1 Corallococcus llansteffanensis
GGCCTGGAGGGGGCTCGACGGGCGGGCGAGGAGCCAGGCGTACGAGCCTGCCTGCCCCGCCCGGTTTCCGGGCTCCGGCCCGGGGGCCCGGGCTGGGGGCCCGGGCCGGCCTTCCGTCAGCCGGTGCTACGAGTCGTAGCCGTAGTAGCCGTCCAGCACGACCACCTTGCGGGTGGCCGGGTAGTAGAGGACGGCGCGCGTGTCGAACTCGTGGCAGTTGGGGCACGGCACGCCCTGCGTGTAGAGCCACGCCTGCACGTCGCCGCCGCCCGCGTAGGCATCAATCGCCTGGAGCAGCGCCACGCCGTCGCCGTAGTAGTTGTTCGTGAAGAGGATGCTCTGCGACAGGCCCGCGCGGTTGGTGTACGTGCCGCCCGCGGGGTCCGGGAACGCCTGGTCCTGCTGGGAGAGCTTCGCGACCACGCCCTGGATGGTGGTGGGCGAGGCCGGGCAGGACGGCGTGCGGTACGCGTCGATGGGCTCCAGGCCGTGCCACGCGCCGCTGTTGGAGCCGAGCACCCACTCCTCCTGCGCGGGCTCCAGCGCGGACGCGTCGATGGGCGTCAGCGACAGCGGCTGGGGCGTGCCCACGTCACACGCGTTGGCCACGTACAGGCAGCGCGTCACCTGGCGGTAGGTGCCGCACGAGGAGAAGTCCGTCGTTCCCGCGGGCTTGTTCTGGACGCAGTCGTAGGTGGCGGGCTGGCAGTTGGGCGACGGCCAGACGTCGTAGGCATCCCCGGTGGTGAGCGCCAGGCTGGTGACGCGCGCGACGACGCGGCCCGTCTTCTGCGCCGTCCCGCCGGCGGTGAGCGCCGCGGTGAACGTGAGCGGCGTGGTGTGCGGGTCCATCGCCTGCTTCATCGTGGTGTAGGTCCAGTCCAGGTTGAAGCTGTCCGCGTCCACGCGCGCCACCGTGGGCACGCCGTCCGGCGCGGCGACGGTGAGGGCGCTGGCCGCGGCGTCCACGCTGCCCCGGTAGACGAGGGAGTTGTTGCCGCTCACGACGTAGTAGGGCGTGACGTCCTGCGACACCCACACGGAGTTGGATCCCTGGAAGTCATAGAAGCGCGGGGCCACTTCGATGCGCGCGGTGTAGTGCGTGGGCGTGCCCGTGAAGGTGTCCACTGTCACGAACAGCGGCAGGCCGGCCAGCACCGAGTTGAGCTCGTGGCCCTCCGGGAGCACCACCTCCAGCCGGCGCTCGCTGATGATGTGCGCCTCGCCGAAGGCGTCGTCGGGCACGTAGCTGAACACGTTGCTCAGGTAGCGGTTCGCCGTCGCGTGCAGGATGAGCGAGCGCACGCCGTTGCGCGTCTCGAAGGTGCCCAGCGTCTCGAAGCTCAGCGTGAGCGAACCCTCCGCCGCGTAGAGCCGCTCCACCGCCGTCGCGGCGGCGGTGCTGGTGCCCGTCGCCTCCACGGCCTCCGTGGACTCGATGGACTCGATGGACTCCATGGGGGCGGTGGGTTCGGCGACCGGCCCGCTACAGGCGGGCGCGGCGAACGCGACAAGACATGCAAGTCCAAGGGTACGGGAATTCAAGGCGGAGCCTCCGGGGGGAAAGCGCCGCATAGCACGTCCCGCTGACACGGGCGGAAGGAGCCCCGTGTGACATCCCGGTCACGAGGACTTCTTGAAGGACTCGCTCCAGGTGGGGGCCGCCTTCTCGATGAGCTTCATGAACTCCGCCGGGATGTCGTCGGCCCCGGTGAGCGGGCGGATCTCCATCACGTCGTCGTTGCCCATGCCTCCGGGGTAGCGACGGGCCCACGCGATGGCCTCGTCCTTCGACTTCACCTCCAGCACGTAGAAGCCGCCGATGAGCTCCTTCGTTTCGGTGAAGGGGCCGTCCTTCACGTCGGACTTCCCATTCTTGAAGACCACGTGCGCGCCGGCCGCGGAGGCGCTGAGGCCCTCGGAGGCGATCAGCACGCCGGCCTTGTGCATCTCCTCGTTGAATTTCATCTGCGCGACGAAGACCTTCTCGTCGAAGGGGGCGTCAGCGGGCGCGGGCACGGGT
>NZ_RAWB01000944.1 GCF_003612055.1 Corallococcus llansteffanensis
CCCACCGCCGGGTTCCTGGCGCCCGCCACGCCCGCGGCGGCGGAGATGCCGTCCGCGATGCCGTCGAGCGTGTCGTAGATCTTGTCCCGCCGCACCTGATGCGGCTCCCGGTCTCCGTTGGCCTCGATGCCCGCCATGCCGTCCCCCTCTTCGTCCGACGCTTCCGGCTCCTCCCCGGAGGAGGTGGCGTCGAAGTCGGCCGGCTCCTTGCCCGCGGGCTCGCTGAAGGGGTCCTCCGTGGCGTCGCGGCCCCCCTGGTTGAAGCCCCAGTCATCCGCGGGCGGCGGAGCCTGCGGCGGCCCCGGCCTCCGGGTGGCCCTCGGCGGCACCGGGGGACGGAATTCGTGATCCGTAAGGTCTCCGACCTCGGGCCTCCGGGCGACGGGTTGGGCGGTCTCCACCTTCGCTTCGCCGGACGACTCGTCATCAAACCAGCCAGACATGTTTCCCCCTCATGGGATTTTTCCCACGGTGCTGTTACAATCCTGGCTTACTCGGGGTGAGACCGTCAAGAAGGCTGTAAAATGAAACCCATTAGGTAGTTGGTGAAACCAGGAAACATGCGACTAACGTTGGGACAAGCGCACTAATCTTAAATTCCTGGTTTTACCGCTAAGCGGACTATGTTGGCCGGACCTCGCTTCACAGGAGTCGTCATGGCCAACACGCTGGGTTTCCGCTGTCTGTCATTGCTGGGCATCGTCGGTGCGCTGAGCGGCTGTTCCGGGGCGGAGCCGTCCGGGGAGTCCCCCGAGGCGACCGGCCAGGTGGAGAGCCCCGCCATCGTGTCGTCCATCACGGAGGGCGACTACGTCATCCGCTCGGCGATGACGAACAAGTGCATCGACGTGGCCTCGTCGAGCACGGCGGACGGCGCCAAGGTGCAGGAGTGGGACTGCAACGGCACCAACGCGCAGAAGTTCCACATCTCCCCGACGTCGGACGGGTACTTCAAGATCATCAACGTGAACAGCGGCAAGGGGCTGGACATCCAGGGTGTCAGCACCGCGCAGAACGCGCTCGTCCACCAGTGGAGCTATGTCGGCGGCGCCAACCAGCAGTTCCGGTTCGTGAACCGGGGCGGCACGCAGTTCAGCATGCAGCTGCGGCACACGGACATGGCGGTGGACCTGTACTGGGGCTCCGCGGAGAACGGCACGTCGCTGGTCCAGTACCCCTACACGGGCGGCGCCAACCAGCACTGGACGTTCGACCTGGTCTCCGGCGGAGGCGGCGGGACGGGCTTCGGGGGCATCCTCACGCGCGACACATTCAACGCCATGTTCCCCAGCCGCAATGCCTTCTACAGCTACGACGCGCTGGTCGCCGCGGCGGCGGGCTTCCCGGGGCTCGCGACCACGGGCGACACCGACACCCGCAAGCGCGAGGTGGCCGCGTTCCTGGCCAATGTCTCGCATGAGACAGGCGGGCTCGTGTACATCGAGGAGATCAACAAGGCGGACTACTGCGACACGTCGTGGGGGCCTCCGGGCTGCTTCTGCGCGGCGGGCAAGCGGTACTACGGACGCGGGCCCATGCAGTTGTCCTGGAACGGCAACTACTGCGCGGCGGGCAACGCGCTGGGCCTGCCCCTGCAGGCCAACCCGGACCTGCTGGCGCAGGACGCGAACGCGGCGTGGCGCACGGGCTTCTGGTTCTGGACCACGCAGACGGGCGCGGGCACCATGACGGCGCACAACGCCATCGTGAACGGCGCGGGCTTCGGTGAGACCATCCGCACCATCAACGGCTCGCTGGAGTGCAACGGTCGCAACCCCGGCCAGGTGCAGAGCCGCATCGACGCCTACGTGCGCTTCACCGGCATGCTCGGCGTGAGCCCCGGCAACAACCTGGGCTGCTAGCCCGGGAGCGACGCAACCGGCGACCGGGCGCGGCGATAATCCCGCCACGAAGACCCCTTCCAAGCACCCACCCAGGCAGTTCCAGCCGGCCCTGGAGAGCAATCTCCAGGGCCGGCTGGAACTGCCTGGGTGGGTGCTTGGAAGGGGTCTTCGTGG
>NZ_RAWB01000945.1 GCF_003612055.1 Corallococcus llansteffanensis
ACCAGCTCTTCCAGGAGGGCAGTATCCTCCTGGGAGAGCTGGATGAGCCGCGGAGGTCGTCTCCTCATGGAGGAGAGCTATTCATCCTCCGCGACTATGTCGACTTACTTCGCGGACACTCCACTAGGAGCCGTCTTCGCCTTCGCCTTCGCGGGAGGCCCGGCGGGAATGCCCGCCTCCCGCAGCAGGCGCAGGGCCGCCGCGAGGTCCTCCGGAAGGGGCGCCTCCAGCGACAGCAGCTTGTGGGTGCGCGGGTGCTCGAAGGCCAGGCGCCACGCGTGCAGCGCCTGACGGCCCAGCGCCTCCTGGGCCTCCGCCACCGCGCCTTTCGCCTTGCGGCCCGCGCCGTAGAGCGCATCGCAGAGCAGCGGATAGCCGGCCTCGGAGAGGTGGACGCGGATCTGATGCGTGCGGCCAGTGAGCAGGTCCACCTCCACCAGGGCCGCGCCTTCGAAGGCTTCAAGGACGCGGAACACGGTGATGGCGGGCTTGCCCTCCTTCACCTTGCCGGTGAAGCGCTGGCGGTTCACCGGGTGGCGGCCGTAGAGCGTCTCGATGCGCCCTTCCGCGGGGGGACTGCCGTGCACCAGCGCGAGGTAGGTCTTCTGGACCTCGCGCGTCTTGAAGGCCTTCTGGAGGGCCACGAGGGACTGCTCGTGCTTGGCGACGACGAGGCAGCCGGTGGTGTCCTTGTCCAGCCGGTGGACGATGCCCGGGCGCAGCTCCCCGCCCACGCCGGACAAATCCTTCACGCGGTGCAGGAGCGCGTTGACGAGCGTGCCGGAGGCGTGGCCCGCCCCCGGATGCACCACCATGCCGGCGGCCTTGTCCACGACGACGAGGTCGCGGTCCTCGTGCAGCACGGCCACGGGCAGCGCTTCCGCCTGCGGAATGGCGGCGACGGGCGCGGGGATGTGGACGGTGAGGAGCTCGCCCCCGCGCAGGCGCTGCGCGACCTTGCCGGGCTTGCCATCGGACAGCACGTGGCCGTCGGCGATGAGGCCCTGGAGGCGGGAGCGGGTGAGGTCCGGGAACGCGCGGGCGAGGTATTGGTCCAGGCGCTCCCCCCGGGCTTCAGGGAGGGCGCGGTGCTCGCGCGTGTCGGGTGAGGCCACGGACCGGGTGACTACCAGATCTTCGACTTCACGTGCGCCTTGGAGCGCAGGACGATGTCGTTGACGGCGCGCTCGAAGAAGTTCGCCTGGGTGCTGATCTCCTGGCTCACGCGGCTCTTGTAGAGCGCGCGCCCCTCCTCCAGCTCCTCCTTGAGGACCTCGAAGAGGTTGTCCTGCTCGATGCCCTTGATGATCTTCTGCTCGTTGTAGAGCGAGATATCCGAGGCAATCGCGCGGGCCAGACGCATCGCCTTGACCTTTTCCTCTTCCGTCATCGTGCCATTACTTAGGCACCCACCCCGTGCGAGTCAACTTTTCCTGATGCGCGGAGTGACGACAGGCCGCCCTCCAGGTCAACGTCCCGACTTGGCGGGTTTCTCGGAGAACAGCGCCAGGTAGCTCTTGGACACGCGCAGCGGATCCAACCCCAGCTCGCGGGCGAGGTTCATCAGGATTCCTCGCAGGTACACCGGCGGGGGCAGCGCGGTGTAGCGGTCCGCCTCCACGTTCTCCAGGTGACGCACGGAGATGCGGGTGCGGTCGGCGAGCTGTTGGATGGACAGGCTCCGGGCCTCGCGCACGCGGCGCAGCAGCTCGCCGTTGAACTCGGCGTCCGCCGGGATGTCCACGCCCCGGGGCCGGGCCTCGCGCACCCGGGCGGCCACCTGCGCCAGCGCCGACTCCGCGGTCGCGATGGCCGAGTCCTGCGCCAGCACCTGCGCGTCTCCGAGCTTCGGGCCGGCGGGGCTCCGCGACCCGGGGCCGGGACGGCTGTTCGCCGTGGACCGCGAGTCGATGGGGCGCGACGTGAGGGGACGCACGGCGGCCTTCGAGGCGCCGGTGGCGGCAGGCCGGGCCAGCGCCGTGGAGGGGGCCTCCGGG
>NZ_RAWB01000946.1 GCF_003612055.1 Corallococcus llansteffanensis
GTTATTCCCAAATTCCAGGAATATCTTGAGTCGGCCTCGCCCCACCGGCTACAGCCCCGGTTCCCCTGGCCACGGGGCGGGGCCGGCCCCCGTCGGCGCCTTCTCCCGCGGCCCCTTTCCCGAGGTGTGAGAGATGAAGCTCCGATTGTGCGTGCTGTTGGTGCCCGCGCTGCTGGCGGCCGGCTGTGGTCCCCTGGAGGACGCGCCGGAGCCGGTCGTGGACGAGCTGACCGGGCAGGTGCTGCAAGAGGCGACGACGAAGTACGACATGCACCGCCTGCTGGAGGACTCGGACGTCACCGGCGGACAGGCCATCACGCCGGCCAATGTGCAGGCGTTCCTGCAGCAGCAGGGCTCGTACCTGGCGGGCTACACGGATCCCGCCTACGGCAAGACGGCGGCGACGCTCATCGTGGAGCGCTCGCGCGCGTCCAACATCAGCCCGCTGTACATGCTCGCGCGCATCCAGGGCGAGTCCAGCCTCATCCAGAGCGGCACCTCCACCAACCTGAGCAAGGCCACCGGCTGTGGCTGTCCGGACAGCAGCGGGTGTGACGCGCAATACGTGGGCTTCGGCAAGCAAGTGGAGTGCGCCGCGAAGAAGATGCGCGGCTACCTCACCGACCTGGAGACGAGCGGCACCACCGTCTCCGGCTGGAAGGTGGGGGTGACGAAGTCCACGTTGGATCCGTGCTCGGTGAAGCCCGCGAACAAGGTCACCGCGGCGCTCTACACGTACACGCCCTGGGTGGGCGCGTACGCCATCCAGTGCGGACGCACCACCGTGGGTGGCTCGTCGCTGATGGCCTCCATCTACAACCGCTACGCCACGGCCTACCCGTGGCCGTCGAGCACCCCCGCGGGCTGCTACTCGGGCACGGTGGACGCCACGGTGCCGGAGGCGTCGTGCGTGCAGAGCTCGTCGGACGCGCTGTGGCGCCAGTGCCTGTCGGGCGTCTTCACCGCGGGCAGCACGGCGAAGCCGACCAACTGCAACGTGTCCTTCCCCTACTGCCAGTCCACGCGCCTGGGCCGGGGCGTGGCCACGCGCACCTGCGTGCAGGCCTCCAGCACCCTCTGGCAGCAGTGCGGCGCGGAGGGCGTGTGGCGGGATGCGCCCGGCGCGGGCACCTCGGGCGTGGGCCCGATGGGCGCGTGCTACCAGGTGTACGCGCTGTAGAAGCGTTGCGTGACGCCGCCCGGGCGGAGGTCCCCGCCCGGGCGCGCGGTCAGTACTCCTTCGACCAGATGAGGTCCAGGCCGCCGGAGCGCGCGTCGCCGTACTGGCCTTCCAGGCTCCAGCGCGGGCTGAACAGGTACTGGAAGCGCACGGCGTTGGCGTTCTCCCCCTTCTGGAGGTTCGCGCCCACGCGGCCGGTGTAGCCCACGTAGATTTTATCCGTCACGTAGGTGCCCACCTCCAGCTTGGTGCCGGAGATGCCGCTGTCGCCCGCTTCGATGGAGAGCACGTCCAGGGGCAGCTTCGCGGCGATGGCCTTGCGCGCCTCGTTGGCGACGAACGAGCCCACCACCGACGCCGCCTGCGCGCCCGCGTTCATGGACGCGCCGGAGCCGCGCTCCAGCGTGCGCCGGCCGGTGGCGAGCAGCGTGTAGATTTCAGACTCCGGCAGGGCCGGGTCGCTGCTCGTCTTGAGGGTGATCTCCTTGCCCTGGCCGCGCACGGTGACGAAGACGGTGACGGCCGCGTTGTCGTTGCGGTGCTCGGCGGTGACGTTGATGTACGGGGTCATGACCGGGCCGGTGAAGCGCACCTGGCTGTCGCGCTGCACGTCGAAGCGGCGGCCCAGCACGTCCACGCGGCCCAGCAGCACCATCACCTCGCCGAACATGCGCGCCTCGTTGGCGTACTCGACGCGGAAGCCCTCGGACAGGCCCAGCTGCACGTTGAGGTCCGAGCCGCGCACCCACAGGTTGCGGGGCGCGTTGATGTTCACCCAGAACTGGCGCTGCGGTGGGCCCTCCCC
>NZ_RAWB01000947.1 GCF_003612055.1 Corallococcus llansteffanensis
GGGGAGGGGGCGTGAGCCTGCTCGCGGAGCTGATCGAAGCGGAGCTGGATCCGCTGGTCCAGCGCTGGGTGGCGCAGGTCCAGGAGCGGTTCGCTCCCGGGGCGCGCACCGGGCCCGAGCTGCGCGATCACATCCCGGGCGTGCTGGGCGAGCTGGCCTCCTGCCTGCGCCGTGGCGCCGTCCCGGAGACGATGCCGACGGCGCGGGAGCACGGGCGCCAGCGCCACCGCATCGGCTTCAGCCTGAAGGCGCTCGTCAGCGAGTACAACCTGCTGAACGACCTCATCCTGGAGTGTGTGGAGGCGCGCCAGCTTCCGGTGACGTTCTCCGAGATGCGCATCCTCTCGCGCTTCTTCTCCACCGCCATCACCGAGGGCGTTTCGGAGCACCACCAGCGCGGCGAGGCGCTGGTGGCGAGGCTCGCGGAGAGCGAGGAGCACCTGCGCCTCGTCGTGGAGGGTCTGGATGCGGGCAGCTTCAGCCTGGACCTGGCCACCGGGCAGGGGGAGGCGGACACCCGCTTCCGGGCCGTCATCGGCCTGGCCGGAGGCGTGCCCTTCACGCTCGAGCAGACCGCCCGCGCCTGTCACCCGGAGGACCGGGCGCGGCTGTCACGGGGCATCGAAGAGGCCTGTACGGGGCGCAACGGAGGTCTCTTCCAGGTCGAGCACCGGCTCTTGCCCTCCGGGGAGGGGGAGGTCCGGTGGGTGGAGGCCCGGGGCCAGGTGACCCGCGGTCCGGACGGAAGGCCCGTGCGCCTGCTGGGCACCCTCATCGACATCACCGTGCGAAAGCGGGCGGCCGACGAGCGCGAGAAGCTGCTGGGCGAGGTGGAAGCCGCGCACAACCGGCTGCTCAGCCTCTTCGACCACGCGCCCGCCTTCCTCGCCCTGTTGAGCGGGCCCGAGCACGTGTACGAGGTGGTCAACATGCCCTACCAGCGGCACGTCGGTGTCACGCGCAAGCTGGTGGATCTCCCCGTCGCCCAGGCGCTGCCGGAGCTGGTGCCGCAGGGGTTCGTGGCGCTCCTGGACGGCGTCTACCGCACGGGCACGCCGCACATCGGGCGCGAGACCTTCGTGCGCTTCGACCGGCACGGCACCGGCGAGCTGGAGGACGCGTACGTCGACTTCGTCTACCAGCCGATGCGCGACGCCCGGGGCCAGGTGGAGGGCATCGTCGTCTTCGGCCTGGACATCACCGAGCAGGTGCGGGCGCGGCAGCGCGTGGAGGTCCTGGCGGAGAAGGTCCGGGCGAGTGAGACCCAGTTGCGTCAGGTGACGGACGCGATCCCGGTCCTCGTCTCCCTGGTGACGGCGGACGAGCGCTACGGCTTCGCCAACAGGGCCTATGAGGACTGGTTCGGCTGCTCCCGGGAAGACCTGGTCGGGCGCCCCCTCCGGGAGATCATCGGGGAGGCGGCCTACGAGGTGCTGGGGCCCTACGTGCGGCGAGGCCTGGCCGGGGAGAGCCTCTCCTTCGAGCAGCTCGGTGTGCCCTACCGCCTCGGGGGCACCCGGGACGTGAAGATGACCTTCAATCCCTACCGGGACGCGGAGGGCAGGGCGAATGGCTACGTCGCGCTCCTCCAGGACATCACGGCGCAGCGCCGGATGGAGGAGGCGCTCAAACAGCAGGCGGAGTTCGAGCAGCACCTCATCGGCATCGTGAGCCACGACCTGCGCAACCCGCTGGGCGCCATCCTGCTGGGCGTCACCGCGATGGCGCGGCGCGAGGACCTGGACGAGCGCAGCCGCAAGAGCGTGACGCGCATCCAGAACGCGGCCGAGCGGGCGACGCGCATGGTGAAGGACCTGCTGGACTTCACCCAGGCGCGCCTGGGAGGCGGCATCCGCATCGAGCGGCGGTCGGCGGACCTGCATGAGCTGGCGCGCGGCGTGGTGGACGAGGTCGAGGCGGCCTGGCCGACGCGCGAGCTGCGGGTGCGGCGTTCGGGGGACGGGCGGGGCCTGTGG
>NZ_RAWB01000948.1 GCF_003612055.1 Corallococcus llansteffanensis
GAGAGAGGACGAGGGAGGCGCGAGAGTCCTCGAGCATGAAGGCGAGGCGCTCGGCGGGGTAGCTGGTGTCGAGGGGGACGTAGGCGCCGCCCGCGGAGAGGATGGCCAGGAGGCTGACGATGAGGTCAGGCGAACGCTCCAGGTAGACGCCGACGGTGACCTCGGGGCCGACGCCCAGATGGTGCAGGTGGTGGGCGAGGCGGCAGACGCGCTCGGAGAGGGCGCGGTAGGTGAGGGAGGAGTCGGAGGTGAGGAGCGCGGGCGCATCCGGAGTGCGAGCGGCCTGGGCGTGGAAGAGCGAGGCGATGGAGTCGGACGGGTAGGCGGAGGTGTTGGTGTTGAAGGCCACCAGCACCTGCCAGCGCTCGCTCTCCGACAGCACCGGCAGCGCGTGGATGTTCGCGTCCGGTGCCGCAACGACGCCAGCCAGCAGGGTGGTGAACTGCTCGGCGAGCCGAGCGATCGTGGACGCGGCGAACAGGCCCGTGCGGTATTCGAACCAGCCCTTCAGCCCACCGGAGGTCTCTTCGAGGCTGAGTGTGAGATCGAACTTGGCGGTGGTGCTCTGGGTGGGCAGCGCCTCCAGGTGCAGCCCGGGGAGGGCCGGCGTTGCCATGGGGGCGTTCTGGAGGACGAAGATGACCTGGACGAGGGGCGTGTGACTGAGGTCGCGCGAGAGGTGGAGCGCGTCGACAAGGTGCTCGAAGGGCAGCTCCTGGTGCGCGTAGGCCTCCAGGCAGGTGGCCTGCACCCGGCGCAGCAGCGAGCGGAAGGTGGGACGGGACGCGAGGTTCGCGCGAATGGGAAGCGTATTGATGAAGCAGCCGATGAGCGCCTCGGTTTGACCGAGGGTCCTGTTGGCGATGGGAGTGCCGACGACGAAGTCATCCTTGGCGCAGTAGCGCTGGAGGAGGACCTGGAAGGCGGCCATCAGCGTCATGAAGAGGGTGATGCCCTCCTCCCGGCTGAGTGCCTTCAGGGACGCCGTGAGCTCGGCGGGGAGCTGGAGCGCGTGCAGGGCCCCTTGGGGTGACGGCACCGCGGGACGCGGGAAGTCCGTGGGCAGATCGAGGACGGTGGGAACTTCCGCGAGCTGGCGGGTCCAATAGTCCAGCAGCGGCTGACGGGCTGGACCCTGGAGCCACTCGCGCTGCGACAGCGCGTAGTCGGCGTACTGGATGGGCAGTGCAGGCAGCGCATCCGGCTGGCCGCGCAGCGCGGAGGCATAGAGTGCAGCGACCTCCTGGACAAGCACGCCCAGGGACCAGCCGTCGGCCACGATGTGGTGCAGTGACAGCATCCACAGGTGCGAGTCGTCCGCGAGCCGCAGCAGGCAGGAGCGCAGCAGGGGCCCCGTGTGCAAATCGAAGGGCTGCACGGCGAAGGCGTGCGTGTGCTGAGCCACCGCGGCGGACTGCGCCTCGGCCGGAAGTGAGCGCAGGTCGGTCAGCGGCAGCGGGACGTCCTGTGCGGGCGCGATGACCTGCACGGGCTTGCCATCTACCAGGCCGAACGTGGTGCGCAGGCTCTCATGGCGCTGGACGAGGGCACGCAGGCTGCGCGCCAGGGCGGCCACATCCAGCGTCCCCGTCAATCGCATCGCCAGCGGGATCACATAGAGGGCACTGTCTGGAATGAGCTGGTCGATGAACCAGAGCCGCTCCTGGGCGAAGGAGAGGGGAAGAGGGCCGTCGGGACGAGGCTTGAAGGTGGGCTGGAGGGACTCTGATGCGGGAGCGTGCGCCTGGAGATGGCGCGCCAGCCCCGAGATGCTCGGTGCCTGGAAGAGGACGTGCAGCGGCACCGAGACGGCGAACTGATCGCGAAGTCTTGAGACGACCTGGGTGGCCAGCAGCGAGTTGCCGCCGAGGTCGAAGAAGTTGTCGTGGACGCCGACCTTGTCGAGGCGAAGGACGGACTGCCACGCGGAGGCAAGCTGCTGCTCCAGGGCGCTCTGGGGCGCGACGAAGCCGGTG
>NZ_RAWB01000949.1 GCF_003612055.1 Corallococcus llansteffanensis
GTGGATGGGCGTGCACCTGACCAACACCTTCCTCCTCGTCGGCGCGCAGACGCTGGTGGTGTGGGCGGCGGGAGGCCGCGCGCGCATGGTGCTCAAGGGCCAGGGCGCGGTGGGCGCGCTCTTGGGCGCGAGCGTGGCCGGCATGCTGGTGCTGGGCGTCAGCGGCGCGGTGGCCGCGCTGGGGGACACGCTGTTCCCCGCCACCAGCCTCGCGGACGGCCTGCGCCAGGACGTGTCGGAGACGGCGCACGTGCTCCTGCGCCTGCGCGTGCTGCACCCGGTGTTCGCGGTGGGGCTGGGCGCGCTGCTGGTGTTCGTGGGCCGGTGGGTGGCGCGGCTGCGGCCCTCGCCGGAGGTGCGCCGGGCGTCGGTGCTCCTCACCGGCGTGTACGTCGCGCAGCTGTGCGCGGGCGTCATCAACCTGGTGCTGCTGGCGCCGGTGGCGATGCAGCTTGTCCACCTGCTGCTCGCGGACTGCGTGTGGATGTGCGTGGTGCGGCTGTGCGCGGCGGGGCTCGCGGAGGATGCGCCGCGCTTCGAGCCGTCCGGCGCCCCCGCGTCGCGCGTGGAGCCGGTGTAGTCTCGCAGGCCCTGGAGCCCGATGAACCCGCCCCCTCCCCTGACCGAGCGCCTGGATGGCTGGCTCGTCCGCCACCGCCGCCGCGTCCTGGGCGTGCTGCTCTTCGCCGCGGTCTTCCTGCGGCTGATGGTGGGGATGGAGCTCGCGGGGGGCCCGCTGGTGCGCATCCAGGAGCTCGTCCCCGCCTCCGACAACGCCTTCTTCGTCACCTGGTCCCGGCACCTCGCGGAGGTGGACTGGCTGCAGCGCGAGCCCCTCCATCCGATGCCACCGTGGATGCGCAAGGTCGCCCATCAGGTGATGCGTGAGCACCCCGAGCTCCCGGTCCAGCTCGGGCTGGCGAAGGACGCGTCCTACGAGCCGGGCCCCATGGCGGTCCGGCTCTGGGACCACTGGCTGGGCGGGGCCACGTACTTCCAGGAGCCACTCTACCCCTACCTGATGGCGCTCACCCGGGTCGTGGCCGGGCCCAGCGCGTGGTTTGTCTTTCTCTGGCAGGGCCTGCTGGGCGTGGGCGCGCTGGGGCTCACGTACCTGGTGGGACGGCGGCTGCTGGGCGAGAGCGTGGGCGTGCTCGCGGCACTGCTGGGCATGGGCTACGCGCCGTTCATGGTCCATGAGTTCGCCCTGCTGCGCGACTCGCTCATCGTGTTCGCCACCCTGGCCCTCCTCTGGGCCTTCCTGGAGGCCCTGGACCGGGGTGGCTGGCGCTGGGCGCTGTTCGGGGCGCTGTCCGGACTGTCGCTGCTCCTGAAGGTCCCGTTCGTCTTCTTCGTGGCCCTGGCACTGGTGGGCGCCCTGGTGCTGCGACGCTGCAAGGTGCGGGACGTGGGGCTCGCCCTCGGTTGCATGGGACTGGCCATGCTCCCGGCCCTCCTGCGCAACGCCGCCGTGGGCGTGCCCCTGTTCAAGCTCAACGGCTCCGGGACGGCGATGCTGGCCCTCTTCCACGTGGAGGACGCGCTGCCCTCGCAGTTCATCATCAGCAAGCACTACGCGGCCATCCTCGCGCAGGCGGACGGACACCTGCTGCCTTCGCTGCTGGCGGCCATCCGGACCCACGCATCGCTGACGGGCTACCTGTACCTGTGCGTGGAGAAGCTCGTCGCGACGGTGCACGGCGTGGAAGTCCCCAACAACGTGGACGTGGACCTCTTCCAGAATGGGTCCCCCGCGCTGAATGCGCTGCCCGTGCCGTTCTGGCTCCTCGGCATCCTGGGGACGGTGGGGGTCATCACCACCGGCTCGCGCTGGCGACAGGTGTGGCCCCTGTACGTGGGAATCCTCGCGGGCGTCCCCACCCTCCTCCTCGCCTCGGTGCTCACCCGCTACCGACTGCCGATGGTGGCGGTGCTGCTGCCGCTGGCGGCGGCGGGGCTGCTGGGGCTGCTGGAG
>NZ_RAWB01000094.1 GCF_003612055.1 Corallococcus llansteffanensis
ATCCGCAGCCCCGTGCTCCCCGTGCACGGAAAGCCCCCCGTCGCATCCCAGGAGTCGCGTCCATGCCCAGCGGCACGTCGTCCGGCCCTTCCCCGGCCTCCGCCCCTTCGTTTTCCACGCTGGTGGAATTGCTGCGCGTCCGAGCCCAGACCCAGGGGGACCGGCGCGGCTTTACGTTCCTGCTGGACGGAGAGACGGACGAAGCGCACCTGACGTACGCGGAGCTGGACCAGAAGGCCCGCGCCATCGCGGCGGCGCTCCAGGCGAGAGGTGCCCAGGGGCAGCGGGCGCTGCTCTTGTATCCGCCCGGGCTGGACTACATCGCCGGGTTCTTCGGCTGTCTGTACGCGGGCGTCATCGCGGTCCCCATCTATCCACCCGACCCCATGCGTCTGGCGCGCACGCTGCCTCGCCTGCTGGCCATCAGCCAGGACGCGCAGGCCACCGTCGCCCTCACCACCGACTTCATCTACGGCATGGGGGAGATGCTCTTCGAGCAGGCGCCGGAGCTGCGGGAGCTGCACTGGATCGCCACCGACACGCTGGACGCGGAGGTCGCCGAAGGCTGGCGCGACCCGGGCGTGGCCACCGACACGCGGGTCTTCCTCCAGTACACCTCCGGCTCCACGTCGTCGCCCAAGGGCGTGGTGCTCACGCACGGCAACCTGCTGCACAACTCGAAGCTGATCCACTCCTGCTTCGGGCACTCCACGCAGAGCCAGGGCGTCATCTGGCTGCCGCCGTACCACGACATGGGCCTCATCGGCGGCATCCTCCAGCCGCTGTACGGCGGCTTCCCGGTGACGCTCTTCTCGCCGGTGGACTTCTTGAAGCGCCCCATGCGCTGGCTGGAGGCCATCTCCCGCTACAAGGCCACGACGAGCGGCGGGCCCAACTTCGCGTTCGACCTGTGCGTGCGCAAGTCCACGCCGGAAGAGCGCGCGAAGCTGGACCTGAGCCACTGGGACCTGGCCTTCAACGGCGCGGAGCCCATCATGCCGGACACGCTCCGGCGCTTCGCGGAGGCCTTCGGTCCGCAGGGCTTCCGCTCGGAGGCCATCTATCCCTGCTACGGCCTCGCGGAGGGCACGCTCATCGCCTCCGGCGGTGACAAGCGCGAGCTGCCCTTCCAGCGCACCGTGGACGCGGGCGCGCTGAAGGACAACCGCGTGGTGGCCGCGGAGCCCGCGCACAAGGGCGCCCAGACGCTGGTGGGCTCCGGCCGCAACCTGACCGACCAGCGGCTCGTCATCGCGCACCCGGAGACGGGCAAGCCGCTGCCGCCGGGCCAGGTGGGGGAGATCCGCGTCGCGGGGCCCAGCATCGCCCAGGGCTACTGGGGCCGCCCCGAGCAGACGCAGGCCACGTTCCAGCAGCCGCTCACCGGCACGGACGACCCGACGACGTTCCTGCGCACGGGCGACCTGGGCTTCCTGGACGGCGGCGAGCTGTTCGTCACCGGGCGCCTGAAGGACCTCATCATCATCCGCGGGCGCAACCACTACCCGCAGGACATCGAGCGCACGGTGGAGTCCAGCCACCCCGCCATCCGCCCCGGCTGCACGGCGGCGTTCTCCATCGAGTTGGAGGACGAGGAGCGCCTCATCGTCGTGACGGAGGTGGACCGCCGCGCGGTGGAGCGCGACGGCGTGGACCTGGATGCGCTTTCGCAGGGCATCCGGCAGGCCGTCGCGGCCGGGCATGATCTGCAGGCCCAGGGCGTGGTGCTGCTCGGGCCGGGCGCCATCCCGAAGACGTCCAGCGGGAAGATCCAGCGCTTCGCCACCCGCGCGGAGTACGTCGCGGACACGCTGGAGGCGCTGCACAAGAGCATCCTCGCCGCGCCCGCTGCCCCTTCGGCTCAGGCTTCGACCCCGGCCCCGGAGGCCGCCGTGACGCAGGCGCCCGCCGCGCCGGTGGGCCCCGACGCCAGCCTGCTGATGAAGATGCTGGCGGTGGTGCAGGATCCCTCCGCGCGCCGCGCGATGGTGGCGGTGTTCCTCCAGGAGCAGGCCGCGCTGGTGCTGCGGCTGCCCACCGCGCTGGTGGAGCAGGACAAGCCGCTGCATGCCTACGGCGTGGACTCGCTGATGGCGGTGGACTTCAAGAGCGCCGTCGACGCGGGGCTCGGCATCGACCTGCCGCTGTCGGACGTGCTCCAGGGCGTGTCGCTGTCGAAGCTGGCGGAGACGGTGGTGACGCTGCTGTCGGCGCCCCGCTCGGAGCACGCGTCGGGCCCGGTGTCGGCGGCGTCGGCCACGGGGGATGCGCCCCTGTCCGGCGGCCAGCAGGCGCTGTGGTTCATGCACCAGCTCGCGCCGGACAGCGCGGCCTACCACGTGCCCGTCGCGGTGCGCGTGCGCGCCGGGCTGGACGCGAACGCCCTGAAGGGCGCCTTCGAGGCGCTCGTGGCCCGCCACCCCGCCCTGCGCACCACGTTCGTCATGGCGGCCACCGGCCCCGTGCAGCGCGTGCACGCGGACCTGCCGCTGGACTTCGTCGCCACCGACGCGAAGGGCTGGAGCGAGGCGCAGGTGACGGAGCACCTGGCCGCCGAGGCCCGCCGCCCGTTCGACCTGGAGACGGGTCCGCTGCTGCGCGTGCGCCTCGTTTCGAGCTCGGCGGAGGACCACGCGCTGCTCATCGCCATGCACCACGTCGTCACCGACTTCTGGTCGCTGGCGGTGATGGCGGAGGAGCTGGACGCGCTCTACCCCGCGCTGCGGCTGGGCAAGCGGCCCACGCTCGCTGCTCCCGCGCGCACCTACGCGGACTACGCGCGCTGGCAGGCGGAGATGCTCGCCGGGGCGCGCGGTCAGGCGCTGGAGAAGTACTGGCGCGAGCAGCTCTCCGGGACGCTGCCGGTGCTGGACCTGCCCACGGACCACCCGCGTCCTCCGGTGCAGACCTTCAACGGCCGGGTGCACACCACGCGGCTGGACGCGGGCGTCACCGCCGCCGTGAAGTCCCTGGCGCGCGACCACGGCGCCACGCCCAACATGGTGCTCCAGACGGCCTTCCAGGCCCTGCTGCACCGCTACACCGGCCAGCAGGACTTCACGCTCGGCGTGGTGAGCGCGGGCCGCGGGCGCGCGGAGCTGGCGGGCATCACCGGCTACTTCGTCAACCCGCTGGTGGTGCGCACGCGCCCGTCCCCCATGCTGTCCTTCACGGACTACCTGGCCCAGACGCGCCAGACGATGCTGGGCGCGCTGGAGCACCAGGACTACCCCTTCAGCGCGCTCGTGGACCGGCTGCAGCCGGTGCGCGACCAGAGCCGCTCGCCGCTGTTCCAGGTGATGTTCGTCTACCAGCGCGCGTCCAAGCTGGATGAGCGCGGCCTCACGCCCTTCGCGCTGGACATCCCGGGCGCGCGCTCCACCGTCGCGGGCCTGCCCATCGAGTCGCTGGTGCTGGAGCACGGCGGCGCGCAGTTCGACCTCACGCTCACCATGGGCGAGGCGGACGGTGAGCTGGTCGCGTCCTTCGAGTACAACACCGACCTCTTCGAGGCCGGCACCATCGAGCGGATGGCCGGGCACCTGCGCACGCTGCTGGCCGGCATCGCGGCCCAGCCCCGGAGCACGCTCGCGCGGCTGCCGCTGCTCACCTCCGGGGAGCAGCACCAGCTGCTCGAAGGCTGGCGCGGCCCGCGCATCGCGCTCACCGACACGGACATGCTGCCCGCGCTCTTCGCGGCGCAGGTGGCGCGCACGCCGGACCACGTGGCGGTCCTCTTCAAGGACGCGCAGCTCACCTACCGCGAGCTGGGAGAACGCTCCGCGCAGCTCGCCGCGTGGCTCAAGGCGGCGGGCGTGAAGCCGGGCGACATCGTGGGCCTCTGCCTGGAGCGCTCCGTGGAGACGCTGGTGTCGGTGCTGGCCGTGATGGCCACGGGCGCCGCCTACGTCCCCATCGATCCCGCCTATCCCTCCGAGCGCGTGGCCTTCATCCTGGCCGACACGCAGGCCCCGGTGCTGCTCACCCAGTCCTGGCTCCAGCGCACGCTGCCCGCGGGCACGACGGCGCGCACGCTGTTCGTGGATCAGCCGCTGGACGGCGCGCTTTCCACCGGGCCCGCCGCGCCGGTGCGCGCCGGGGACCTGGCGTGCCTCGTCTACACCTCCGGCTCCACCGGCCAGCCCAAGGGCGTGATGCTGGAGCACGGGGGCCTTTCGAACCTGGTGCGCTCGTTCGTGGAGTCGTACGCGCCCACGGCGAAGGACCGGATGCTGCCGCTCACGTCGGTGGCCTCGGCCAGCTTCGTGGGGGAGATCCTCCCGCTGCTGTGCACGGGCGGCGCGCTGGTGCTGCCCACCGAGGATGAGATCCTCGACCAGGAGAAGCTCTTCCAGCTCATCACCCGCCACACCGTCACCATCGTGAGCACGGTGCCCGCGGTCATCGCGGGGCTCAACGCGCGCCTGGACGAGCTGCCGCCCCTGCGGCTCGTGCTCTCCGGCGGCGAGGCGCTGGTGGCCAGCGACGTGGAGAAGCTGCTCGCCACCACGCCGGTGGTGAACGGCTACGGCCTCACGGAGACGACGGTGTGCACGACCTACCACCGCATGGCGGTGGAGGACCTCCAGGGCCACGCGTGGGTGCCCATCGGCCGGCCCATCATCAACACGGACGTCTACGTGCTGGACGCGGAGCGCAACCTGCTGCCCGTGGGCGCCACCGGTGAGCTGTACGTGGGCGGCCTGGGGCTCGCGCGCGGGTACTGGCAGCGGCCGGAGCTGACCTCCGAGCGCTTCGTCGCGCACCCGTTCAGGACGGGCGAGCGCCTGTATCGCACCGGCGACCGCGCGCGCTGGCTGCCGGACGGGGTGCTGACGTTCCTGTCCCGCGCCGATGATCAGGTGAAGATCCGCGGCTTCCGCATCGAGCTGGGGGAGGTGGAGGCCGCCGTGCGCCGCCACCCCGCCGTGCGCGACGCGTTCCTGATGGCGCGCGAGGACTCGCCCGGGGACAAGCGGCTCGTGGCCTACCTGGTGTTCGCCGAGCCTGGGGAGGGCACGGCGCCCACGCACACGGACCTCAACGCCTTCCTCGCGGAGGCGCTGCCGCCGTACATGCTGCCGTCCGCGTACGTGCCGCTGGCCGCGCTGCCCCTGTCCACCAACGGCAAGGTGGACACGAAGGCGCTGCCCGCGCCGGAAGGGGCCCGGCTCGCTTCCGCCGCGGCCTACGCGCAGCCGCAGAGCGCGGTGGAGCGCAGCGTGGCCAGCATCTGGCAGGCGGTGCTGAAGGTGGAGCGCGTGGGCCTGAACGACAACTTCTTCGAGCTGGGCGGCAACTCGCTGCTCATCGCGCAGGCGCACCGTCGGCTGCGCGAGGAGCTGGGCGCGGACCTCGCGCTGGTGGACATGTTCAAGTTCACCACCGTGAGCGCGCTCGCCCAGCACCTGTCGAACAAGGGCGAGGACTCCGGCGCGGCTTCCCAGAAGATCAAGGACGAGGCGGAGCGTCGCCGGGCCGCCCAGGCGCGGCGTCAGCAGACGCGCGGCCGTGGCAAGTAACGACTTTCAGGCATCTCGGTTTCGAAGGATGGCTCCATGAGCACTGACACCCTCTCCGAAGTGGAAGGCATCGCGGTCATCGGTCTGGGCGGACGTCTGCCCGGCGCGAAGACCATCGCCGAGTTCTGGAAGAACCTCACCGGCGGCGTGGAGAGCATCACCTTCTTCACCGACGAGGAGCTCATCGCCGAGGGCGCGGACCCGGCGATGGTGCGCGCGCCCAACTACGTGAAGGCGCGCGGCACGCTGGGCGACACGGATCAGTTCGACGCGGCCTTCTTCGGCATGAACCCGCGCGAGGCCGCGCTGATGGATCCGCAGCACCGCGTCTTCCTGGAGTGCGCGTGGGAGGCGATGGAGAGCTCCGGCTACAGCCCGGAGCGCCAGCCCGGCCGCGTGGGCGTGTTCGGCGGCATGAGCATGAACACGTACCTGCTCTCCAACCTGTACTCGCACCTGGCGCACGTCGCGTCGGTGGAGAGCCTCCAGGCGTCCATCGGCAACGACAAGGACAGCCTGACGACGGAAGTCGCGTACCGGATGGACCTGAAGGGGCCCGCCGTCACGGTGCAGTCCTCGTCCTCCACGTCGCTCACCTGCATCCACTACGCCTGCCAGAGCCTGCTGTCGTTCGAGTGCGACATGGCCCTGGCCGGTGGCGTGTCCATCCACTTCCCGGAGAAGGCGGGCTACCTCTACCACGAGGGTGGCACCACGGCGCCGGACGGCCACTGCCACACCTTCGACGCGGAGGCCGAAGGCTTCGTCGCCGGCCACGGCGCGGCGGTGGTCGCGCTCAAGCGCCTGTCGGACGCGCTCAAGGACGGGGACACCGTCTATGCCGTCGTGCGCGGCTCGGCGGTGAACAACGACGGCTCGCAGAAGGTCAGCTACATGGCCCCGGCCGTCGCGGGGCAGGCGGAGGTCATCGCGCTGGCGCAGGCGGTGGCGAACGTGGAGCCGGACACCATCGGCTACGTGGAGGCCCACGGCACCGCGACCAAGGTGGGTGACCCCATCGAGGTGGCGGCGCTCACGCAGGCCTTCCGACAGGGCACGGACAAGAAGAACTTCTGCGCGCTGGGCTCGGTGAAGAGCAACATCGGCCACCTGGACTCGGCCGCGGGCGCGGTGGGCTTCATCAAGGCGGCGCTGTCGCTGCACCACAAGAAGATCGTCCCCAGCCTCAACTTCAAGACGCCCAACCCGGCGTGCGACTTCCCCAACAGCCCGTTCTACGTGAACACGGAGCTGCGCGACTTCCCCAAGGGCGCCACGCCGCGCCGCGCGGGCGTCACGTCGCTGGGCATGGGCGGCACCAACGCGCACGCCATCCTGGAGGAGGCCCCGGAGCTTCCCGCCACCGACAAGCCCCGGCGCCCCGCGCAGGTGGTGCTGCTGTCGGCGCGCACGGAGGCCTCGCTGGAGGTCGCCACGGACCGGCTGGCGGCGCACCTGCGCGAGCACCCGGACACGGACCTCGCGGACGTGGCGTACACGCTCCAGTTGGGGCGCAAGCGCTTCGGCAAGCGCCGCGCGGTGGTGGCGCGCACGACGGCGGACCTGACGGCGGCGCTCGCGGAGCGCACCCCGGGCCGCGTGTTCAGCGGCAGCGCGGAGAACACCGGCCGTCCGGTGATGTTCCTCTTCTCCGGCCAGGGCTCGCAGTACGTGGACATGGGCAAGGGCCTGTACGAACAGGAGCCCGTCTTCAAAGCCCAGGTGGACACCTGCGCGGAGAAGCTCAAGCCGCACCTGGGCCTGGACCTGCGCACGGTGCTGTACCCGTCCGCGGAGTCGCGCGAGATGGCCTCGGAGCGCCTCAAGCAGACGGGCCTCGCCCAGCCCGCGCTGTTCGTCATCGAGTACGCGCTCGCGAAGCTGTGGGCGTCGTGGGGCGTGACGCCGCACGCGATGCTGGGGCACAGCATCGGTGAGTACGTGGCCGCGTGCCTCGCGGGCGTCTTCACCCTGGACGACGCGCTGGCGCTGGTCGCGGCACGCGGCCGGCTGATGCAGTCGCTGCCCACAGGCGCGATGCTCGCGGTGTCGCTGCCCGAAGAGCACGTGACGCCCATGCTGCCCGCGGGCCTGTCCGTGGCGGCGGTGAACAGCCCCTCCACCTGCGTCGTCGCCGGCCCCACGGCGCTCGTGGACGCGTTCGTGGAGACGCTCAACCTCCAGGGCCTGAACAGCTCGCGGCTGCACACGTCGCACGCGTTCCACTCCGCGATGATGGACCCCATCCTGGACGCCTTCCGCGAGGCGGTGCGCAAGGTGGCCCGGCAGGCGCCGAAGAAGCCCTACCTGTCCAACGTCACCGGCACCTGGGTCACGTCCGAGGAGGCCACGAGCCCCGACTACTGGGCGAAGCACCTGCGCGGCGCGGTGCGCTTCGCGGACGGCGTGGCGGAGCTGCTGAAGGAGTCGGACGCCATCCTCCTGGAGGTCGGCCCGGGCAACACGCTGGCCACCCTGGCGCGGCAGCACCCCGACAAGGGCGCGCGGCACGCGCTGCTCAACTCGCTGCGCCACCCGAAGGAGCAGCACGACGACCTGGACCACGGGCTGGGCGCGCTGGGCCGCCTGTGGCTGGAGGGCGTGGAGCCGGACTGGGACGCGTTCCGGGGCGAGGAGCGCCGCCGTCGCATCGCGCTGCCCACCTCTCCCTTCGAGCGGCAGCGCCACTGGGTGGATCCGCGCAAGGACACCGCCGCCGTCGACGGTGAGCGCGCCGAGTGGGTGTCCGCGGATCAGAAGCAGCCCGTGGCCCGCTGGTTCTACCTGCCGTCGTGGCAGCGCGCCCTGCCGCCCCCGAAGAGCGCCTGGAGCGAGAAGAAGGCCACGTGGTGGCTGTTCCTCCCGGACGAGGACGCCACGGGCTCCGGTGAAGGCCTGGGTGCGCGGCTCGCGCTGAAGCTGGGCGAGGCCGGCCAGGACGTCGTGCGCATCACGCCCGGAGCCGCCACGTCGAAGCGCGACGAGCACCACTGGACGCTGGCGCTGGGCGGGGAAGGCACGCTGCTGGAGGCGCTCACCGCGCAGGGCCGCGCGCCGGACCACGTCCTGCACCTGGGCACCCTGGGCGTGGGCGACGCGCAGGGCGAGGCGGGCTTCGAGTCCGCGCTCGGCAAGGGCTTCCTGGGGCTGATGGGGCTGGCACAGGCGCTGGGGCGTCAGCCCGGCACGCGGCCGGTGTCGCTGGTCGCCGTCACGAACCGCATGCAGTCGCTGGGTGAAGAGGCCCCCAACCCGGAGCTGGCCACGGTGCTGGGCCCGGTGCGCGTGATTCCGCAGGAGTACGGGCACCTGTCCGCCAAGGCCGTGGACCTGCGCCTGCCGCCCGCGGGCAGTTGGCAGGAGACGGCGCTGGTGGAGGCGCTGCTGTCCGAAGGCGCGACGCCGTCCAAGCTGGAGAACGTCATCGCCTACCGTGGCGGCGCCCGCTGGGTGCAGACGTTTGAGTCGGTGCCGGCGGACGCGCCCCGCGCCGCGCAGATTCCGCTGCGCGACGGCGGCGTGTACCTGCTCATCGGCGGGTTCGGCACGCTGGGCTTCGCGCATGCGAAGTCGCTGGCGAAGCGGGTGAAGGCGAAGCTCGTCATCGCCGGCCGCACGGGCCTGCCGGAGCGCGCTCGGTGGGACGCGCACCTCGCGGCGAACCCCGAGCACAACCCCGTGGCCCGCCGCATCCAGCAGGTGCTGGAGCTGGAGGCGCTGGGCGCGGAGGTCCTCGTGACTTCCGCGGACGCGGCCAACAAGGTCCAGGTCCAGGCGGCGGTGGACGCGGCCGTGTCGCGCTTCGGCGCGCTGCACGGCGTGGTGTTCGCGGCGGGTGACGTGGGCCAGGCCCTCTTCCGGGCCATCCCGGACACCCGGCCGGAGGACGTGCGCGACACCTTCCACGGGCGCGTGCGCGGGCTGTACGCGCTGGAGGAGGCGCTGCGCGGACGCTCGCTGGACTTCTGCCTGCTGTCGTCGTCGCTGGCGGCGGTGCTGGGCGGTCTGGGGCTGGCGTCGTACGCGGCGGCCACGTCCTTCATGGACGCCTTCGCCACGAAGCAGTCCCAGACGACGCCGGTGCCGTGGATGAGCGTGGGCTGGGACGCGTGGAAGTTCGAGTCCCGCGCCGAGGGCACGCAGAGCCCGTTCGGCGCGCTGGCCATCACGCTCTCCGAGGGCGAGGACGCCTTCGAGCAGCTCTTCCAGCTGGGCGCCGTGTCCCACGTCGCGGTGTCCACGAGCAACCTGCGCGCCCGCGCGCGCAAGTGGGCGCAGCCCGCGGCCACGCCGGAGTCGGTGGTGGCGGCGAAGCAGGAGGCGGGCTCGTCCCTGGGCACCACGCCCCGGCCCACGCTCCAGAACGCCTACGTGCCGCCGCGCGACGCGCTGGAGGAGAAGATCGCCCACCTGTGGGAGACGACGCTCGGCATCGCGCAGGTGGGCGTGCACGACAACTTCTTCGAGCTGGGTGGCAACTCGCTCGTGGGCGTGAAGCTGATTGCCCGCGTGCGCGAGCAGTTCGGCGTCGCGCTGCCGGCCGTCACACTCTACGAAGGCCCCACCGTGGGCGCGCTGGCGAAGCTGCTCAAGGCCGCCAGCGGCACCGAGGACGCGGACGCCGTCCCTGAAGACACCGAGGCGCTCAGCCGCGGAGAGCGCCGCCGCGCCCGCCGCGCGAACCGCCAGGGCGATGGCGCCTCCGACGAGGAGCCGTAGTTCCCCTCCCGCACCCCTTTCGCTGACGAGCACACCCCATGTCCGCTGATTCGAATATCGACGCGCAGGCCATCGCCATCGTCGGCATGGCCGGGCGCTTCCCCGGCGCCCCCGACCTGGACACCTTCTGGCGCAACCTGCGCGAGGGCGTGGAGTCCATCCATCCCGTGCCCGACGCGGAGCTGGAGAAGCTGGGCGTGGACCCCGTCCTGCGCAAGGACCCGCGCCACGTGAAGGCCAGCGCGGCGCTGGAGGGCATGGAGCTGTTCGACGCGGGCTTCTTCGGCTTCACGCCCCGCGAGGCGGAGCTGATGGATCCGCAGCACCGCGTCTTCCTGGAGTGCGCGTGGGAGGCGCTGGAGAAGGCGGGCCACACGCCAGAGGGCTTCGACGGCTCCATCGGCGTGTTCGCGGGCGCGTCCACGAACACGTACCTCGTGTTCCACCTGGTCCCCAACTTCGACCAGCTGAGCGGCCTGGACCAGGTGCAGGTGGACGTGAGCAACGGCGGCGACTTCCTCGCCACCCGCGTCGCGTACAAGCTCAACCTGCGCGGGCCCAGCTACTCCATCACCAGCGCGTGCTCCACGTCGCTCGTGGCCACGCACGCGGCCTGCCAGAGCCTGCTCAACGAGGAGTGCGACGTCGCGCTCGCGGGCGGCGTCTCCGTGCACGTGAAGCACCCGGAGGGCTACCCCTACGTGCCGGGCGGCATCGTGTCCCCGGACGGTCACTGCCGCGCGTTCGACGCGAAGGCGGAGGGCACGGTGTTCGGCAGCGGCGTGGGCGTGGTGGTGCTCAAGCGGCTGGCGGACGCGCTCGCGGACGGCGACCACATCCACGCCATCATCAAGGGCTCCGCCATCAACAACGACGGCGCCATGAAGGTGGGCTTCACCGCCCCCAGCGTGGAGGGACAGGCCACCGTCATCAGCGAGGCCCTCGGCGCCGCGGGCGTGGCGCCGGAGAGCATCGGCTACCTGGAGGCGCACGGCACCGGCACCAAGATGGGCGACCCCATCGAGGTGCGCGCGCTCAACAAGGCGTTCAAGTTCCGCTCCGCCGCCGCCAAGGCGAACCCTCCGAAGATTCCGGTGGGCTCGCTCAAGAGCAACATCGGGCACCTGGCCAACGCGGCCGGCGTCTCCAGCCTCATCAAGGCCGTGCTGACGCTGGAGCACCGCCAGATTCCGCCCAGCCTCCACGTGACGGAGGTGAACCCGGAGATTCCCTTCGCGGGCGGCCCCTTCTTCGTCAACACGAAGCTCACCGACTGGCAGGCGAACCCCAAGCACCCGCGCCGCGCGGGCGTCAGCTCCTTCGGCGTGGGCGGCACCAACGCGCACGTCGTGCTGGAGGAGGCCCCCACGCTGCCTCCTTCCGGCGCCTCGCGGCCCGCGCAGCTGCTCGTGCTGTCCGCCAAGAGCGACGCGGCGCTGGACGCGGCCACCCGGAACCTGGCCGCGCACCTGAAGGCGCACCCCGAGCAGGCACTGGCGGACGTGGCCTTCACGCTCCAGACGGGCCGGCAGGCGATGGCGAAGCGGCGCGTGCTCATCTGCCGCGACCGGGACGACGCGCTCACCGCGCTGGAGGTGGAGGACAGCCCCCGCCTGTGGATGCAGGCGCCCGACGTGCAGGAGCGGCCGGTGGCCTTCCTGTTCCCCGGCCAGGGCTCGCAGTACGTGGGCATGGCGCGCGACCTGTACGCGTCCGAGCCCACGTTCAAGAAGCACCTGGACGCGTGCGCGGAGAAGCTGACGCCGCACCTGGGCCTGGACCTGCGCACGGTGCTCTTCCCGGAGGCCTCGAAGGCGGAGGCCGCGACGCAGGCGCTGTCGCGCACGGAGCTGACGCAGCCCGCGCTCTTCGTCGTCGAGTACGCGCTCGCCAAGCTGTGGATGGCCTGGGGCGTGAAGCCCTCCGCGATGCTGGGACACAGCATCGGTGAGTACGTGGCCGCGTGCCTCGCGGGCGTGTTCTCGCTGGAGGACGCGCTGGCGCTGGTCGCCGCGCGCGGCAAGCTGATGCAGGGGCTGCCCGCGGGCGCGATGCTGTCCGCCCGGATGGAGGAGTCCGCGCTGAAGCCGCTGCTCACGGGCGGGCTCGCCGTGGCGGCCGTCAACGCGCCGGGCTTCACCGTCGTGGCCGGTCCCACCGAAGCGGTGGACGCGCTCCAGGCGAAGCTGGAAGCGCAAGGCGTGGAGGTGTCGCGGCTGCACACGTCGCACGCGTTCCACTCCGCGATGATGGACCCCATCCTCGCGCCCTTCACCGAGCGCGTTCGTCAGGTGAAGCTCAACGCCCCCACCCTGCCCTTCCTGTCCAACGTGACGGGCACGTGGATTGAAGCGGGACAGGCGACCGACCCGGGCTACTGGGCCACGCACCTGCGTCAGGCGGTGCGCTTCTCCGCGGGGCTTCAGGAACTTGGGCGCAAGTGGCCGCAGGCGGCCTTCCTGGAAGTCGGGCCGGGCACGGTGCTGGCGACGCTGGCGAAGCAGCAGCCGGGCGCAGAAGGGCGCGTCCTCGTCAGCACCACGCGCCACCCGCGCGAGCAGACGCCGGACCTCCCGGTGCTCTTGGGCGCGCTGGGCCGGCTGTGGTTGGGCGGCGTGTCGGTGGACTGGAAGGGCTTCGCGGGGAACGAGCAGCGTCGCCGCGTGCCGCTGCCCACCTACCCGTTCCAGCGCGAGCGCTACTGGATTGAAGCGAAGCCCCTGGGCTCGGCCGGTGGAGCCCGCGCGGATGCGCCCGCGTCGCTGACGAAGCGCGCGGACGTGGCGGACTGGTTCTACGCGCCGTCGTGGAAGCTCGCGCCGCTGCCTCGCGCGAAGGCGCAGGACGCGCAGGACGCGGGCTGGCTGGTGTTCGCGGACGACACCGGCGTGGCGGACGCGCTCGCGCCGAAGCTGGGCGGGACGGTCTACCGGGTGGTGCCGGGCACGAAGTTCGAGCAGCGCCCGGACGGCACGTACACGGTGGATCCGAAGCACCTCCAGGACTACTGCTCGCTGATGGACGCGCTGAAGAAGCAGGGCCGCGCGTTCGCGAACGTGGTGCACCTGTGGAGCCTGTCGCGCGAGCCCGTGTCCCTGGAGACGGCGCTGGAGCAGGGCTTCCACAGCCAGCTCTTCCTCGCCCGCGCGCTGGGAGAGGCGGGCCACATCGAGCCGCTCACCTGGTCCGTGGTGACGAGCCGCTCGGCGCGCGTGGAGCAGACGGATGTGCAGCTGCCGGAGCAGGCACTGCTCGTGGGCCCCACGCGCGTGCTGCCGCAGGAGTACCCGCACCTCGCCTGCCGCTTCGTGGACGTGGTGCCCGGCGACGCGGGCGCGGTGGCGGACCGGCTGGCGGCGGAGCTGCGCGCGGAAGCGCGTGACGCGGTGGTGGCCCTGCGTGGCCGTCAGCGCTGGGTGCAGACCTTCGAGCCCGTGCGCCTGGAGGCCGGCGCGGACGTGCTGCGCGACGGCGGCGTGTACCTCATCACCGACGGCCTCACCGGCATCGGCCATGCGCTCGCGTCCGAGCTGGCGACGGTGCACCACGCGAAGCTGACGCTGGTGGAGACGACGGACTTCCCCAGCCGCGGCCAGTGGTCCGCCTGGGTGGAGAAGCACGGCGTGGACGACGCGGTGAGCCGCCGCATCCAGCGCGCCCAGGCCCTGGAGCGCACGGGCGTGGAGCTGCTGGTGCTGCCCGCGGCCCTCACCGACGTGGAGTCCATGCGCGGCGTGGTGGACACGACGACGGCGCGCTTCGGCCGCATCGACGGCGTCATCCACGCGGCGGGCGGCATGCAGGGCGCCACCCTGGGCACCATCGCGGAGACGGGGCCGGACAAGGTGGACTGGCACTTCCGCCCGCAGGTGCACGGCGTGCGCGTGCTGCGGCAGGTGCTGCCCGCGGAAGGCCCCGCCTTCTGCCTCCTCGTCTCATCCCTGTCGTCGGTGCTGGGCGGGCTGGGCCAGGTGGCGCAGGCGTCCGCCAGCGCGTTCATGGATGCCTTCGCGGAAGGGCTCAGCGAGACGTCCGCCTACCCGTGGCTCAGCGTGGACTGGGACGCGTGGCAGTTCGCGGACGACCGCGCCATGGCGGAGCTCAGCCCCGCGCTGGCCCGCTTCGCCATCCAGCCCGCGGAGGGCCTGGAGGCGCTGCACCGCGCGCTCGCGCATGGAGAGGGAGGCCGGCTGGCCGTCTCCACCGGCGACCTCACCGCGCGCCGCCGCCAGGGCCCGCGCCCCACGAAGGCGGATGCGAAGGGGCAGAAGGACGCCTCGCGCGGCAAGCACGCGCGGCCGTCCATCCTCACGCCCTACCTGGCGCCCCGCACGGAGCTGGAGAAGACCGTCGCGGGCATCTGGGAGCAGGTGCTGGGCATCGGCGGCATCGGCATCCACGACAACTTCTTCGAGCTGGGCGGCCACTCGCTGCTGGCCACGCAGCTGCGCAACCACATCCACGCGGTGCTCAAGGTGGACCTGTCGCTGCGCGGCCTGTTCGAGACGCCCACCGTGGCGGGCGTCGCCGGGCGCGTGGAGCAGGAGCTGGGCAAGCGCTCCACCGCGACGGAGAAGCCCATCGCGGAGCGCCTGCGCACCGCGTTCCCCACCGAGCGCCCCGCCCTCCTGACGGAGTACCTGCGCCACCACATCTCCGAGGGCCTGCGCATCCCGTTGGAGCAGCTCCCCGCCGACGGCAGCCTGAAGGGCTACGACCTGCACGCCCTGGGCGCGGAGCTGGAGTACGACCTGCGGCAGGACTTCAAGTTCCAGCTCTACCCGCACGAGGTGCAGGCGCACCCGTCCATCCCGGAGCTGTCGAAGTACCTGCTGGTGGAGATGGACCGGTTGACGGATCCGCAGCGCTTCGCGGAAGGCAAGCCGCTGTCGGACTACCCGCTCAAGCCGTACCGGGCCCAGGGCACCGGCAAGGCGCGCACCGACACCGCGAAGAAGAACCCGCCGATGGTGTTCGTGCACTCCAGCCCCCGCGCGGGCTCCACGCTGTTCCGCGTGATGCTCGCGGGGCACCCCCGGCTGTTCTGCCCGCCGGAGGTGAACCTGCTGTTCTTCGAGAGCATGCGCGAGTGGCGCGAGAACATCGGCTTCGGCAGCGAGATGGAGTGGACCACGGGCGGTCTGCAGTGGGCCTTCATGGAGCTGGAGAAGCTGGACTCGGCCGCGGGCGCGGGCTTGGTGGACCGGCTGGTCGCGGACGACGTCTCCGCGCAGGAGGTCTACCGCCGCCTGCAGGAGAAGTCCGCGCCCCGGCTGCTCGTGGACAAGACGCCCACGTACGCCATGGACGTGGAGACGCTCCAGCGTGCGGAGCAGATGTTCGACGGCAACAAGTACATCTACCTCTACCGGCACCCGCTCCCGGTGATGGAGTCCATCCTCCGGATGCGCTTCGACCGCCTCTTCGCCGCCGGCCTCTTCGGCGACGCGGACGTGGACCCCTACGTGGTGGCGGAGACGGTGTGGGCGCTGTCCAACCGCAACCTGCTCAACTTCTTCGACGGCATCGGCCGTGAGCGCTGCCACTGGGTCGCGTACGAGGACCTGGTCACGGACCCCACGAAGGTCATGACGGGCGTGTGCGACTTCCTGGGCCTGCCCTTCGACGAGCGCATGGTGCAGCCGTACGACGGCAAGAAGGAGCGGATGATGGGGGGCCTGGGCGACCCCAACATCCTCCAGCACCAGGGCATCGAGAAGAAGCTGGGCGAGTCCTGGAAGCGCATCAAGTGGCCTCGCGCGTTCGACGCCTCCACCCACGCGGTGATCGAGCGCCTGGGCTACTCCGTGGAGGGCGCGACGCCCGCGGCCGCAGCGCTGACGGCCCCGGCGCCGAAGCAGAAGTTCACGCCCGCGGAGGCGGAGAAGCTGCTGGAGAACATGGACCAGCTTTCGGACGAGCAGGTCGCGGAGCTGCTCGCGGTGATGGAAGACGCAGGCGGCACGGGTGGCGGCGGCAGCAGTGACGAGGAAGCGGCCTGACATGTCGTTGACGCCCGAAGAGAAGCGAGCCCGGCTGGCGCAGCTCCTGAAGGACAAGACACGCCCCGCCGCGAAGCAGGCGCCCCTTTCCTTCGCGCAGGAGCGGATGTGGTTCCTGGACAAGTGGAGCCCCGGCAGCGCGGCGTTCCACATGCCCACCGCGGTGCGCCTGTCCGGCACCGTGGACGTGGAGGCGCTGCGCCGCGCCCTGGCCGTGCTGGTGGAGCGGCACGACACGCTGCGCACCACCTTCCAGGAGCGCGAGGGCCGCGCGCTGCAGATCATCGCGCCCACCGGAGAGGTGTCGCTGGAGGTGATGGACCTCCAGGGGCTGCCGGAGTCCGAGCGCGAGGCGGAGGCCCAGCGGCGCGTGGTCTCGCTCGCGCAGCAGCCCTTCCAACTGGAGCAGGGCCCGCTGTTGCGCACGGTGCTGATGCTCCTGGGCAATGGTGAGCAGGTGTTGCTGGTGGATCAGCACCACATCGTCTCCGACGGCTGGTCCATGGGCGTGCTCGTGCACGAGCTGGCGATGTCGTACCGGGCGTGCCTGGAGGGCCAGCCTCCGCCGCTGAAACCGCTGCCGCTGCAGTACGCGGACTGGGCGGCGTGGCAGCGCGACTGGCTCCAGGGCGCGGAGCTGGAGCGTCAGCTCACGTACTGGAAGGGAAGGCTCAACCCGCACGCGCTCCTGGAGCTGCCCGCGGACAAGCCGCGTCCGGCGCTGATGAGCTCCAAGGGCGCGCGGCAGGTGATGCACCTGTCCCCCGCCCTCACCCAGGCGCTCAAGGCGCTGGGCCAGCGCGAGGGGCGCACCCTCTTCGTCACCCTGCTGTCCGCCTTCAACGTGCTCCTGTCGCGCTACACCGGCCAGGAGGACATCGTCGTGGGCACGCCCATCGCGGGCCGTCCGCGCGCGGAGGTGGAAGGGCTCATCGGCCTGTTCGTGAACATGCTCGCGCTGCGCTCGGACCTGTCCGGCCGGCCGTCCTTCCGCGAGCTGATGGGCCGCGTGCACGAGTCCACGCTGGACGCGTACGCGCACCAGGACATCCCCTTCGAGCGGCTGGTGGACGCGCTCAAGCCGGAGCGCCACCTCAGCCACACGCCCATCTTCCAGGTGATGTTCGTCCTCCAGAACGCGCCCATGCCGGCCCTGGAGGCCCCGGGCATGGTGATGGAGGCGAAGCCGGTGGACACCGGCACGACGAAGTATGACCTGTCCCTGCTGCTGGTGGACCTGCCGCAGGGCCTGCGCGTCATCGCCGAGTACAGCACCGACCTCTTCGAAGCGGCCACCGCCGAGCGACTGCTCGGGCACTACCAGACGCTGCTGGAAGGCCTCGTCGCGCAGCCGGACCTGTCCATCTCCCGCCTGCCGCTGCTGCCCGACGGCGAGCGCCACCGCGTGCTGAAGGCGTGGAACGACACCGCCGTCGCCCACCCGGCGGAAGCCACGCTGACGTCGCTCATCGAGGCGCAGGTGGCGCGCACGCCGGACGCGGTGGCCCTGGAGTTCGAGGGCACGCGCCTCACCTTCCGGGAGCTGGACGCTCGCGCGAACCAACTGGCGCACGCCCTGCGCAAGCACGGCGTGGGGCCGGAGGTCCGCGTGGGCCTGTGCGTGGAGCGCTCGCTGGAGATGGTGGTGGGCCTGCTGGGCACGCTCAAGGCCGGTGGCGCCTACGTGCCGTTGGACCCTGGCTACCCGCAGGAGCGCCTGGGCTGGATGCTGGAGGACGCGCGTCCGCCCGTGCTGCTCGTGCAGGAGCGGCTGCTGTCGCGCCTGCCGCCGTTCCCGGGCACGCGGGTGGTGTCGCTGGACACGGGCTGGGAGGAGATTGCCCGCGAGCCCACCACCGCGCCCGCGCCGCTCGCGACGCCGGATGCGCTGGCGTACATCATCTTCACGTCCGGCAGCACCGGCCGCCCCAAGGGCGCGATGAACGCGCACGGCCCGGTCGTCAACCGCCTGCTGTGGATGCAGTCCGCGTACAAGCTCACGCCCGACGACGTGGTGCTCCAGAAGACGCCGTTCAGCTTCGACGTGTCGGTGTGGGAGTTCTTCTGGCCGCTGATGACGGGCGCGAAGCTGGTCGTCGCGAAGCCCGGCGGTCACCAGGACCCCGCGTACCTTTCCGGGCTGATCAGCTCTGCGGCCGTCACCACGCTGCACTTCGTGCCCTCCATGCTCCAGGCGTTCCTGGATGAGCCGGGCGTGGAGGGCTGCACGTCGCTCAAGCGCGTGGTGTGCAGCGGTGAGGCGCTGCCCCTGGAGCTGAAGGAGCTGTGCCTGCGCATGCTGCCGGGCGCCGGGCTGCACAACCTGTACGGCCCCACCGAGGCCGCGGTGGACGTGACGTTCCACGCGTGCCAGCCGAACGACGGACGCCGGTCGGTGCCCATCGGGCGGCCGGTGGACAACACGCAGATCCGCATCCTGGACGCGGAGCTGCAGCCGGTGCCGCAGGGCGCGGCGGGCGAGCTGTACATCGGCGGTGTGCAGGTGGGGCGCGGCTACCTGGCGCGGCCGTCGCTCACCGCCGAGCGCTTCATCCCCGACCCCTATGCAGCGACGCCGGGCGCGCGCCTGTACCGCACGGGCGACGTGGCGCGGTGGCTGCCCGACGGTGAAGTCGAGTACCTGGGCCGCGCGGACTTCCAGGTGAAGATCCGCGGCCTGCGCATCGAGCTGGGTGAAATCGAGGCCTCGCTGGAGAAGCACCCGTCGGTGCGCCAGGCGGTGGTGCTCGCGCGCGAGGACCGGCCGGGCCAGAAGCGACTCGTCGCCTACGTCACCGGCAAGGAGTCCGCGCCGGAGGCGGGCGTCCTGCGCGCCTTCCTGCTGGAGCGGCTGCCCGAATACATGGTGCCGTCCAACGTGGTGGTGCTGGAGCGCATGCCGCTCAGCCCCAACGGCAAGGCGGACCGCAAGGCGCTGCCCGCGCCGGAGTTGGGCGGAGCGGATCCGTCCCGGCCCTTCGTGGCGCCGGGGACGGCCATCGAGCAGCAGATCGCCCAGGCATGGAAGGACCTGCTCCACGTGGAGCGGGTGGGCCTGGACGACCCCTTCTTCGAACTGGGTGGCAACTCGCTGCTCGCGCTCCAACTCCACCGGCGGTTGACGGCGGAGCTGGGCGTGCAGCTGGCCCTCACGGACCTCTTCCAGTACCCCACCGTGCGGGCACTGGCGACGCGGCTGTCGCGTCGGGAGGAGCAGCCCTCGGAGGACGCGGCGCAGTCAGGCCGTTCCCGGGCCGAGGCGCGGCGCACGGTCAACCGGCGCGCGGTGGGTTCGCGCGGCCGGGCTGAGACGACGGACGGAGACGCGGATGAGTGACGCAGTGGGTGGCGGCGAAGAGCGCATCGCAATCGTCGGCCTGTCCGGCCGCTTTCCGGGAGCCCGGGACCTGGAGGGGTTCTGGGAGATGTTGAGGCGCGGAGGCGATGCGCGCCGCGTCCCCACGGACGCGGAGCTGGACGAGGCGGGCGTGCCCCCCGCGCTGCGCGCCCACCCCCAGTGGGTGCGCTCCAGCTACGTGCTGGATGGTGCGACGGACTTCGACGCGGGCCTCTTCGGCTACAGCCCGCGCGAGGCCGAGCTGATGGACCCCCAGCAGCGCATCTTCATGGAGTGCGCGTGGGAGTCGTTGGATCACGCCGGCTATGACCCGGGCCGCTTCAAGGGCGCGGTGGCCGTCTACGCCAGCGTGAGCCTGAGCTCGTACCTGCTGCGCGCGCTGATGCGGCAGCCGGACCTGATGGATGCGACGGGGTCGTTCGGCCTGATGCTGGCCAACGACAAGGACTACGTGGCGACGCGCGTGTCCCACCGGCTGGGCCTCCGGGGCCCCGCGGCGACGGTGCAGACGGCGTGCTCCAGCTCGCTCGTGGCGCTCCACCTGGCGTGCCAGAGCCTGCTGTCGGGCGAGAGCGACATGGCGCTCGCGGGCGGCAGCTCCGTGTCCTTCCCGCAGACGGCGGGCTACCTCTACCAGGAGGGGATGATCTTCTCCCCGGACGGCTACTGCCGCGCGTTCGACGCGAAGGCGCACGGCACCGTGCGCGGCGCGGGCGCGGCGGTGGTGGTGCTCAAGCGGCTGTCGGACGCCTTGAAGGACGGCGACACCATCCACGGCGTGCTGCTGGGCACCGCGGTGAACAACGACGGCGCGGGCAAGGTGGGCTTCACCGCCCCCAGCGTGGAGGGCCAGGCCGCCGTCATCGCGGAGGCGCTCGCCATCGCGGGCGTCACGCCCGGGGACATCCAGTACGTGGAGGCCCACGCCACGGGCACCCCGCTGGGCGACCCGATTGAAGTGGCCGCGCTGAACCAGGCCTTCGGCGGCAAGGAGACGGGCGCGAAGCGCGTGGCGCTGGGCTCGCTCAAGGCCAGCATCGGCCACCTGGACGCGGCGGCCGGCATCGCGGGCGTCGTGAAGACGGTGCTCGCGCTGGAGCACGGCGAGCTCCCCGCGAGCCCCCACTTCCGGCAGGCCAACCCCGTCATCGACTTCGACGGGGGGCCCTTCTTCGTGCCCTCCGAGCCCCGGCCGTGGAAGTCCCCGGACGGGCCGCGCCGCGCGGGCGTGAGCGCCTTCGGCATTGGCGGCACCAACGCGCACGCCGTGCTGGAGGAGGCCCCGAAGGCGCCGGCCCCCGCGCCGTCGCGCCGCGTGTGGCACGTGCTGCCGCTGTCCGGCCGCACGCCCGCCGCGCTGGAAGAGGCGACGACGCGGCTGGCCGCGTACCTGGACGCGCACCCCGACCTGCCGCTGGCGGACGTGGCCTACACGCTCCAGGTGGGCCGCCACGCGCACGAGCACCGCCGGGCCGTGGTGTGCCGCGACACCGCCGACGCTCGGGCCGCGCTGCGCGACGCACGCCGGTTGCTCGGAGGCTCGGGCACCAACACGCGCCGGCCGGTGGTGTTCCTCTTCTCCGGCCAGGGTTCGCAGTACGTGGACATGGGCCGGGGCCTGTATGAGCAGGAGCCCGCCTTCCGCGCGGAGGTGGACGCCTGCGCGCAGAAGCTCCAGTCGCACCTGGGGCTGGACCTGCGCACCGTGCTCTACCCGCCCGCGGACGCGCGCGAGCAGGCCACGGAGCAGCTGCGCAAGACGTCGCTGACGCAGCCCGCGCTCTTCGTCATCGAGTACGCGCTGGCGAAGCTGTGGGCGTCGTGGGGCGTGACGCCGCAGGCGATGGTGGGCCACAGCATCGGCGAGTACGTGGCCGCGTGCCTCGCGGGCGTCTTCTCGCTCGATGATGCGCTGGCGCTCGTCGCCACGCGGGGCCGCTTGATGCAGTCGCTGCCCCCAGGCGCGATGCTGTCGGTGCGGATGACGCCCGAGGCCGTGAAGCCGCTGATGGACGGGCGCCTGTCCGTGGCCGCCATCAACGCTCCGGGCTTCACCGTCGTCGCCGGACCCAATGAAGCGGTGGACGCGCTCCAGGCGAAGCTCGCGGCCCAGGGCGTGGAAGTGTCGCGGCTGCACACGTCGCACGCGTTCCACTCCACGATGATGGACCCCATCGTGGAGGAGTTTCGGCAGGCGGTGGGCAAGGTGGCTCGCAAGGCGCCGAAGGACCTCTACCTGTCCAACGTCACCGGCACGCACGTCACGGCCGAGGACGCGGTCAGCCCCGCGTACTGGGCCCGCCACCTGCGGGACGCCGTGCGCTTCCAGGACTCCGCGACGCAGCTGCTCGCGGATCCGGAGCACGTCTTCCTGGAGGTCGGCCCGGGCAACTCGCTGGCGACGCTCGTGCGCAGGAACGCCCCGGAGGGCACCTTCCCGGCGATCCTCACGTCGCTGCCCGCGCCGCGCGATGCCCAGCAGGACGCGCTCGCGCACGCCACGGACGCCGCCGCGCGGCTGTGGCTCACGGGCGCGAAGACGAACCTCTCCCGCGTCTACAAGGGCGAGGCCCGCCGCCGCATCCCCCTGCCC
>NZ_RAWB01000950.1 GCF_003612055.1 Corallococcus llansteffanensis
CTCCCGGCCCCTCGCTGGGGCTGGCCGCGCCCAGGCCTCCGCCGATGCCCTGGCTCGTGGCCCGGCGGCTCGCGTGGCGGCGCCTGTGGGCGCGGTGGGCGCGGCGTCTGGGATTGCGCCAGGACGACTGAACCCCCAGGGTCTTCCGCTTCCTGAACAACCCTGGAGGTTTTCCCAACAACAGGGTTTGTGCTACCTGCGGGGTTGAGCGATTCCCGCTCGACCCCCAGGGTTGAAAGGCAGGACATGAAGACGCCCGATACGACGACGGAGGAGATTCCCGGCGTGCCGCGCCGGCCGCGCGTGCTGTTCACGGTGGGAGGCACGGCCTTCGAGTTCGTGCGCAAGCTGGAGGTGCGCGCCACGGGGGAGCTGTTGATGCTGGCGCGCAGGCGCTACCGGGGAGGGCTGGGCGGCCCGGTGGTCATCAAGCGGCTGCGCAACCCGTCCGGCTTCGTGGAGCGCAGGCGGCTGGTGGAGGAGGTGGAGCTGACGTTCCGGCTCAACCACCCCGGCATCGCGAAGGTCTACCACCTGAAGGCGTACCGGGGCGTGCCGCACGTGGTGATGGAGTACGTGGAGGGGCGGTCGCTGGACACGGTGCTCAACCTGGTGGCCATGCGCCGCAAGCCCATGTCCCCGGCCTTCGCCGCGTGGGTCGTCTCCGAGGTGGCGGAAGCCCTGCACCACGCGCACACGCTGCGCGACGAGTGGAACCGGCCGCTCGGCATCGTCCACCGCGACGTCAGCCCCCGGAACCTGCGGCTGGGCGTGCACGGCGAGGTGAAGCTCACGAACTTCACGGCCGCCTTCTCCACGCTGCCGGGCCGGGAGATCACCAGCCGGCCGCTGGTGAAGGGGGACGTGGCATACGCGTCCCCGGAGGCGCTCCGGCGCGAGCCGCTGGACGCCCGGAGCGACCTGTTCAGCCTGGGGCTGGTGCTCCTGGAGGTGCTGACGGGCACGCACCCGCTGACGCTGGGGGACGCGGCGCCCCCGCCGCCGCCGGACCTGCCGCAGGTGCAGGCGCAGGGGCCCACGTGGATGCCCTTGACGGAGGTGGCGGCGCGGATGGCGCTGGTGGGCACCCGGGAGGTGGAGGACCTGGCGCGCGACGTGCCGGAGGGCCTGCGGGCGGTGGTGGTCCGCGCGCTGCGCCAGTCCCCGGACGAGCGCTTCAGCACGGCGGCGGAGCTGGCCGCGGTCCTGCGTGAGTGGCTGCGTGAGCACGCCCCCGGCTACGGGCGCCAGGCCGCCGCGGAGGAGGTGGCGGAGGCGGCCCGGGAGGCCACCGGCCGGCGCAACCAAGCGGAGCTGCTGGAGGGAGGGCTGCACCCGGCGGAGCTGACCTCCGACGAGGCCGCGATAGCGTCCGAACCTGTCCTCCCGCCGCCCTTCCTCGGGGGCGATGACGTGACGCCCAGCGTGCACGACGAGCCCCTGCCCGTGGACGTGGCGGGGTTGGACGAGCTGGCCGGCCCGGATGAGGAGAGCCTGGAGGAGGACGACCTGGACGACGACGGTCACGAACCGGTGTGAAGCCGCGACACACCTGCAAGTGTTTCAAGGGCCCCTCCCTGACCTGTCGATCCAGACGATGGCGCGGGCTCCGCCCCTCCAATCCCTGGCACCCAGGCCGTGCCTGGGAGACCCCTCCAGGAAGAGCATCCGCGCTCGCCGGGGGCCTCCTCCTCGTGTCGCCCTGACGCCACGCACGGGAGGGCCACGATGCCTGGTCGCCTGCCCTCCAGCCTCCCCGTGGTCGCCCCCGAAGCAGGTTGCCGGACACGGGGACCGTTACGACCCTCAGTCGGACGGAGGAATACATCATGGCCGACAACGACAAGCGCTCAGCTCCCCCTCAGCCCGCCGAGGACTTCTACGGGCGCTCCGACACGAACCCCTCCTCCCGCGAGGGCCAGGGCTCCGCGCCCTCCTCCCC
>NZ_RAWB01000951.1 GCF_003612055.1 Corallococcus llansteffanensis
CGGGAGCCCCGCCGGCCAGGGTGGCCGCCGCCGCCGTCGCCGCCGCCGCCGTCGTGGCGCGCAGGTGCACTTCACCCCGGAGGGCCAGGCCTACCGCATGCAGCCGGGGCCGGACGGGCAGCAGGTGCAGGTGTTCCTGACGCCGCAGGAGCTGGAGCAGTACCGCCAGCGCCAGGCCCAGCAGCAGCAACAGCAGCCCCCGGCCGCCGCGCAGGCGCCGCAGCAGGAAGGCCGCCCCCCGCAGGAGGGCCGCCCGCAGCAGGAGGGCCGGCAGCCGCAGCAGCACGAGCACCCCCGGCATCAGCGCGGGGGAGGCCATGCCCAGGCCGCGCCCCAGCAGAACCTGGCGCCGGTGGAGGGCGTGCTGGACATGGAGGCCAAGGGCCCCAACGCGTTCCTGCGCCAGGTGAAGCGCAACCTGCTGGCGTCGCCGGACGACCCGGAGCTGCCCAAGAACCTGGTGCAGAAGCTGCGCCTGCGTCAGGGCCAGTACCTGAACGCGTTCGCGCAGATGCGCGGCCACAAGGGCGTGGTGCAGAAGGTGGACCTGGTGGACGGGCGCCCGCTGGACAGCGCGCCCAAGCTGCCGCACTTCGCGGACCTCACCTCCGTGGACCCCACCGAGCGGCTGAAGCTGGAGAACGGCCACAAGGAGATGGTCACGCGGGTGTTGGACCTCATCGCGCCCATCGGCAAGGGCCAGCGCGCGCTCATCGTCGCCCCGCCGAAGACGGGCAAGACGATCATGCTCCAGCGCATCGCGCAGGCGGTCATCAACAACCACCCCGAGTGCCACGTCATGGTGCTGCTCATCGACGAGCGGCCCGAGGAAGTGACGGACATGCGCCGGAGCATCAAGGCGGAAGTGCTCGCCTCCAGCTCCGACCGGCCCACGGGCGACCACCTCAAGGTGGCGGAGCTCGCCCTGGAGCGCGCGCGCCGGCTGGTGGAGACGGGCAAGGACGTGGTCATCCTGCTGGACTCCATCACCCGCCTCGCGCGCGCCTACAACAAGGAGGTCGACAGCTCCGGCCGCACGATGACGGGCGGCGTGGACAGCCGCGCCCTGGAGCGCCCCAAGCGCATCTTCGGCGCCGCGCGCGCGACGGAGGAGGCGGGCTCGCTGACCATCATCGGCACGGCGCTCATCGACACCGGCAGCCGCATGGACGAAGTGATTTTCGAGGAGTTCAAGGGCACGGGTAACTCCGAAGTCACCCTGGACCGCCTGCTCGCGGAGAAGCGCATCTTCCCGGCCATCAACATCCCCCAGTCCGGCACGCGCAAGGAGGAGAAGCTGTTCACCCTGCGCGAATACGAGAAGGTGAAGAAGCTGCGGCAGATGCTCTTCTCCGTGAAGCCGGTGGAGGCCATGGAGGCGCTCGTCAAACGGCTCGGTCGGTACACCTACAACGACGAGTTCTTCGACGAGATGTAGTGCCCAGGCCCCTCGCGGGGTGGTGTGGCGGGCCCTGGATTCACGTAAGGTGAGTGCATGATTCAGGGCTCGGGCCGCTGCCACTACCACCCCGACCGCGCGGGCCTGGGTGTCTGCGTGGAGTGCCGGCGTGTCATCTGCCGCGAGTGCACCACGCAGTTCGAGGGCATCAACCGCTGCGCCAGCTGCCTCGACACGCGCCGCAAGGCGCTGGAGGGGCCGCCCCCCCGGCAGGAGTGGAGCGTGGGCCACGTGGTGATGGCGCTGGTGGGCGCCGCCCTCTTGTGGGGCGGCGTCGTGCTCGCGGCCCACGCGGTGGGCTGAAGCGATGGCCGTCTCCGCGCTCGAATTGCGCCCCCGGGGTCCGGTGGCCTTGATGGATGCGGCGCTCAGGCTGTGCGCGCGCAACGCCGGCCTGTGGGCGCTCACCCTGCCCGGCGGCGCCGCGGTGGTGGCCGCGCTGCTGCACCTGGTGGACGCGGTGGACCAC
>NZ_RAWB01000952.1 GCF_003612055.1 Corallococcus llansteffanensis
GGCCAGCAGTCCATCGTCCGGCCCGGCGAGGCCCCCACCGAGCCCGCCCCCGTGCCCAGCAGCCTGCTCTTGAAGGTGGCCTGGCCCGGGGAGGACAAGGAGCTGCGGCAGCACGAGTTCGTCGTCACCGGCCAGACGGATCCAGGCAACCGGGTGGTGGTGGAGGGCGCCGTGGTCCGCGCGGACAAGGACGGACGCTTCGAGCGCAAGGTGATGCTCCCGGAGGGCAAGAGCAGCGTGAAGGTGGTCGCCATGGGGATGGGCGGCCTGGTCGCGGAGGACCAGCACCACCTGGAAGTGGATACGAAGGCGCCCGCAGTGAAGCTCCATACCGGAACAATCTGGAAGACCACCAAGAGTGCCCCGCCCTGATCCGCCGCCGGGGCCCCCGAGGTCTTGAGAGAGGCGGCCCACCCGCCGGGTCGCGCCGCCCCGGGAAATCGTTCCGGGGCCCGGTGCGCCGCCACTTCCGGCGCTGGCTGGCCGCAAAGAGGTTCAGTCCCGACGAGGTGCCCTGTAGAGTCGGGGGGTCCTGGAACGCCTGATCCCCGCCCTCCTGTTGGTGTGTGCCCCGGTCTGGGCGGCTTCCCTGGAGCTGCTCGGACCGGACGTGCCCGTGCCTCCCGAGGGCTTCACGGTGGCGGTGGTGCGCCGGGATGCGAAGGGCGCGCCGGTGAAGTTCGCGCCGCCCGTGGTGACGGCGGAGGGCGCGGACGTGCGGCCCGGACCGGAGGCCGCTCCGCTGCGCACCTTCGTCGTGGTCCCCCGGGCCCAGGCGCGCGAGGTGGTGGTGGTCGCGAAGGGCGATGGCGCCGAGGCCCGCGCGCGCTACGACGTGGGCCCGCCCGCGAGCCGCGTGGAGCTCTCGCTGGAGCCCGCCCAGCCGGTGAAGGGTCGCGACACGGAGGCGACGCTCACGGTGAAGCGGCTGCGGCCGGACGGCACGCCGGATGACAGCGGGGCACCGCCGGTGCTGCGCGCGAGCACCGGGCGGGTGGAGGGCCTGAAGCACACGGGGCCCGGGACCTACGTGGCCCGCTACGTGCTGCCGGAGACGAACTCGCCGGAGGCGGCCATCCTGGTGGCGCTGTCCGCGTGGCCGCACCCGCAGTCGGTGCACGGGGCGTATGGACGCCTGCTGGTGCCGCTGGCGGCGTCGGTGGACCTGCCCGGCGCGAGCGAGCCCGGGGCGCGCGTGTCCCTGGAGATCGCTGGCAAGCGCTTCGGGCCCGTGCAGGTGGGCGCGGACGGCAGCTTCCTCCTGCCGCTGATCGTGCCTCCGGGATACCCCCTGGCCCGGGGACAGGTGGAGGACCGCGCGGGCAACGTGGAGCGGATCGCCATCGACCTGCAGCTGCCTCCGACGGATGGGCTGGCGTGCGTGCTCAATCCGCAGCGGCTGCCCGCGGACGGCGTGTCCCAGGCCCGCTTGCTGTGCGCGACCAGTGACCCGAAGGGCCTGCCGGTGGCGGATGCGCGCGTCACCGTGAAGGCGAAGCATGGGCGGTTGGAGGGGCCCCGGCGCGACGCGAACGGCATGCTGGAGTGGCGCTACACCGCGCCGCGCACGCTCGTGGCGGACGAGCGCATCGACGCGGCCTGGCCGCAGCGCGGTCCCGGGTCGCGCGAGTCGCTGCCGATGCAGCTGGTGCAGGGGCCCGTGCGGGACGTGACGGTGTCCTTGACCGAGCCCCTGGTGCATCGCGGGACGGAGGCCCAGGTGGTGGTGGTGGCGCGCGATGAGGCGGGGCAGCCGCGCGCCGAGGCGAAGGTGGAGCTCTCCACGCCCGTGGGGACGGTGGGCCCGGTGGTGGAGGCGCCGCCGGGGACGTTCACCGCCGCGTGGCGCGTGCCGCTGGAGGGCGCGGAGGGGCGCACGGAGG
>NZ_RAWB01000953.1 GCF_003612055.1 Corallococcus llansteffanensis
CCCTGCCCCGCACGGACTTCATCGCGCGCACGGACGCGGAGCGCTACGCCATCGCCGTGGACGCGCACGGCAAGCTGAGCTGGAAGTCCGGCGCCATCGACGAGGACCACCTGGTCGTCGTGCTCACCGAGTCCGTCTCCGACGCCCACCTCGCCCACCTCCGCGAGCGCGGCGTGTCCTACGTCTTCGGCGGCAGGGACGACCTCGACTTCGCTCGCACGCTGGAGACGCTGGGCCGCGCCTTCGGCATCAAGACCGTGCTGCTGGAGGGCGGCGGTGGCATCAACGGCTCCCTGCTCGACGCGGGCCTCATCGACGAGGTGAGCCTGCTGGTGCACCCCTCCGCCGACGGCAATCCCGGCACCCCGTCCCTCTTCGACCGCCCGCGGGCGTCCGGCAAGGGCGTGGCGCTGGAACTCACGCGCGTGGAGCAGCTCGACGCGGGCCTCGTGTGGCTCAAGTACCGCGTGCGCGACGACGCCCGCTGAAGGGCACCGCGCTCAGGCGGACGGTGGGGCGCGCAGCAGCGTCGCGGACTCGTAGAGGCTGGCCTGCTGGAAGGCCCCCGCCGCGGAGGTGTCCTTCTCCAGCTTCTCCTGCACGTCCTTGGGCAGCTGCGCGTAGAGGTCCTGACCCAGCAGCGTCTCCAGCTGATCCACCGGCACGCGCGAGGCCTCCAGCAGGGGGACGATCTGGTCCTTCTTCGACGGGCCGTCCTTCGCGTTCGGCACCAGGTACGCGAACATCGTCAGGTTCCCGTTTGGCAGCTCCAACAGCACCGTCTTGAAGTTGTGCGTGGGCACCGCGATCTTCCGGTCCTTCGCGCCCGTCGTCTCGATGGACTCGGGCGGCAGCGGCTTGCCCTTGTCGTCCAGGAACAGGTTGCCCGTGACGATGTAGGCCTTGCCGCCGGTGTCCTTCACCAGCTCCGACACGCCGCGCTCCAGCGTGCGCCACACCTGCTGGTTGTGGTTGCCGTGCTGGGGGGCGATGTTGCTCATGTAGTGGCTCTCGTCCATCGCCGCCTGCGTGGGCGAGTCCTCGGCCGCCTTCATGTGTCCCCGGTCGAAGCCGGTGTTGTTGTAGTCGGAGTCCGTGACCGCGCCGTTGCCCAGCTCCGGGTCGCGCACGAAGGTGCTGTTGAGCCGGTTGACGTCCGCGGGCGTCTCCTTCACGTCCGCCGCGGACAGCAGGTAGCTCACGAACTGGGGCACGTTCTTGTCCGTGTCCAGCAGCGTGCGTGAGTACTCCTTCACCAGGTTCAGCCCCGGCGTCGCGCCCTCTCCGCCCACGGCGCGCAGCGGATCCATCTCCCCCGCGACCTCCGCCACGCGGCTCTGGAAGGTCGCCATCTGCTGGTCGGGCACCCACTGCGTGTCCGCCGCCGTCCCCGTGCCCTTGGCCTGGTTCGCCTTGGACGCGTTGATGTAGGCCGTCAGCTCGTCCGCGGAGAGCTGCCCGTCGGCGTTGCCGCCCAGCAGGTCCGCGCGCTTCGCCACCGACGCCTGCCAGGGGCTGTCGAAGGCGTCCACCGCCACCGACTTCGCGCCTCCCGCGAGCTTCGAATCGAGCGCGGCTCGCTGCTCCTGGAGCGCCGTGGACGTGAGGAACTGCGCGTCCGTGGGGGCTCGGAGGTACGACTCCAGCTCCGCTGCGGACACCTGGCCGTTCTGCCCACGGCCCTCCACGCCACCCTCGTCCGCCGCCTTCAGGAGCCGGCCCTGCCAGCTCTCATCCGTCCAGCCGAACTTCTGCTGGAGGTCGGAGATGGGCACCTCCTTCGTGGCCGAGCGCTTCCAGCTTCCGCCGGTGGGGGCCACCACGGTGTTGGCGGGAGCGGCACCGACCGGCACGGCCCCGGCGGGCACCGCGGTGTTCGCGGG
>NZ_RAWB01000954.1 GCF_003612055.1 Corallococcus llansteffanensis
GGGGAGTGCCTGGGCCCGCAGTGTCGGGCGCGCGGCCTCCCTCGGGGGTGGGCATTCCAGTGGTGGGCAGGACGCCTCCGCCTCCTGGGGTGCGTGCCGCGCCTCCGGGTGGACCCGTGGGCCCGGGCCCTGGGATGCCGCGTCCGCCGGGGCCTGGAGGCGCACCGATGCCGCCAGGGATGGTCCGGGCAGGGCCGCCGCCGGGCGCGATGCCTCCTGGAATGGCGCCTCGGTCCGGTCCGGGAACGCCTCCTCCGGTGATGGCTGGGGTTGTTCCGCCTCCTGCGCGGCGTCCGTCGTCCGCCACGGGCATTCCAGTCGCTGGGCCCCCTGGAGGCGCGCGTCCGGTGGGGCCTCCGGGCGCCGTGCCGCCGAATGACGTGCAGGGAAGGCCGGTGGGGCCTCCGCCTCCCGGAGCACCTCCGCGACAAGGGCGTCCGTCGGGCTCCATGCCGGCGGTCGCCGCCGGGCCGGTGCCCGTCGCGCAGCAGCGTCCTGGTTCGCCGGGACCTGTCGCCAGCCCTCCTCCGGGTGGGCCACCGAATGCCATTGCACCCGCTGGGGCGAATGCCCCCGTGGGCTCACCGCCGAATGCCGCTGTGCAGGGTGGGGTGGGTGCCCTCGTGGACACGGCTTGGGGCGACCTGGCGATTGCCTCCGCTCAAGTCGACGTGGATGTGACGGATGCCCTCGCGGGTGCTGCTCCCGGTGGACATCCCTCCACCGCTCCTCAGGAAGCCCGGGATGCGGCGAATCCCAGCGCAAGCTCTCCCCCAGACATTCATGCTGGCGGGCACTCCGATGTGAGCCTCCCGTCCTCCACGGGGGCTGCGATTGCATCGCCTGCGAAGCCCGTTCCCTTGTCCGAGCTGGTCCTGGAGGCCGAGCTTGTCGACGATGACGACGACATCCTGATCCCCGAGTCGTTCGACGCCGAGCCCGAAGCGGCCCCCGTTCAGGCCGCTGCCCCGACCGCCCAGGAGCCCAAGGCCCCCGATGCCCTCGATAGGGAGACCCTCGCCGACGACGACATCGTCGAAGAGGCGGAGGTGATGTCGGCCGAGCCGCACAAGCCCCAGACCGAGGCGGAGCCTGCCTGGGATGTCTTTACCGATGAGTCCTCGCTGAGCGCGTCCGCACGGAGTGAAGCAGCGGTTGCGAGCCCGAGCATTCCTCCGGCAATCCTCGTCGAAGCCCCTGTCTCATCCCAGCCCACGCTGCCTCCGGCCGTCTCCGCCGCGGGCCACGAAGACGGTCTGCTGGATGTGATGGAGTTCGAAGACCTTCCGGACGTGGCCACCTCCGCGCCGCCAGCCGCGCGCGAGACGGAGTCGCCTCCCGCTCCAGTCACCGTCGAAGTCGCTCCCCCTCCTGAGGCGTCTGCCATTGCGGCCTCTCAGGCGTCCTCCGAACAGGAACAGGTCGCGCAGCTCGACTCCGGGGCCTCGCCAGAAGACGTGCCGGTGTCTGCCCATTCCGACACTCCGGCCCCCGCTGAAGTCGTCGCACCGCGTTCCGATGTCCAGGCGTCCCCTGTCGACAACGCCACCGTCTCTCAAGACGTTGAAGCCGATGCGCTCGAGTTCCGCCTGGCCGGCGAGTCAACCGAATCCCTCACGCCGCCCGCCGCTCCCGAGTCCTCCGAGGCCTGGCAGGTCGCCGCCGCGCCGAAGACCCTCTCCGAGCCCGCCGTCCCGCCGTCGCCTGAAACAGGCCTCGCCGTCGCGCCTCCTCCCGAGGCGGCACCCTCCGCCGACGAGTCACGAACCGGAATCCCTCCCGAGTTCGAGGTCGCGCTGATTCCCGAAGGCGAACCCCTGTCCGCCGTTGATCCGGAGCCCGCGCCCGCCGCCACGGCGCCCACCACGGCCGCGCCTGATTC
>NZ_RAWB01000955.1 GCF_003612055.1 Corallococcus llansteffanensis
CGCCCGTCCTCCCAGCGACCTCCGCAGCCGGGACGCGGTGTCCCCCGCCTCCACCACCTCCTCCGGCCGGCCGCAGCCCAACACCGCCACCACCGGGCGTGAATCGGACGCGGCCAGGCCCAGCCGTCGCCGGGCCTCCTCGCGCGACAGCAGGGCGTCCGCGTCCAGCAGCAGCCACGGCAGGGTCCGCACCGCGCGCGGGTGGTGCGCGAAGGGCGCGTCCTCGCCGGGCACGACGAGCCGCTCGAACGCGTCCACCGCGCGGGCCACGTCGAAGCGCTCCACGTAGACGGGGTTCAGGTCGCGGTGCACCAGCACGCGCGGCGCGCGCACCGTGGGCAGCAGCGCGGCCAGCTCCCCCGCGAGCCCCCGGGGGAAGGTGTCCACCACCAGCACGTCGCACGGCGAGGCCGTGAGCCACGCCGTCACCGCCGCCACCGTCGCGGGCTTGTCCAGGCGCGCGTCCAGCCGGTGCACGACGGCGCCCGGGCCCAGCAGCGACTCCAGGGGCAGGCCGGGGGCGAAGGGGCTGTTGGTGAGCAGCTCCACCGCGTGCCCCCGGGCCACGGCGGCGCGGGCCAGCGCGGAGGCGCGCGTCAGGTGCCCCAGGCCACCGCCGAGCGCATACAGGCGCCAGTGCTGACGTCGCACGGCCGCTCAGCTCCCGCCCAGGTCCTCCTCGAAGGAGGCGTCGTCCTCGCGGCGCAGGCTCTCGCCATCTGCCTCGGTGAAGTCGTTCTTGTCGTGCGAGCCGCCGGCGGTGGTCCACGCGCCCCGGCCGTAATAGCCGTAGTCGTCGTAGTAGTAGCTCGGGTCGTCCTCGTCGTAGTCGGAGCTGGACGCGTCGCGGTTCTCGTCACCGTTGTCCGCGGTCCGGGCGCACGACACGCAAACGGACTCCGCGCCGTCGAGCATGCGCATGTGCAGCGCGCACACCGGCTTCTGGCAGCGCGTGCACTGCGTGGCCGCCGCCCGCTCACACGGGTGGGAGAAGAGGAAGCCGGACGTCTCCAGGCAATGCTCGGCGGACGAGAAGGATGGGGACATGGCGGAAGGCTCAGGGCGACGGGGCGCCAGGGGAGGACTGGAGGCGGAAGAGCAGGGCCATGCGCAGGGGCAGCTCCAGCGCGGCGAAGCCCAGGCACGCGGCGGCTTCGGGGGGCACCGGCGTCTTGGTGGCGAGCACCGTGTTGCCGGACGGGTCGCGCAGGGACAGCTTGCCGTCGCGCACCTTCACGCGGATCTCCTCCGCGCCGGACGCGCCCTTCACGGACGCGCCCGCCCCTTCGGCGGACACGGTGTAGAGGACGGCGCCCTGGGCGTCGGTGAGCTTCCAGCCGGAGCCCTCGCGCGCGAGCGTGTAGCGCACGGTGGCGCGCGCGGCGTCCTTCACCTGGAACACGTCCGGGCCGCCGGTGACGTACGCCAGCACCGCGTCGTCCGGACCGGACACCTTGAGCTCGCCGCCCTTCCACTTGTAGCGCGCGACCTCCTTGTCCTCGCTGTCCACCAGCTTGGCGCCGTCGTCCTTGGGCTTGAGCGAGAAGCGCTCGCGGTCGTCGCCGTCCTTGAACTTGAGCTTGGCGCCGGCCTCCTTCGGCTCCGCGGCGGTGGCGGCCGCGCCCTGGGAGGTCGGCGCGGCGCTGTCGTTCGAAGCCGGAGCGCCCCCTTGCGAACACGCCGAGGCCGCGAGCACACCCAGGCCCACGAGAAACAGGACACGCAGCTTCATGGAGTGGCCCTCGCGTCCCCGCGCTTGCGCAGGGAGCTGGAGAAGTTGAGCACCTGGTAGAGGCTCAGGAGCATCATCGTCGCGGTGCGCGACGCGTCCTGCGGCGCGGGGGGCGCTGGAGCCTTGGAGCCCCTGCCCTTGCTG
>NZ_RAWB01000956.1 GCF_003612055.1 Corallococcus llansteffanensis
CTCCCACCGTCAGCAGGCCTCCCGCGATCAATCCCTGGATCATCCGGGGAGAGGAGCCACGAGCTGATGCCAGGGGATGCGGCTCTGTCGCGGCGGTCACGGAGGGCTTGAGGGTCTGGACACGCGGGGGCCGGGTGCGGACCTGCGGGAGGGGCGTCGCCGGCTCCGGCACCTCCGTCGACCCTTTCCACGACTTCATCTCCTCCAGGAACGAGCCCGGCACTGGCAGCTCGCGGCCCTCCTGCACCAGGTCGCCCCGGAACAGCACCCGCAGCAGGTGCGCGATGCTCATCGCGGAGAAGCGCGGGAAGTTCGAGTAGAGGAATCCCGCCAGTGCATCCCCGAACGCATGGCTGGATTCAAAGCGCTGGTCCCGGTCCGGGGTCAGCGCCTTCATCACGATGTCATTCAGTTCTCTTGGAAGCTCCGGCCGGAGCACGCCAGGCGCGGGAATCTCGCCTCGCCCCACGCGCATCATCACGACGTGCGGCGGGCCATCCACGGGCAGCTTGCCGCACAGCAACTCATACAGCACGACGCCCGTGGCCCAGACATCCGAACGAGCATCCACTTCCTCCCCGCGCGCCTGCTCCGGGGAGAAGAAGAGGTACTTGCCCTTCACCACGCCCGGCGCCGTCTTGAAGCCCCGCAGGAGCTGCGCCTTGGCGATGCCGAAGTCGACGATCTTGACCTGCCCCTCGTAGCCCAGCAGCACGTTGTCCGGAGAGATGTCGCGGTGGACGATGCCCAGTGGCTTGCCGCTGCCGTCCGTGCGTGTGTGCGCGTAGTGCAGGCCCCGGCACATCTCCAGTGCGATGAAGACGGCCACGGGAATGGGCAGGGCGGCCATGCCGCTCTTCAGGGCGCGCTTGAGGACGCGGTGGAGCGGCTGGCCGTCCACGAACTCCATGGCGAGGAAGTACTCACCATCCACCCGGCCGAAGTCGAAGACCTGCGCGACGTTGCCGTGGGAGAGCGTGGCGGAGATGCGCGCCTCGCTGATGAACATGGAGATGAAGGCTTCGTCGTCGGCGTACTCGGGGAGGACCTTCTTGATGAGGACAGGCTTCGTCACCCCCGCGTCACCTACGAGCTGGGCGCGCCACGTCTCCGCCATGCCGCCCCGGCCCAGCCAGGACACCAGCTCATACCGTCCGAAAACGTCTCCTGTTTGCAGTGCCATGGCCCTGCCATCTTAAGCCCAGCTTCCAGGGAAGGCCGAATGGACGATGCCTGGCCTGTCAGCGAGTGGAAACAGCTCACTCCGTCCCTGGCGTGCGGGTCTTTCCGAGCAGCTCGACGACTTCCGCTCGCCGGGGATGGTCCGGAGGGGCGAGCGCTAGAAACTTCTCGTAATGCTGGGTGCTCTCCCGGGGGTGGTTGAGCTTGCCGTGCACCTGGCCGAGCATCAGCTGGCACTCCGGCATGGCGGGGTTGTTCTTCGCGCAGTCGTTGGCCACTTCCAGCGCGGAGTCGTATTGCCGGGTCTGGATCAGGCCGGAGACCTTGAGCTGGAGCTCCTGTTGCTTGGACTTGACCAGCTGGGAGACCTTCTGCTGCGCCTCCTGGCCCTTGGACTTGATCAGGCCGAAGACGCTCTGCTTCGTCTCGGGTTGAAGGGCTTCGGCCGGCTCGGGGGCAGGCGGGGCCGTCTCCTGGAGGCTGCTGGCCGCGACGGCGACAGGAATTTCAGGCGCCGGCTCCACGGGAGGCGCGGCAGCCTGGGTGCGTTGTGCGGTCTGCGAAACGCGGCCTGCCTTCGCGGTGGCCTTCCTGCCGGGGCGCGCGGGCTTCTCGACCTCGGGCTCCTCGATGATTTCGGTCGGGACCGCCACCGCCTCTTCCTCCACCACCGCCGGCTCAGGCGGGGCGGGCG
>NZ_RAWB01000957.1 GCF_003612055.1 Corallococcus llansteffanensis
CGGCGGAGGCGCGGTCATCCCCGTGGAGCTCATCGTCGCCAAGCAGCGCAACGGTCCCATCGGCTCCGTGGACATGGTGTTCCTGTCGGAGTTCACCCGCTTCGAGAGCCGCGCCCGGGGCGAGTAGCGGCAGAAGAGCCTCAAGGCCCTCTTCGTCAGTCGCGGCCGGTGCGCAGGTAGCGCGTGACGTGCTCGCGCGCCGCCCGCACCGCGGCCTCCGGCCCCGTGCCCCGGCCCAGCTCCGTTGCCAGCGCGGACGCCAGCCGGCAGCCCGTGCCCCGGCGCTCCGGGGGCCGCTTGAGCCTTCGCCCCCGCATCACCAGCGTGCGGCCGGAGAACGCCAGCACGTCCGCCAGGCCCTGCCCTTCCGGCAGGTGGCCGCCCTTCACCAGCACCACGCCGAAGCCCCGCTGGCAGAGCGCCTCCGCGGCCTCCTGCGCGTCCTCCACGGACCCGGGCGCGGGCCGGCCCAGGAGCCACCCCGCCTCCTCCAGGTTGGGCGTCACCACCACGCGCGGGCCCGCCAGCGCCAGGTAGTGCCGGGGCGACAGGCGCGACAGGGGCTGGCCTTTCGACGAGCGCACCACGGGGTCCACCACCCACCACGCGTCCAGGCCCTTGAGCGCGGCCTTCGCCGTGGAGAGCTGGGACGGGCCGGGCACCACGCCCCACTTCACCGCGTGCAGGGGGCCCCACTCGCGCGCGGCCGCCACCTGCGCGGTCAGCATGCGGGGCGCCGCCGGCACCACGGCGAAGGTGTGCGTGCCCTGCGCCGTCTGGGCCGTGGGCACCGCCACCGCGTCGCCGCCGCGCGCCCGCACCGCGGCGACGTCCGCGAGCAGCCCGGCCCTGCCCGTGGGCTCCAGGCCCGCCAGCAGCAGGACGCGCGGTCTCACCGGCGGTGCTCGCGGGCCTTCTGCACGAGCGACTTGTAGACGCCCAGGTGCACGGGGATGGTGCCCAGCAGCAACTCCGGGTGCCACTGGATGCCCAGCGCGAAGGAGTGCGCGGTGGACTCGATGGCCTCCACCACGCCGTCCGGCGCCACCGCGCTCACCGTCACGTCCGTGCCCGGCTTGTTCACCGCCTGGTGGTGCGTGGAGTTCACCATCAACTGCCCGTGGCCCACGGCCTCCGACAGGAGCGTGCCGTTCTTCACCTCCACCGGGTGCTGCGGCTGGGTGCGGTCGTGCTTCTGCTCGTGGTCGCGAGAGCCGAGCACCTCGCGCAGGATGTCCTGGTACAGCGTGCCGCCCAGCACCACGCAGAGCAGCTGCATGCCGCCGCACACGCCCAGCACCGGCAGGTTGCGCTTGAGCGCGCCCCGGATGAGCTGGGCCTCGAAGGCCGTGCGCCCCTCCTTCAGCGGCCCCATGCCCTCGCGCACCTCCTCGCCGTACGCGGACGGGGGGATGTCGAACGCGCCGCCCGTCACCACCAGGCCCGACACGCGCTCCAGGTACGCGTCCACGCACGAGGCGTCGTCCGTGTACGGCAGCACGAAGGGCAGGCCCCCCGCGCGGAACACCGCCTCCGCGTAGGGCACCTTCAGCTCGTAGCGGGGGAAGGCGGAGTCGGCCGGCTGGGCCCAGTCCGGGCTGAGACCGATGTTGGGACGGCGCGGGGTCGTCCCGTGGTGGCGCGGAGGCGGAAGGTTCATGGTGGAGGTCCTACCCTGTTTCGAGTCCCGTCCCTCGTGCGCCCCGCTCGAAGGCGTCCGCGAGGAGCCGCACCTGCTCGGAGATGTCCCGGGCGAGCAGGGCATCGGATACCACCGCCGCGCCGTGCGCGCCCGTCGCCGCCACCCGGGCGATGTTCTGAAGGCCCACCCCGCCAATGCCCACCACCGGCAGGGGGCTGTCCGCCAC
>NZ_RAWB01000958.1 GCF_003612055.1 Corallococcus llansteffanensis
GACTCGTAGTTGTCGTACACGCCGTTGATGAGGTTCCGCAGCATCTCCTTGTGCTGCTCCTCCATCAATTCGCGGACGACTTCCGCCAGGTTCTCCGCGTTGAGGATGTCCGCGTAGGACGTCTTCTTCGACGCGAGGATGTTCCCGCCCACGAACAGGTGGGTGATGATGTGGGGGTTGTTGACACCCGAGTCCTCGGTCTGGACGTGGTAGACCTTCCCCTTGTGCTTGATGTTGTGATTGAAGCCTGTGACGGCTTTTTCGAAGGTTTTCGCCATTGCCGAGGTCGGGCACCGTAGCAGCGGGGTCCGGGCTTCACAAGGCAAGCGTCACGCCTCCCGCATGTGACTCCCGGTGCTTGCCCGCCCCCCGGTGTGCGTTTCCCACCGCAGTGTACGGATCCGCCCGTGCCCGCCGAGCCGCCGGGCAGGGGGCCCCTGTGTTGAAAACCCGAAACGGGCTGGGGTACGTACCCACTCTGACGTGCGCGACGTTTCTTGAGCCATCACTGACGGGCGGGAACCCACTGATGACGAAGCCGGACAAGATCACGGACAAGGTCCGCCTGCAGGACGCCCAGACGCTGGCGCAGGGGTACTCCCCCGCCATCCGCGCGATGGAGATCGCCTCCATCGTCTCCTTCGTGTCGTTGGAGGGGGTGCTCGCGTACAAGCTCTGGAGCACCCACCACACCGGGCCGTGGCTGCTGACGCTCGCGGTGGTGCTGGGCTACCTGGCCGCGGACTTCGTGTCGGGCTTCGTCCACTGGATGGGTGACACGTGGGGCTCCACGGAGATGCCCGTCCTGGGCAAGGCGTTCATCCGCCCCTTCCGCGAGCACCACGTCGACGAGAAGGCCATCACCCGCCACGACTTCGTGGAGACCAACGGCAACAACTGCCTCGTGTCGCTGCCCGTCGCGGCGCTCGCGGTGGCCGTGCCGCTCAACGGGCCGGGCTGGGTGTTCCTGGCCGCGTTCCTGGGCGCGATGATCTTCTGGGTGATGGCGACCAACCAGTTCCACAAGTGGTCGCACCTGGACTCGCCGCCCGCGCTCATCGGCTTCCTGCAGCGCGTGCACCTCATCCTGCCGCCGGGCCACCACGGCATCCACCACACCGCGCCCTTCAACCAGTACTACTGCATCACCGTGGGCTGGATGAACCGGCCGCTGAAGATGATCCACTTCTTCCCGCTGATGGAGCGGCTCATCACCTGGGCCACCGGTCAGCTGCCGCGCAAGGACGACATCGGCACCGAGGCCGCCCAGGCGCTCGTCGCCGTGGACGACGCCACCGAAGTGCCCGTGCTCCAGGCGGCCAAGGAGCTCCTCAAGGCCACCGCCGAGGAGCCCGCGCCGTCCGTCTCCACCCGCCCCATCCCCTGAAGAAGGGGGCCGGGCCGCGCGCGCCTAGAAGCGCAGGTCCACCTGCTCCGCGGAAGGAATGGGGCGCCCCAGGAAGCGGGCCCCCACCTCCACGAAGCGCTCCGGCACGTCGGTGACGAAGTACGCGTGCTCCGGCGTGGAGGAGGACTGCGGCGCGAGCAGCCCCCGGGCGCCCAGCAGCTCCGCCACGGCCTCCGCGGTGGCCTCCGCCGAGTCCACCAGCGACACGTGCGGCCCCACGACCTCGGCGATGACGCCCTTCAGCAGCGGGTAGTGGGTGCAGCCCAGCACCAGCGTGTCCACGCCGTCCTGCGCGAAGCCGGCCAGGTACTCGCGCGCCACCAGCAGCGGCACGTCGCCCGTGGTCCACCCCTCCTCCGCCAGCGGCACGAAGAGCGGGCACGCCTTCGCCTTCACCTTCACGTGAGGCTGCCCGGCCTCCAGCGCCCGCTGGTAGGCCCCTGAG
>NZ_RAWB01000959.1 GCF_003612055.1 Corallococcus llansteffanensis
GCGCAGGCCGATGTAGACGTGCAGCGCGGCGGGCACGCCCAGGCCCAGCAGCAGGCCCAGCACCTGGCGCCAGCCCAGCCCGCCCGACGAGCGCCGCGCCGGCCGCGATGAGGCATCTTCCGAGGACACGTCCGTCACGCGCGCCACCTTCCGTCCCAGGACAGCGGGACGCTTTCGAGCGCGGTTGGATAACAGGCGCCCCGTCGCCGCGCCCGGCTACCCCTGGCGGGCGCCCGAAGGCTCCCCCTCCCGGTGTTCAGCCCCGGGCGCGGCGGCGGGCCAGGGCCGCGAGCCCCACCAGGGCCCAGACGCCGAGCATTCCCGCGGGCGCAGCGCCGCAACCGCAGCCCACGTCCAGGTCGGTGGGCCCGCGCACCTGGAAGCCCACCTCCGGCGAGCGCAGGCCGGCCTCGCCCTCGGCCGTCATCCCCTGGGCGACGACGCGGTGCGCGCCCGTCGCGAGCGCCGCGTCCCGGCCCACCGTGTGGCGGAAGACGCCCTGCGCGTCGGTGGTGACGGTGGCGAGCGCGACGCCATCCAGCTCTAGGCGGATCAATGTATCGGGCAGGGCCACGCCCACGAACGTCACCGTGGGGTCCACCGTCGCGTCCTGCGCGGGCACGACCATCATGGGCACTGCGGGGTCCGCCGTGCCCGCGTCGGTGCCAGTGCCGCCGTCCGCGCCGGCCACCACCACCTCGAAGCCCACGACGTCGGAGTGCGGCCCGTCATCGCCCACCTCGTTGTGCGCGTGCACGGAGACCTTGTGCACGCCCACCGACAGCGGCTCGGAGTCCGGGACCTGGAAGCCGAAGCGCCCGAGCAGATCCACCGGCACGATGTTGTCCGGCCCGTCGTCGATGACGACGCCCACGGTGAGGCCATTGGGCGTGGTGCCGGCGAACAGCGGCGTGGGCCCCGTGGTGTCCCCGTTCCTGGGCACCACGAGCACCGCCATGCCCAAGGCGCCGCCATCCGCGAGCACCACCTGGGGTGAGGTGAAGCGCACCGACGTGGAGCCCGTGCTGGCCACGCCGAACGCCTCCGCCCACGCGACGACCGAGTGCCCACCGGCCTGCAGTGCCGCGACGGGGTCCAGGGAGAAGCGGCCATCGGCGGCCGGCACCGCCGCGCCCACCTCGCGACCGTCGACGACGATGTGGACCACCGGGCCGTTCGTGTCCGCGGTGCCCTCGAAGCGCGGGCGCGTGGTGGTGGTGACCGTGCCCTCCGCGGGCGCGGTGATGACGGGCGTGCCCGGCGCCTGGTAGGGCTGAGCCAGCTCCTGCACGGTTCCAGCCGACGTGCCCCCGGTCGAGAGGCCCCCGTCGGACGAGGGGCCCCCGTCGGGCGTCGGACCCGCGTCGGGGCCACCATCCGGGCCGCTGGCAGGCCCCGCGCCATGTGAACCCGCGCCAGGGAAGCCCGACTGGCCGGCGCTCCCCGCGCTCACATTGAACGGGCACACGCCGCCCTGGCCGTGCAGCAGCACACGGCCGCCCGCGCCGCCACCGCCAGGCCCCAGCGCGTGGCTGGACGTCGCCACGTCGCCGCCGTTGCCTCCCGGAACCTCCACCGCGCCGCAGTCCAGCGTGCTCAGCGAGCGCAGCAGCACCGCGCCTCCCGCGCCGCCACCGCCCGCGCCGTCAGGGCCCGAAGCCGGCGGGGCCGAGAGCCCGGCGGCACGGATGACGCCCGCGCCCTGGAACGAGCTGGCGCGGATGAGCACCGCGCCGCCGCCGCGCCCGCCGCTGCTGCCGCCGTCGTCATTGCCCTCGCCCGCGCCGCCGCCGCCGCCGAAGACGAAGCGCTCGAACACGGAGTAGCTCAGCGCGGCCCCACCC
>NZ_RAWB01000095.1 GCF_003612055.1 Corallococcus llansteffanensis
CCCCACGCACATCCGCGCCCAGGTGGCCCGCGGCCTCCAGGTGGCGCTCGGGGCTCGCCGGGGCCGTGTAGCGGAACACGGCCGGGGCGTTGACGATGACGGCCATGCCATGCGGCACGAGCGCTTCGTCGTCCGGATAGCCCGACGGCCGGAAGTCGCGCACCCGCCCGGCCACGGCGTAGGCCATGCCGTGCGGCGCGTGCACGCCCGCGTTGCCGAACGCGATGCCCGCGAGCGTGGCCGCCCACATCAACTGCTCGCGGGCCTCGGCGTCCTGCGCGTCCTTCACGCCGCGCTCCAGGTACAGGCCCATCAGCCGCAGCGCCTCGCGGCAACCCAGGTCGCTCCAGGGGTTCGCGCCCTGGCTCATGGGCCGCAGGCTCGGGCGCGCTGGCGCGGGACGGCGCACGTACGGCCGCGCCGTATAGGACTCCAGCGCGTGGGACAGCACGTCCAGCCCGCTGGCGGCCACCACCTCGCCGGGCAGCGTGGCGGTGCAGTCCGGATCGATTAGCGCCTCGGTGGGCCGCAGCGCCGGTGACGCGATGCCCGTCTTCGCCGCCATCGAGAGCAGGTCGAAGATGGTGATGCCCGTCACCTCGCTGCCCGTCCCCGACGTGGTGGGACACGCGAGGTGCGGCTTGAGCGGACCGGGCACCGGGCGCCCCTCCCCCACCGGCGCGTTGACGTAGGCCAGGAAGTCCGCCGGATGCGTGGCGTAGAGGTTCGCCGCCTTGCAGGTGTCGATGACCGAGCCCCCGCCCAGGGAGACATAGCCGTCCGGCCGGAGCTCCGAGGCGAACCGCGCCGCATCCAGGAAGGACTGGTCCGTGGGCTCGACGTGCACATCCGTGTACACGGCCACGTCCAGCCCGGCGGCGAGGAGCGACTGGCGGACCTTCTCGAAGTGCGGCAGCCGCGCCACCCGCGCATCCGAGAACAGCGCCACGCGCGTCATCCCGAGCGCCCGGGCGCGGTCGCCCACCTCCGACAGACAGCCCCGCCCGAAGGTGATGCGTGAGGTGTCCACGGTGAAGGCGCTGTCACAGCCTTCACCGACAGCGGGGTAGTGGCAGCAGCCCATGGCGTCGTCCCTCCGGACCCGTCCCACCGCAATCTAAGCCACGCGAACCCCCACCGGGTCAAAACGACGAAGCCGGAAGCCGCATGCATCCGCGGCTTCCGGCGTCCCTGCATGCGCTGAGGACTCAGGCGTGAAGGGACCTGACGACCCGGATTACGGGCAGGTGCCCCACCACGCGTCGCCGTTCGGATTGAAGGCCAGACCCGCGTTGTGACAGGACTCGACGATCCGGTCCCGACAGTTCACGGTGACGTTGACCTTCACGAAGGCGTTCGAGTTGTTGCAGTGCCCCCAGCAGCACAGGCCGCCCGCGCTGACGTCCTGGCCCTGGCTCTTGATGTACTCCGCGGGAATGACCGGCGCGGACGCGCCCGGGGGCAGCTGCTGCGGCTCGGTGGCCGCCTCCTGCGGCGCTCCACAGCCGACGGCGGTCGCCAACACTGCAAGCGCGGCGGCAAGCTTCAAGACGTTCTTCATGGTGTCTCCTCTGCACCTTTTTTGGATGTTCAAGCGGGGTGCGTCCGCTGCATGGCAGGGGCTTGGCGGACCCAAGGCCCACCTACCACGGAAGACACATTAAACTATTATACACCGAAATACCAGTCTTAGCCGGATTCACTGCGAGTAAAAGGCAACCCGTGCTCAAGCCACGGCAAGCACGGGCGCGGCCCGTGGTGCGCTCGTGGTCTCGTCCACCCGCGCAAGCCAGGCGCTCGTACCGCAGCGCGCGGTGCACCTCGAGGCAGAAGGGGGAATACAGCAGGCCTCAGCAGTTCTCCGCAGGGCCTGGCGACAGCTCCACGACGAACCTCGAGCCCAGTCCCGGCGTGCTCTCCACGGAGATGCTTCCGCCGTGCGCCTGGACAATCTGCCGCGTGATGAAGAGCCCCAACCCCAGCCCGCCGTAGTTGCGCGAGGCGGCGCGCTCGAAGCGCTCGAAGATGCGGTCCTGGGCCTCCCTGGGGATGCCCATGCCGTGGTCCTCCACGAGGAGCCGCGCCTTTCCTTCGTGGAGTCCCACCTCCATCCGGATGGCCCGCCCCGCGCCGTACTTCATCGCGTTGGTCAGCAGGTTGAACATGACCTGCTCCATCCGCAGTCGGTCCCACCGCCCCCACACCGGCTCCGGGGCCACCAGCGCGAACTCGCAGCCCGTCTTCTCGAGCTGCTCCGCGAGGTGGCTGGCCACGCCCCGGGCGACCGCCACCAGGTCCATGGACTCCAGGTGCAGGTCCAGCCGCTGCTCGTTGATGCGCGTGACGTCGAGCAGGTGCTCCACCAGCTCCGACAGCCGCTGGAGCTGCGAGCCGAACACCTCCAGCATCCGCGACACCTTCTCGGTGGGCAGCGGACGGTCGGCGGTGAGGACGGACTCCAGCTGCTGCACGCGCAGCTTCATGGAGGTCAGCGGGGTCTTCAGCTCATGAGAGGCGATGGACAGGAACTCATCCCGCGCGCGGATGGACTCCTGCGCCGAGCAGTAGAGCTGGGCATTGTCGATGGAGGCGGCGGCCCGCCGGCCCAGCTCCTCCGTCAGCGCCAGCTCCTCCGTCGCATACGCCTGCCCTGGCCTGGGGGACACGAGGAACAGCACGCCCAGGGTGCGGCCCCGCGTCTGGAGGGGCACGCCCAGCGAGGGCCGTCCCTCGAGCGTCCGCACCACCGCCCACCGCTCCTCCTCCAGCGCCGCGGGGTCCAGCAGGCCCCGCGAGTGGCCGGAGGCCTCCGACCTTCCGGTGGACAGGACCCGGGCGGGGCCGTGGAGCCCCTCCGAGACAGGCGGGTGGAGCCGGAGGAACTCCCGCACATCCACGGCGCGGGCCGGCGAGCTGTCCGCCACCGCCACCGGCCGCAGGAACCTGTCCCCGTCCGCCCTCACGAAGACGACACACAGGTCCGCCAGCACGGGCACCGCCAGCTCGGCGACGCGCTGGAGCGTGGTCTCGTAGTCGAGCGAGGTCACCAGCTCGCGGCCCGCCTCGGACAGGAAGCGCTGCGAGAGCTCCATCCGCTTGCGCGCGGTGATGTCGGTGGCGATGCCGCAGAGCGCATAGGCCGCGCCGTTGGCGTCGATGAGCGGGAACTTCTGCGTGAGGTGGACGTGGATTCCGTCGTCGTGCAAGACCCTCTCCTCCAGTTCCACGGAGGCGCCGGTCCGCAGGACGCCCTCATTGGTCCGGTGCAGGGCCTCGGCGATCTCCCGGGGAAAGACATCGAAGGAGGTCCGCCCGGCGACCTCTTGCCGGGTGCGGTGGAAGAGCCGCTCCCACTCGCGGTTCACGAAGATGAAGCGCTCCCGCGTATCCAGCAGGAAGAACACCGTGGGCGCGTTGTCCAGGATGGCGCGCAGCCGCCGCTCGCTCTCCAGGAGCGCCTCCTCCGCCCGCTTCCGCTCGGTCACGTCGATGAGCACCGCGAGCGAGCGCACCACCGTGCCGGAGGCGTCCTTCTCCGCGATGGCGGACAGGAGCACGTCCATGCGCTGTCCGTCCTTCTTCACGAGCTGGTAGGGCACGTCCCAGCAGCTCCCCGTCTTGAAGTACGTGGGGAGGACGACCTCGCGGGCGTACCGCCGGGACTCGGGCGTCAGGAACTCCACCGAGTCGTGCCCGAGCACCTCCTCGCGCGCATAGCCCAGCCTGTTCAACCAGCGATCACTGACGCTGATGAGCCGCCCGTGCTGGTCAATGGAGTGCATCATCACGGGGGTGTTGTTGTAGAGCGAGCGGTACTTCTCCCACCCGGTGCGCATCGCCGCGTCCACCCGCTTGTGCTCGGTGACGTCGGTGAAGATGGACACTCCGCCGCGAAGCCTGCCGGCCTCGTCGCGGACGGGCCTTGAGTTCACGAGCAGCCAGGCCCCCGCCGGCCGCTCGGCGTTGCGCAGGAAGAGCTCCGCGCGGACGACGGCTTCACCACGGAGGGCCCGCGCCATGGGCAGGGACTCCGCGGGATGGAGCGTCACCTGGTCCGGCAGGTAGAGCCCGAAGTGCTCCGGCCACTGGGCGACGGGCACGTCCGTCGCCACCCTGCCCAGGATCTGCTCCGCCATCGGGTTCATGAGCATCAGGCGCTGGTGCTCGTTCGCCACGAGGACGCCTTCTCCCATGCTGGCGAAGATGGACTCGAGGATGTGGCTGTGCCCTGGCGGAGCCCCGCCCAGGGTCGGATCCTCCGGGCTGTCGTGCAGGCGAGCCATGGGTCCGGGAAGCGCATGAGTCCTTCCCCCGTCAACGATGGTGGCGCCCCCGCCTGCCGCCAACCCGTCCGCCCGGCGCTGCCCCACCGGTCGTCGCCGGGGCGTCACCGGACGCCCCCTCGCGGCCTGGGTGGCGGGCTTCCGCTCAGGCCGCCTCGAGCCCGCGCGCCCCGTCCCAGTCCTCCACCTCGTAGAGGAACTTCGTGCCCCCGCGCAGCTTCCGGTTGGCGGACGTGCTCTGGACGAAGACGACGTACTTCTCCAGGCTCGCGGGCCGGATGCGCACCGTCTCGCCCGGCGGCAGGCCGAGCATCTCCCGCGCCCGCTCACCGCTGTAGAGGTCGCCCGTCTTGCGGTCCATCAGCACCACTTCCTTGCGGCCCTGGATGGTCTCCGTCTTGGTGAACTCGTAGAAGCCGCGCCCCGTCTTGAAGCCCAGGCCGTTCTCCGTCACGAACTCCTTGATGGCGCAGTCTCCATCCACTTCCAGGACCTGGAAGCGCCCGGACGGCACCGCCCGCAGGTCCGTCTCACCGAAGAGCGTGGACGTGGCCCGCTTGAGCATCGTGTTGAACATGCTGTTCAACCCACGGCTCATGCGGCCTTCGCGAGACACCTCCGCTTCGTACGCCTGGAGCTGCGCGTCCGAGGACTGCTTGTAGCAGACGGCCAGCAGCATGTCGGTGATGTGGGCGAACTGATCCAGGCTCAGGTGGAAGCCGCCCGACTTCTCCGCCAGCTCCTTGTAGAACGCCGTCGCGTGGCGGCGGTTCAGCGCCTGCACCCCGTACACCGGCACGCCCTTCGCGCCCAGCGCCGCCACCTCCTTGCGCCAGTCCAGCTTCTTGGGATTCTGGGCCGGCCCATGCGGGACGTCGTCCCCGATGAGCACGAACGCCTTCGTGTAGCCTTCCGTCCACGACAGGCTTCGCGCCTCGTGCAACACCAGCTCATAGCACTCGGGCGCGTCACCGCCGCCCGTCTGCCCCACCTTCTCCACGAAGCGCGTGATGGCCTTCGCGTCGTCCGTGAGGTCCAGCGCCTTCGTCACATAGGTGGACCCCGCGTCACAGTAGTCGCCGTGCGCGATGATGCCGATGCGGATGCCCGGGATCTCCTTCGTGAGCCGGGCCACCGCGTTCCCCAGCTTCTTGCGCACCTGCGCGAGGCACGGATACATGCTGCCCGTGGTGTCAAAGCTGAAGACGACCTCGACGCGATTATCAATCACAGACGTGCTCATGGCGCTTGAACCCCCTCGTTCGTTCCTGGCTGCGACATGAAGAAGAGTACCCGGGGGGTCTGACATGGAGCGGGGCCTCCGGAGGCCCGTTCCAAGGCCCTTCCAGGGCCCTTCCCGGGGCCTCGGCGGGGCGCTGGGGAACGGGCCTCGTCCACCCGCATCCCACGGGGCTCCTCCGCGGGCACAAACCTGGAAACATCCACTTTTCCTGAAATGCTCGACTCCTCAACCGGCAGTGTGAGATCCCATCGCCAGTCTTTCCCCCTCAAGGAGTCCGAAGTGCTTCGACATGCATCACGATGGGTCACGACGTTGGTCGTGGGTTTCACCTGGGTCCAGGCGGGTTGTGGTCCCTCGCAACCGGCGAACCCGGAGGCACCGCGCACCGAGGAGGCCGCGCAGCCGCTGCTGACGGGTGAGCGCTCCCTCTTCGGCGCCTCCGCGGTGCCGGCCGTAGCGGCCGCGAACGACAGCGCCGCGGTGGAGCTGGGCATGCGCTTCCGCAGCGACGCGCCCGGGCAGCTCAAGGGCGTGCGCTTCTACAAGGGTGCGGGCAACACGGGCACGCACACCGGCAGCCTGTGGTCCGCGTCGGGGTCGCTGCTGGCCACCGCCACCTTCCAGGGTGAGACGGCCTCGGGCTGGCAGGAGGTGCGCTTCGCCACGCCGGTGAACATCACGGCGGACACGAACTACGTCGTGTCGTACCACGCGCCCGCGGGGCACTACGCGGTGACGAGCAACGGCTTCGCCTCCGCGCTGGACGCGCCGCCCCTGCACGCGGCGGCGAACGCGACGGGCGCGGGCAACGGCCTCTATCGCTACGGCACGAGCGGCTTTCCCACCGACAGCTTTCAGGCCAGCAACTACTGGGTGGACGTGGCCTTCCAGCCCAATGACACCACGCCCCCGCGCGCACCCACCAACGTGGTGGCGACGCCCAACTCGTCCACCGCCATCGACCTGACCTGGTACGCCTCCGTGGACGGCTCGGGCGAGACGCAGGGCAACGCGCGCGCGCACCTGGTGTACCGGGGCAGCCAGCTCATCGCGGAGCTGCCCGGCACTACCACGAGCTACCGCGACACCGGCCTGACGCCCGCCACCGCGTATTCCTACACCGTGCGCGGCCGTGACGCCGCCGGCAACGTGGGGCCCGCGTCCGCCACCGTCACCGCCACCACGCTCGCGAGCACCAGCTGCAATCCCTGCAGCTTCTGGAACGTGGTGACGGGCGACCCGCATGGCATCAACGGGGACGCCACGCCGACCGAGGTGGGCCTGAAGTTCCACTCGGACGTCGCGGGCACGGTGACGAAGGTCCGCTACTACAAGAGCGGCATGGACACCCCCCCGGCCGTGGGCCACCTGTGGAGCGCCACCGGTACGCTGCTGGGCACCACCGTGCAGGCGCCCGTGGAGAGCGGCTTCGGCTGGCGCGAGCTGGCGTTCCCGACGCCGGTGAGCCTCGCCGCGAATACGACCTATGTCGTGTCGTACTTCGCGCCCGGGGGCTACTACGGCATCACGGCCAACTACTTCAGCAGCGCGGGCGTGGACATGCCGCCCCTGCACGCGCCGTCCTCGGTCACGGCCGGCGGCAACGGCGTGCGCCATCTCAATGGCAGCGCCTTCCCCACGGACACGTACTACAACGCCAACTTCTGGGTGGACGTCGCCTTCGTGCCCGCCACGGGCAACGCGTCCCCGGTCGACCTGTCCGTGCAGCATGCCTTCCCCGCCGGGTCGGGCGTCCGGGGCGAAGCGCTCTTCTATGACATCACGGTGACGAACCACGGCACGAGGGCGGCCACCAACCTCACGCTCGACGTTCCCGTTCCCGCCGGACTCGCGCCCTTCACCTTCTATCCGACCGCGTCGGTGGGCACCTGCGGCTACTACACCAGCGACAACATGCACTGCGACATCACGAGCCTGCCCGCCGGCCAGAGCGCCGTCGTTCAGATGACGCTGGTGCCTTCGGTCTCCGGGACGTTCCAGTTCCAGGCGACCGTCACGGCCTCCGAGACGGACAACGTCCCGGGCAACAACACCAGCACGCTGACGATCCCCATTGGCGCCGCGACGAACCTGGTCACCTTCGATGGCTTCGATGGCGCGGATGAGGCCATCACCGGCCCCCGCGGCCCCTTCTACTTCGTGCAGAACAAGTGGTACCTCGCGTCGCCCTGGGGCGGGTTCACCACGAAGAGTGTCTCGTTCAACGGCGGGGGTGTGAACCAGGGGGAGCTCCTCATCTACGGGGAGCGGACCGTCGTCGGCCTCGACGCCTTCACCTGGGACGCGGGCGCGACGCTCACCCTGAGCTGCTTCAACCAGCCCACGCGCACCTTCCCCCTGACGCCGGGGCAGGTAACCCACGTCGTGACGAACTGGCTGGGCAGCTGCTCGTCCGTCACCCTGGCGACGTCGAACGGCTGGGATACGAACTTCGACAACATCCAGCTGTCGCCGCTGCCTTGAGCCGTTGACGGGGGCGCTTCACCCCGTCCCCTGCGCCTGCCTCCACACCGGAGGCAGGCGCCAGGGATGGACGGCACGCATTCCTCGGCATCAGCTTTCGAGGGAGGACTCATGAAGTGTCTCAATTCCGTGGTGTTTCTCCTCCTATCGATGCTGGGGGCGGCGTGTGCCAGCGCGCGGCCTGGAACCCTTGTCGCAGGAGATGCGCGACCGCTCACCTACAAGACATACACCCTGGGAGCGTCGGAGCCGGAGGCGCTGCTCGTGGCCCTGCACTACTCCGGATCCACACCTGAATTCTGGGATGAGCACGTCCAAGCCCTGGGCACCGCCGTGCGGGTGCTGGCGCCGCGTGGCTTCAGGCCCCACCGGGAGGGCTTCACGTGGTTCCCCGTCGAGCACGAACAGAAGGGCTGGCCCGAGAAGACAGCGGATGTGGAGCGGGTGGCGGGTCAACTCGCGGAGCTCATCCAGGAGGTCCGCCGCGCCCATCCTGAAATCCGCCGTGTCGCCGTGACGGGGTTTTCCTACGGAGGCGACCTCGCGTGGATGCTCGCCATCCGTCACCCGGAGCTGGTGGATGTGGCGGTGCCCATGGGTTCGCGTCTGCTGGGAGACCCCGCGCAATCCCTACCGAAGACGGGTCAGGTGTTCGTGCTCCAGGGGGAGGTGGACCCCATCATCAAGGCGCAGCAGACGCACACGAGAGTGGAGGCGTTGAAGGCGATGGGCGTCCCCATCGACGTGAGGACCTATCCAGGAGTGGGCCACGACGTGTCGCCCCAGTTGCTGGAGGACTGGCGCACGTTCTTGAGGCAGGCATTGCAGGGGCCCAGGGAGCGATAGACAGCGCACCGCGTCGTCCTCCGCATGGAGGGTCTGTCAGGACTGCCAGGGCCCGGAGCAGGAGCGTGACTGGCTTTGGCGCCATTGGCAGGGCTATTCTTGCAAGGCGGTACAAACCTTCGAGACCCGGAGACGCAAATGCGAGCGGCAATCATTGCAGGGCTGATGTCGGTGGGACTGCTGGCCGGCTGTGGCGGAGTCGAAGCGCCGGAGGACCTGAGCCAGGAGGAAGCGAACCGCATCGTCGAGATGGCGGTGCCCAGTCCCTGCACCGACGCCTGCGACGCGAAGTACTACCAGTGCTATTACGGCGGCGGCGACCCGTACTACTGCACGTCCTACCGTGCATTCTGCATCTCGCAGTGTAAGTGATGTAGGCCTGCGGTCCCTGGTGACCACCACGTTGGCGGCGTGCTGAAGCCGCCGCGTGGTGTGATTGGCCGGGCCGAGGCGGAGCTGACGTCCGTGGAGCCCACGGCGGAGATGCCCTTCTTCATCGGCTTCCCGGGCGAGGCCTTCGCCCCGAAGGCCGGGGACGTGCTGGAACTGGTGCCGAAGCCGGGCGACGAGTTCCCCGCCTTCATCGCATAGAAGTCGCCCTTGAGGCCCGCCTGTACGTGCGGCCCCAGGCCTCCCTCTCAAGGAGGATGCGTTGGCGACATAAAACCGGATAGACCGCCATGCATGAACAAGCGGAACGCCCTCTCATGGAGCACGCTGGCGGTCCTCGCGCTCGCCCTGGCGACGACAGGCAGTAGCGGCACAGCGCACGCCCAGGCCAGCCGCGCCCCGGTGACCCTAGCGCAGGCGCCGTGCACTCCCAGGGACTCCACGGTGAGCTGCTGCGTGAAGACGCACCCGGGCTCACCGGAGCGCTGTGGCGCCACGAAACTGGAGGCGGAGGAAATCCTCTTCGCCGCCAAAGTGGCCATGGAGCTGGCCCGGACAGACCTGCCGGAGTGGAAGCGCTCCTGCATGGAGACCTACGTCAGATGCAAGGAAGAGGAATGGCGGGGACAGTGCTACGACTGCTTCCGGTACTGCGAGGGGCAGAATGGAAACTGGCCACGTGACAAGTGCCGTCGAAAAACAGGAAACGACTGAGCATGTCCGAGGACATCGACTGGGATCCGGTGCGAGCGCTGGTCGCGCGTGTGGACGCGGGAGAAGCGTTGACGCTTACCCCGCAGGTGCGCGGGGTGCTGCTGCGCACAGCTCATGAGGTGGGGATACCAGACCCCGATGCACAGGCAGCCATCAAGGACGTGGGGACAGCTACTGCCCTGCTGCGTGACGCCTGGGTCCGCATCCGAGACGGATCCATCCGCCTGTCGCTCACGGAGATGAGGGCACGGGATCTTGCTTGCGCCGGCGACAAGGCCGGCGCGCGGAAGCTCCTGGAGGACCTGCTCGCCGTGGAGGTGGTACCGCTCTACCGCGAACTGGCGGAGATGGAGTTGAAGGACCTGGACTGACGGGCGCTCCCCCCCACCGCGCGCACAACACCAGCCGCTGCTTCCGGAAGCGGCCGGCGCGACTCCAGGCAGCTGTCCCAGCGCGTGCGCCGCACCGCCTTTGAGCACGCAAGGACGCTCAAGGACTTCGACTTCCACTTCAACCCCAGCGTCCCCAAGGCCAAGGTGCTGGAGCTGGGCACGTGCAGCTTCCTGGAGCGCCACGACAACGTCCTCATCGTCGGCCCCACGGGCGTCGGCAAGTCCCACCTGGCCCAGGCCCTCGGCCACCGCGCCTGCCGTGCCGGCTGCAGCGCTCACAACCTCGGCGCCCACGAGCTACTGCTTCAGCTGCGGGCCGCCCGAGGCGACGGCAGCAACGAGAAGCGCCTCTTGCGCTTCACCTCGCCCGAGCTGCTCATCATCGATGACCTCGGCCTGCGCGGCCTCACGCAGGATGAGCCCGCGGATCTCTACGAAGTCGTCCGCCGACGGTACGAGCGCAAAAGCACCGTCATCTCCTCCAACCGCGGCATTGAGGAGTGGCCGCCCCTCTTCGGCGACCCGCTGATGGCCAGCGCCGCCATGGACCGGCTCCTCCACCACTCCCACGTCCTCGCCATCGAAGGCGACAGCTACCGCAACCCGCCCCCGACCCGGCGCCGCGCGCCTGTAGGCACCACCGTGCGCATCGACGGGCTGCGCCCGTCCCGTGAGGCCTGGGCTCGGGTGGAGGCGCTCACGGCCCAGCTCCGCCGCGCCGGCATCTCGCGCGCCCGTCCGTCCGGCGCGCTCGAACTACTCGTGCTGCACCCGGAGGTGGCCGCCCAGGTCCTGGCTGGTGGCTGTCGCGACTACCACTGCGCCACCTGGGGAGCCTGGCTGGACGCGGCCGGAGCCATCGCCCACCAGGACACCCTGCCCGTCCATGAGGCGCAGGGGTTTATCGTGTCACCGGCACGGACGTGACGCGGGCAACATCACGAGCAGAAATCCCCGGAGTGAATGCCGCGCTATACTCACTCAGTTCCACTGAGAGGAGAATCGGATGCGAGCGGCAATCTTTGGCGGACTGATGGCAGTCGGGATGTTGATGGGCTGTGGTGGGTATGAGGACATGCCGGAAGGAGAGAGCGCTGCGGAGGTCGCGATTGAGCCTTCGAGCAACACCCAGGCAGGACCTACGCAGCAAATTCTGGAGGACCCGTGTGCGAACAACGGGTTCTGCCCCTATGGGACTTTCTGCGTCCCTCGTGGTCCAAAAACTGGCCAAGTAGAGTGCGTCGAGGGCTGACATTGGCAGAACGGCTTCAGCGGCCCGCCCCGAGAGTCCGAGGCGGACCGCCGTGCTTCACCAGCCGAACGTCCACCGCATGCCCTCGCCGGCCATCCGCTTGCGGGCGTGGGCCACGGCGAAGCCGAAGAGGCCCAGGTTGTCCCCGGAGCCGCGCCCCACCCTTCAGGCGCGCGTACGCGCCCGTGAGAGAGGAGACGCCAGCCTGGGCTTCCAGGTAGCCGGTCCGAACCGGCACGTCGCTCAGCGCCCGCGACAGCCCCGCGGCGACTTCACGCCGCGGGGCATCCAAGGGACCGACGCCACCGCCACCGCGGCGAACGGGTCCAGCGCGACGGTGCTGCAGATGACACCCAGCGCTCGCTGAAGCGCCTCGGCGCGCACCTTTTCCTCCGCCTTCTGCGCGCCGTGCATGGACTTGAACTCCAGCTTCGCGGCCTCCTGCCCCCAGGGCTTCACCGGGCACCAGCCATTGGAGAGCAGCCACGCTCCGTCCTTTGGCTCCCCTGCCCTGCGCGTGCGAAGTCCGCCCCGTGCCCTCCCACGACAAGACGAAGCCCCCCCGGAGCGGCGGCGTGCGCCCGCGGGGAGCACCGTACGCATCGACGGGCTGCGCCCGTCCCGTGAGGCCTGGGCTCGGGTGGAGGCGCTCACGGCCCAACTCCGCCGCGCCGGCCTCCCCCGCGCCCGACCGTCCGGCGCGCTCGAACTGCAGGTGCTCTGCCCGAGGGTGGTCAGCCAGGCACACAGCGTATTGGAGCTGTCGTTGCGACATCTGTAGGGCTTGGTTGAATGCCGTACGACCACCGCTCATCCGGATGCGCTCTCAAGTCACGAGATGCCTGGGGCATAATCAACACTGCAAGACATCGGCATTTGCAAGGCACTTGCCAATCGCCATTGACTTGGCGGTGCTGGGCCGAATCGTGAGGATATATCTATGATTTGTTCTCGTAGCAAACTGGCGTTGGCGATGGTGTTTTTTGGGATTGGCTGTGGCATGGAAGATGGGGCGACCGCTCGGCAAGGACCTATTGGTGTCGAAGAACAAGCGCTCCAATACTGTGTCACTCAGTACGACTGTGGGAGTGGTGACACTTGTGCTGGGAATGTTTGCAGACCAATCTGCGACTTTGACAACATGCCTACGCCCACGGGTTGCCCGGCGACGCAGTACTGCTGCATGGGTTGGTATCCAACCGAGACCATGTATCACTGTGCACCTAACGGCGGCTCTTGCCTGTGGGGTGTTTATGTCGCCCCGTAACGACACCCAGGCAACAATCTGACAATTTCCAATGGATGCCAGGAATTGTCCTCCGCGAAGCCGAAGAGGCCCAGATTGTCCCGGAGCCGCGCCCCACCCTCCAGGCGCGCGTAGGCACCCGTGAGGGAGGAGACGCCCACCTGGGCCTCCAGGTAGCCGGTCCGCACCGGCACGTCGCTCAGCACCCGCGACAGCCTCGTGGCGACGGCTACCCGTAGGGCATCGAGGGGACCGCGGTGGTCAGGCTCAGCCCGGCTGTGCTGGCGAGGGCGCCTGGCCCGCAGGTCCGTAGCCCAGGACCGCCGGGCCAGGCCGCGAGGCAATGGGCACGGCGGGTTCCGGGGACTGCGAAGTGTTCCCCTAAGAAGGGTGTCCGTTGTCCCACCATCATTGGCAGCGCTATCATGGCGAGGCAGTGCAAACACCCAAACTAGGAGAAATGCATGCAAATGGCAATCATTGCCGGATTGATGGCAGTCGGACTGATGGCGGGATGTGGTGGAAATGTTGAGGAGGCCGAGTCCGACGCTTCCCGCGGCTCGCAGGAGGACGCCATCAGGAGCACCGTCAATTGCGCCGATCCCTATGCCTGTAGCGGTGGCTTGGCCTGCTGCCGGAAGGGCTTATACGACTATGTTTGCGCACCCACCGGAGCGTGCCCAATCGGGACCGAAGAGGTGCCTGAGTAGCAGATACAGCAGCCCGCCCTGGGCATTCAGGGCGAGCCGCTGTGCTTCACCAGCCGAACGTCCACCGCATGCCCGCGCCGGCCATCCGCTCGCGCGGGTTGGCCTCCACGAAAGCGAAGAGGCCCAGGTTCTCCCGGAGCCGCGCCCCGCCCTCCAAGCGCGCGTACGCGCCCGTGAGGGACGACGCCCCGGCGGAGGCCTCCAGGTAACCGATCCGCACCGGCACGTCCGACAGCACCCGAGACAGCCCCGCGGCGACTGCTACCCGCAGGGCGTCGTAGGGACCGCCGTGGCCTCCAGTGCCAACTTCGCGGCGATGGCACCCAGCGCGGAGAGGGCCTGCTCCTGCACCTTCTCCTCGCCGTGCAGCGACTTGAACTCCAGCTTCACCAGCTCCTGCTCGCCGGGCTTCAGCGGACGCCAGCCCTGGGCCACCAGCCACGCGTCGATGACCTGGAGCCCGCGCGCGGCCTTGTCCCAGCCGTTGTCCGCCGGGTCCTCGGCGGCGATGTCCTCCACGACGTGAAAGGCGTGGTAGGCGCCCAGCGCGATGCGCTGCTTGCGCTGGGTGGAGAGCTACGTTCCGCCCGCGAAGAGGCCGATGCCGCCCACGATGACACCCAGGGCAACGCCCACGTTGGCGGGGGGAGCAGCGCGTCGAGGATGCCGCCGCTGTTGCCGGTGGACGCCTGCGCCAGGGCCACGGGCGCGGTGAGGACGGACGTGACGATCGCGGCCAGGATGATGCGCTTCTTCATGGTGCTGGTCCTGCCAGGGGTTGGAAAGCACCACGAAGAAGGGGCGGCTCAGACGCGCGGCATCCAGTTCCACTTCGCGGGCTCAGGCGCCTCGGTGGGCGCCTGCTCCACGTTGTCGGTGGTGAAGGGATGCTCGTTGGGCGGCTTCACGAGGAGCGCCACGGTGCCGTCCGGGTTGACGGCGAGAATGTCCGCAGCGCACGTGGTCGTCCCGTGCTGGAAGTGGACGGCGCGGCCGATGGACGGCTTCTGGCCGGGCGGACCCACCGGGGCGCCCTTCACGGAAGCGACCGGGGTGTTGATCTCCTGGCGACCGCGAGCCAGCCGGCGCGCACGAGCACAGGGCATTTCTCGAACGGGGGCAGCTCGGCGCCCGTCACGGCAGAGCGCCCGCCGGTGACGCCGCAGTAGGTGCCGTAGAGCACGGCGGCGAGGGCGATGTGTCCGAGGGTGGCTGTCTCCAGCCGCTGGTTGGCGGCGAAGATGATCTCAGCAGGCGGGGTGTACGGGGTGGCGGTGGTCATGCGGCGCGGCTCCTGGTGCGTCGGGTGAACTGCCCCAGGAGGAAGGGGCGCCGGCCGCGTCAGGAGACGAACGGCAGGCACCGGAAGCCGAAGATGTCGGGCCGGTACTCCTCGTGCGCGACGGCCTTCACGCAGGCCCCGGCGCGCGCCGCGTCCTCTAGCGTGCGCGTCGCGCTGCCGTCCCCGGAGGCACCCATCACCACGCCCGCACCCACGTGCACCATGACGCGGTCCGGGTCGCCCGCCTTTACGTACAGCACGAGGTCCCCGGGCTGGAGGTCCGCCACGCTCGCCACCGGCTAGCACGCGTCCCACAGCCGGTCCGTGTTGTGCGTCGCGCGCCAGTCCGGCCCGCCCACCTGGTGCAGGCACCACGCCACCAGCCCGGAGCAGTCGAAGAGGCGAGGTCCGTCCGCCGCTGCACTCTGGCCCTTCGCCCCTCAGCGGTAGGGCGAATGCATCTGCGCGAGGGCAACCGAGGGGGCACCGTGCGCGTCCAGGGCACCGACGCGGTGGCCGAGGTGACGAGCGTGGAGCCCACCGCGGAGCTGCCCGTCTTCATCGGCTTCCCGAGCGCCAGCTTCAACCCGAAGGCGGGAGACGTGCTGGAGCTGCTTCCGAAGGCGGGGGACGAACTGCCGGCGCTCATCGCGTAGCCGCCACGCGCCCTGTTGCGCCGGGCCGCCAACACTTCGGCGGCCACGGCGCCTGCCGGAACAGGCTCAAGGCAGACGGAACGTCACTCGTAGCAGTTGCACTGCTTGTTGCGGGAGCACTGGCCACCCAAGTGGCCTAAGGCTTGGCAGGTGCTGTTGCATTCGACCGGGTCACACGGCGTCGAGTACCCAGCGTCGGAAGCAAAGGCCAGCGTGGCCCCGAACGACACGACAGCACCAGTCACGGCGGCAAGCAGCGTCAGCCCGGCCTTCTTTGCAGTGCGGTTCATCATTCCCTCCCAGGTTGATTGACGGCACCCAACATCTCATCAGGGATTGAGGTGCGCATGCCAGACGTCCAGCGCCCATCACTGTCATTTTCGGGCGGAAAGTGCGGATGACTGTCAGACCACCCCTCCGCCAGAGGACGCGTTAGACGAGCGCCTCCACTTCTCTACGGGCCCGGCGATTCTCTACAGGGTGGCGAATTCTTTACTGGGCCCCACAGCACCGCGAGCACAGCACCAGCCACTGCTTCCGGAAGCGGCGCCCGCGCGACGTCTCCTTCAGCTGGAGGGAGCCCTCGCGCAGGGCCACCGAGGCGCCGCACCGGCACTGCCCCGCCTTGAGGTTGGGCCGCCTGCCCTGCTCCGCGCCCGCGCACTCCAGGTGCCGCGTGCCGGTGGCGGCGGAGTACTCCACGTACTCGCCCTTGAGGATCCGCCCGCCGCACCCGGCAGCGGTGCACGTGCCCGCCTTCACCGCGACGATGGTGGGCACGGCTACGCCCCCCAGGCCGAGGGATGCTGGGGCTCCGCGCGGGTGAGCGCCAGGCCAAGCTGGGCACCCTGCCCCGCCGGACGCGGCTGCGCATCCCGGGGCGCGGCCGCACGCTGGCGGCGCACCACCCCCGCCACGGGCGCGGTGAGGATGACCGCGAGGGCGGCGGTCAGCGTGAGGGACTTCTTCATGGTGCTGCTCCTGCTGGGATGGGAGTTGAGCTGCACCACGAAGAAGGGGCGGCTCACACGCGAGGCGGCCAGAACCAGGTGCCGGGCTTGTCCGAGACTCCGAAGGGCACCGTGCCGCTCCAGGTGTGCTCGCCACCGTGCCCGCCAGCTGCGGTGAAGTCGTCGTTCGGCCCATCGCCCAGGACCTGGAGGTTCGGCGCCATCGGGTCCGGCGCGCGCAAGGCCACGACGACGGCCGGCCGCACCTCGCCCTTCCGGGTGCCGCCCTCGTCACCGAGGCAGTAGAGGACGATGCGCCCGGGGCTGGGCTTCTGGACGGGCGGCACCCCGGACGCGACCGGGGTGTTGATCGCCTCGACGCCCGTCACCGCCGAACGCCCGCCGGTGACGCCGCAGTAGACGGTGTAGAGCACGGCGGCGCGGCCGATCTCGTCGGGGCGGGCCTGGGCCAGCGACTTCTCGGCGGAGGTCAGGACTTCGGGGGGCGGGGTGTACGGGTGGCGGTCGTCATGCGGTGTTGCTCCTGGTGCGACGGGTGAGCTGCACCAGGAGGAAGGGGCGCCGGCCGTGTCAGGAGATGAAGGGCGGGCGCCGGAAGCCGAGGATGTCGGGCCGGTACTCCGGGCGCGAGAAGGCCTTCACCTTCGCGTCCGCGCGCGCCGCGTCCGCGAGGGTGAGCATCGTGCGGTCGCCACCGGAGGCGCCCCCACCACGCCCGCGCCCACGTGCACCATCACGTGCTCCGGGTCGCCGGCCTTGCCGTACAGCACCAGGTCCCCGGGCAGCAGGTCCGCCACGCTCGACACTGGCTGGCATGCAGTCCACAGCCGGTCCGTGTTGTGCGTCCCACGCCAGTCAGGACCGCCCACCTGGTGCAGGCACCACGTCACCAGCCCGGAGCAGTCGAAGAGGCGTGGGCCGTCAGCCGCTAATCGCTGCCCCTTCGCGTTCCAGCGGTAGGGCGAGTGCATCTGCGCAAGGGCAAGTGAGAGGAAGGCGGCGCGCTGCGAGGTGATGACGGGCAAGGCGGGCTCCGGGGACTGCGAGGTGTTCCCCGGAGAAGGGTCGGAGTTGGTTTAAGCGAGCGCCTGGACTTATATTGGCTCGACCCACGCCACACATGCCACACCACGCCAATGAAATCGCCCAAAACCAGCAACAAGCACAAAGAGACCGGGAAAGCCAAACAAACCCCGCCGCGCATAAGCGATAAAGATGCGCTAAAAGAAATGGCTTCCAGGGATCTCGGCATACTTCAAAAATCGGTTGAAGCGGAAACCGACCGAGGGTGTGTTCTGGTTATTGCCGCCTACATTGACGAGGAGCTGGAGAAAATTCTCCGGGCATTCTTCGTCGATGACGTAAAAATTGCGGACGAACTGCTCGGAACGGACAAGCCGCTTGGAACCTTTTCTTCTCGCTCCAAGGCATGCTTTGCCCTCGGACTCATAACTAGGGAAACATATAATGCCATTGGCCTGCTTAGAAAAACAAGAAACGAGTTCGCCCACCTCAAAGAAGAGGCATCACTCGCCTCTCCCCCGATTGTAAATCGCATCAAGGAATTACCATTGCCGCTAAACGCCGAGGCAGCCAAAAGCGCCAAAAGCGCCAAAAGCGAAGCACCGCGAGACAGATTCATCAGTTGCATGATCGCTCTCATAGTCAGCATTCATCTATCACTCCTCATTGACAAACAAAGAGTCGAACGCAGGCTTCCAACAAGTAAATAGACACACGCGCCTTATGAGTGGCCAGAACCCGCGTCCTTGGCCACCACGTTGGCAGCGTGCTGGAGCTGCCGAGAGGTGCGCTCCCCCATCAGCAGCGTGACGTGGTTCACCACTTGGTGCAGCTGTGGCCGCGCGGCGCCCATCCAGTCCTCGAAGGCGCGGAGGCGCTGGTCGAGCAGCTTCAGCGTCGCGCCGTGCTCGCTCACCACGCGCAGCTCCGCCTTGATGTCGCGCACGTCCTGGTGTTGCGAGGCGAGCTGGTTGATGGACGAGCGATCCGCCTGGTTGATGGGCATCACCGAGCGCGAGCGTCAGCGAGCGCGCTCGGTGATGGGACCGGCCTACAGAGCGGCGGCGTCGGTGTCGAGGACGCGTGCGAGTACGTCGCGCTCGACGAGCTTTTTCTTGCGACGCGCGGCCTCGCGAAGCGCAGTGGTCGCGAGCCGGTCGATGTCGCGGTGAGCGCCGGAGGCGGCCTCGTGGAGCATCGCCATCGCGTCGGAGGCGAAGAGCTCTCGCTCGCAGCCCGCGTTCTTCAGACGCAGGCGGAGGTACTCCGCGGTGTCATCGGGCCCAAGCGCGTCGATGGTGAGGCGGCGTGCGAGGCGGGAGGCGAGGCTGCGGTTGCGGCGCATCGCGAGCCGCGAGTCGAGCTCGGGCAGGCCGACGAGGATGAGGGAGAGGAGCGCTTTCGAGTCCCACTGGTAGTTGAGGAGGATGTGGAGGTGGTCGAGCACGTCCTGGTGGAGAAGGTGCGCCTCGTCGAGGAGGAAGACGGGGTGGACGCGCTCGCGACCGAGGTCCTCCACGTGGCTGGACACGGCGTAGAAGACCGAGGCCGCGGTGGCGGACGGTGTGAGCCCGAGGGCAAGACACAGCTGGCGGTAGAAGTCGCGGCGGCCCAGCGTGGCGTTGTGACAGTAGGTGAGGCGGAAGCCCGCCTGGGGGAGCCGGTGGCGGAGCGCGCGCAGGACGCACGTCTTGCCGACGCCGGGCTCGCCCACCAGCATGACGCTCTGCCGCTCGCGGACGGCTTCGCAGAGGTCCTCGACGAGGTCCGTCTTGGAGGCCGGCAGCCAGAGGTCCGCGTCGGCAATCTCCTTGGAGAAGGGCGCCTCGGAGAAGCCGAAGTGGGTGACGTAGGCGGGCGTCATGACTCACCTGCATCGCGATGCCGAGGAGGACGCCCGACGGCGCGGTCGAGGAGCGCGCGGGGCGGGTCAAACGCGGGGTGCGGCCGGTACGTCTCGTCGTGGAGGGGAGGCCGACGCAGCGGCCTCTTGCGGCGCGCGTTCTTCACCGCGTCGACTGGGTGGAGGGTGTAGCGCTTGCCCTCGAATTCGGCCCAGGGAGTCTCGCCCAGGTCGACAAGGCAGCGGCACAGGTGCACGAGGCGCCCGGCGAGGTGGCCTGCGTCGAGCTCGTAGTCGGCGCCATCGACAGCGACGGTGGTGTCGCGCCGCACGCGCCGGCGGATGCGGGTGGTGAGGGCCTCGCGCAGCTTCGCCTCGTCGAAGCCATCGGGCGCCCGGGGCGCGGCCTCGAAGACGGTTTTCGGTGTCGCGCCCATGAGGGCAGCGTGCGACGTGACGTGGTAGTGCGCGTCGAGGAAGGCGCAGAGGCGGACATTGACGTCGTGCAGCGAGGCGACGGGCCCGAGGAAGTCGAGACAGCCCTCGCGCAGTGTGCGCCAGAAGCGCTCCATCTTCCCGCGGGCGGGGGCGTCGTAGGGCCGCGCGTGCAAGAGCGACGTGCCGATGCGAGCGCACGCGGTGGCGAGCGTCTCGCCCCGGTACGTGGCGCCATTGTCCAGGTAGAGAGCGTCCGGCGGACCGTGCTTGCGCAGGGCGCGCACCATGAGGCCAAGCATGTCCACCTCGCGCTCGGTGTGGTGGGCCTCCAGCGCCACGACGTACCGACTCGCGTCGTCCAGCAGCGCGTGGATGCGCAAGGGCAGCGACTTGCCCCCGACGGTGAGGCCAGGCCCGTGACACACGTCCGCGTGCCACAGGGCCATGGGGCGCTCGGCCTGCCAGCGCAGGCGCGTCTTCGTGCCGCTGCCGTCGCGCATCCCGACGCGGTCGAGTCCTGCTTGCGCGAAGAGGCGGCGCACCGTCGTCGCCGAGACGGCGTCCTTCTCGAGCCGGCCATCGGTGACGAGCGTGCGCAGGATGAGCGTCACGGACGCGGACGGGTACTCCCGCCGGATGTCGAGCAGCAGCTCGCGCTGGGCCGCCGAGAGCTGCTGGGCGCGGCCCTTGTCGCTGCGTCCGCGCGGGGCGAGGCCTGAGAGGCCGCGTTTCTTGTACGCGTAGTACCAGCGCTCGAGCGTGGCCGCTGAGTAGCAGTGGCTCGCCTTGGCGCCCGGAGGCACGAAGCGCTGCTGGGCGAGGGACTCGAGCGCCGAGGCGAGCTGGCCTCGGTCCATCTGCGCCTGGGTGAGGGCGCCGATGACGCCGTGGCGGAACACCGCCACCGCCTCGGCGTGGGACTTCGGGGTGAGGCTCTTCATTTTGCGCGGACTTCCCGTCCCCCCCTCAGCCCGGCATGGGCCTCTTGGGAGAGCAGACGCCTACCGTCCCGCCGGAGGCAGGCTTTCGAGGACGGGGGGTGTCGGATGGGACGGACTTCTAAAGCGGGGCGAGCCGAGGGCCTGGGAGCGAGTCCCTCCGCGAGCGCGCTCGGCTCCCCGGAATGCACAGGCGGACAGCGAGGGCGGTCCCGTCGCCGGGAGCGCAAAGGCGGCGACTGTCGTCGCCGCTCGTGCGGCCACCGCCCGTGCCGTCCAGTCCGCGGGCGCCGGCCGCACGCAGCACAGGAGCCTCCCGCGCCTGGCCTCCCCGGCCCAGCGGCAGAGGGCATCCCAGCGCCCAGCGCTCCCTGGCCCCACCACCTCCCACGGACTCACGCGCCTGCGCACCGCCGCCGCCGGCAGCGACTCGAGGCCCCATAGGGCGAGCGCCCAGGCGAGGGCCGCGAGCGAATAGAGCTTCCTGGCCAGCACCTCCGCGGGCACTACCGTCTGCGACGCGCCGCACCCACGGCAGCGGTAGCGTCGCACGCGCAGCTCCACGAGCACGGGCGACGCGCCAGCGTCCAGCGGCCCTCGCACCTGGCGGCTCCGGCTGCCATGCCCATGAAGCCCCAGAGGCGCTCCCACAGGGCGGCTCGCCGCGCCGCAAGCGGCGCAGCTCGCCGGGCGTACCGCCGACACGGACGGCATCTGTGCCGCCCAGGACTTGACGCCGACGCGCGTCCGTACGACTCCTTGGGTGCCTCGCTTCTCTCTCACACGTCGAGCGGGGCGCTCGACCTGTGAGCGTGTTGGCGCACGCTCCAGGTCACCTTTCTCTCACGCGAGCTGGCGAACACCGCCGCGCCCCGTCCTCTCAGAGCCCCACGGACTACCTCACGCAGCGTGGCGCGCCAGAATCCGGCTCGCTGCTGGACTCCGCACGGCCTGCAACATCCCTTCCCGGCAACCAGCGCGCTCGTCGCGACCGCGATCTCCATCAACTACTTCGCTCAGCAACACCTGGGCCATCCTCCGCCCCAGTATTTCCTGAGACACCTTTCTGGGGGATAGCCTCCCCCTCGTGAGGTGGATGTGAAGAAGCAGAAGCAGGACAGGACGGCGGAGCGCGGTCGGTTCTCGGCGAAGCGGAAGAAG
>NZ_RAWB01000960.1 GCF_003612055.1 Corallococcus llansteffanensis
CGCTGGGCGTGGGCTACACCAACATTGAGGACATCCTGTCGGGCCGCTTCGTGGGCACGGCCATGCTCGTGTTCTGCGCGCTCAAGTTCCTCTCCTGGTCCGTCGCGCTGGGGAGCGGGACGTCAGGCGGGACGCTGGCCCCCCTCTTCACGCTCGGCGGCGGGCTGGGCTCCGGCCTGGGGCTGCTCGCCACGCAGGTGTTCCCGGGCCTGGGCGTGGACGTGCGCGTGGCGGCGCTGGTGGGCATGGCCGCGCTCTTCGCGGGGGCCTCGCGCGCCCTCTTGACGTCGGTGGTGTTCGCCTTCGAGACCACGCGCCAGCCCATGGGCCTGCTGCCGCTGCTCGCTGGCTGCTCGACGTCCTACCTGGTGTCCGCGCTGCTCATGCGCAACTCCATCATGACGGAGAAGCTGGCCCGGCGCGGAGGCCGCATCCCCACGGAGCTGGGCCCGGATGCGCTGGGACAGGCGCTCGTGCGAGACCACGGCCTCAAGCCCGTGGTGACGTTGCAGGCGGATCAGCCCCTGGAGGCCGTGCGCGCGTGGCTCGCGTCGGACGTCGAGGGCGCCCACCACCAGGGCTTCCCCGTCGTCTCCTCCGAGGGCGCGCTGCTGGGTGTCGTGACCCGCAGGGATCTGCTGGACGGGAAGGTGGCCACCGGCCGGCGGATGAAGGACCTGGTGAAGCGCCCGCCCGCGGTGGTCTTCGACGACAGCTCCCTGCGCGAGGCGGCGGACCTGATGATGGACGAAGGCGTGGGCCGCCTCCCCGTCATCTCCCGCGCGCAGCCTCCGCGCCTCGTGGGCATCCTCACCCGCAGCGACCTGCTCGCGGGCCACCGGCAGCGCCTGGAGAATGCCCGCCAGCGGGAACGCGGCCTGAGCACCGCGCGGCCTCCCACGCCCCGGCCCGCCTGACGCGCGGCCTCACGTCGTCGCGGTGACCGCCGCCGGATGCGCCCGGGCCTGCTGCTCCTCCCGCAGGGCCGAAAGCGTCTGGCGGATGCCCTCGGCGTAGGGCGTCTTGTGCACGGTGCCCAGCAGCCCCCGCAGCGCGGAGTCGTCCATCAGCACGGGGTTCGTGAGCAGGTAGTACATCTCCACCAGCTCCCGCATGAAGGGCTGGAACAACCCCAGCAGCCGCACCATCCCCTTCCCCATCGTCATCATCTTCGCGGGGCGGCCCACCTGCGCGTAGAGCTCCTTCACCAGCTCGCGCTGCGTGGTGACGCCCGCGCCCGCCAGGTTCCAGAAGCGCCCATACGCGCGGGGCTCGTCCATCAGCGCGGTGACGATGGGGCCCACGTCGTTCACGAAGACGAACTCGTGCGGCATGTCGAGCGGCCCGATGAGCGGGGCGCGCTTGCCCTCGAGGGCGGCCACGAAGGCCCGGTACAGGAAGCTGCGCTCCGTGCCCGGCCCGTAGAAGTCCGGCAACCGGAGGATGGTGCCCCGGATGGAGCCCGCCGCGTCAGCCGCCAGCAGCAGGTCCTCCTGCTCCTTGCGCATGCGGCCCTTGTACGTGTTCGGCTCGCGCGGATGCGCCTCCGTCACCCGTTCGGTGCGCGGCAGGCCATACGGATACACCGTGCCGATGAGCACCACCCGCTCCACCCCTTCCGCGATGGCCGCCTCCAGCGTGCGGCGCATCAGCTGCGGGTGCAGGTGGAACTTCCAGTAGTCCACCCCCACCATGTAGACGATCGTCTTCACGCCCCGCGCCGCGGCCCGGATGGACGCGAGGTCTTCCGGGTTCCACGTCACCAGCTCCGCGCGCGGATCCGCCCCGTACTGGTGCTGCAGGCCATTCATCGAGCGGCCCACCACCCGGTACCCCCGCC
>NZ_RAWB01000961.1 GCF_003612055.1 Corallococcus llansteffanensis
GACGCGGCCAGCTCCAGGCGCGAGGGCGCGATGGGAGCGACGGCGTGGATCAGCGGAATGGGGGCGGCCATGGGGGGCTGGACTCTAACCGCCGCGACCGGGGGTGCCAGTCCGTCTCAGGGAGGGGTGGACGTGGCCAACCGGGAGGCCGCCACGGCCCGGACCTCGGGGGAGGGATCCCGCTCGCGGGCCAGCTCCAGCAGGAGGACACCCACGGGCTTCGGCAGCTTCGCGTTCGACGCCTGCAGGGCCTGCGTGCGCTCCTTCACGCCCTGCGACAGCCGCTCGGCCACCTGCTGATCCGCGCAGGTGCGGACGCCAGGGTGCTTCTGGCGCAGGAGCAGCTCCGCGTCCGCGAGCTTCGCCTCCGCGAGGCGCACCGCGTCCTGGGCGGTGCGCTCGAAGGAGGCCAGGTCCTCCGGGAACTCCGTCTTCACCGCGCGGGCCCGGGTGATGGCCTGGGCCGCGAACCGGGCGTCCACCGCCGCCGCGCAAAGCTGCCGGGCGGCCGCCAGGGGCACCCCACCCTCCTCCGACACCGCTTCATCGCGAGCGGTCGTCTGGGCCCACACCGAGAGCTGCCGGGCCGCCACCGCCGCGGAGAAGGCCTGGTGGCGCTGCTCGCGCAACTGCACCCAGCGCCACAGCACCACCGGATCCGTGCCGCCGGACTCGTACACGCGCTGGTACTGGCTGGCGGCCTCTTCGAGCTGGCCGCTCAGGTCCAGCAGCGCCGCGACCGTCAGGTACAGCTCCGGGCTGCTCGCGCGCTCCCGCAGCGACTCCAGCCGGACGGCCACCTCGTACCCGGCCACGGGGGCAGGCAGCGCGGAGAGCACCGAGCGCAGCGACTCCAGCGCGTTCTGGCGGATCAACGGATTGCGGGCCGAGCGCAGCGCCTCCAGCAAGGGATCCAAAACACGCACCGAAACGTGCTGCCCCAGCTCCTCCGCCGCCTGCCAGCGGTCCAGCGGATCCGGCGCCACGAGCGCGCGCTTCAGGTCCTCCAGGTCGCGCAGGTAGTGGCCGGCCTGCATCGCGCGCGCGGCGGGCTCGGTCCGGGCCAGGGCGCCCTGTTCGGCGCGGGCGCGGGCCAGGCGCGCGGGGAAGCCCGTGAGCTTCGGCCCCAGCGGGTGGACCTTCACCTTGGCCTCGGCCTCGTCCACGAGCCCGGAGACGAGCAGCCCCTCCAGCTCCAGCTCCAGCAACCGGACGCGGGCCTCCTCGCGGTGCGCGCCCGAGTCGAAGTCGCGCAGATAGGCGAAGAGCTTCCCGGCGTTGGTGGCCTGGGCGTAGGTCTCCTCGTCCAGCTTCCGCGCCAGCTCGTCGCGGCGCGGCCCCTCGGCCTCCGCGCGCAGGAGGGTCGTCATGCGCCCCAGGTCGGTCGTGGAGCGGACCTCGCGCCCCTGGGCCGCCTGCAGCAGGGCCTTCGCCTCGTCCTTGTGCGTACCGTCAGGGTGCTCCGAGAGGAACTGCTGCCACGCCGCCTCGGTGTCCACCTGCTTCGCCGCGTTGAAGCGCAGGCCCTCCAGCAGCGCCTTCACCACCCGCTGCTGCGTCGCGTCCGGGTACGTCTCCAGGAAGCGCTTGTAGGCGATGACCGAGTGCAGCCGCTTCGCTTCATCGAACTCCAGCCCCTCGATGCGCCCCTGCGCCGTCGTCACCTCCGGATCATCCGGGTTCTCGCGCAGGAATTCGCGGTAGGCCTGCACGGTGTCCTGCTCGCTCGCGCGCTCGAAGGACATGTGGGAGCAACCGGTGGCCAGGAGCAGCAGGGCGAGGGCGCGGCGGAGGGTGGGCATTCCCCTCCAGCAATACCCCACCTGTC
>NZ_RAWB01000962.1 GCF_003612055.1 Corallococcus llansteffanensis
CCCTGGTTGTCCAGCAGGAGCGCTGTTCGTGTGTCCCTCACGGCGAGAATCTGGCTGCGCGTGCTTTCGACATCGAGTTGCGCGTGTGGGAACTCGCGGTTCACGCGGAGCGTTCCCGTCACCAGCAGGGCGCCGGTGAACGTCGCGGAGTCCACGGAGGCCACGAGCACGGAGGACGCAGACTGGCTCCGGTCCGCCTCCAGCCTGGGGCTCTCCTGTTCGGGGACGTCGCCGGAAGCGAAGGTGACGCTCCCCACGCGCGTACCACTGGCCTGTCGCACGCGCGGGTCCACCCGCTCCACGTCGCCGCGCGCGTCGAGGAACACCTTTCCGAGCACGACCTCGGACGCCCCCTGTGCCACCCCCAGGGCGGACAGCTCGATGCGCGGTTCGAGGAGGAAACGCTTGTAGCCGAACTCACCACTCTCCGAGGTGAGCGAGGTGGGTTGTTCGGCGCTGGTGATGAGGATGAAGAGCGCCTGACCCGGCTCACCCACGACGTCCACGAGCCGCGTCTCGGTGAGGATGAGCGCGCGCCCCGCGTCGTCGATGGCCACCCCGGGGGCCACCTCGAGCGAACCAGGCCGCTGGCCGACCGTCACCTCCAGCCCCTGCGCGATGCCGGACAGGTGGAGCGCGTGGTTGAGCCCCGTGAACAGCGTCTCGAAGTAGCGCTGCTCCGTGCGGAAGTCCGCGGCGCCCAGCGACTGGCCGTCGTGGAACAGCGGGCGCTCGGAGCCGTCCGGTGTCATCGCTCCTCGTCCCGGGCCGCGAGGCGCTGCTCGAGCCCGGCGATCCGCTCCGTCAGCTCCCGCACGGACTGGAGCAGCAGCGGCACCAGCTCCTGGTACGCGATCATCGCCTGCCCCTGTGCGTTGGTGCCGACGACCTCCGGCAGCACCTGGGCCGTCTCCTGCGCCAGGAGCCCCAGCCGGCGCGGGCCCGACGGGTCGGCGCGCCACGCGAACGACACGGGGCGCAGCGCGGCCACGCGCTCCAGGGCTCCGGTGAGTGGGCGCACGTCCACCTTCAGGGATGCGTCGCTCAGCGTGCGGGGCGTCCCGTCCTGCGCCAGCTCCCACACGTCGCTCCCCCCGTAGCGCGCGGAGAGGAGGGCATGGCTCCCGTCCGCCTTCTTCGTGTTGATGCTCACGCCCGAGTCCTTCACGTCCCCATCCGTGAAGTCGAAGCGCGCGGTGCTCGCCCCCGCGCCGCGTCCGGCCAGGTCCTGCGTGATCTGCAGCATCGTGTCGGCGCCCGCGGAGTCGGGTTCCACGCGCAGCGCGCCACGGAAGGACGTGGGCGCCACGCTGCTGGAGGACGTGGGCAGCAGCAGCCAGCTCGTCTGACGTCCGCTGGTCGCGGTCTGGTCGATGCTGTCGACCTTCCCGCTCTTGAACGCGACGATGCCCAGGATGATGCCGTTGCCCGGGGCCGTCGGTCCCACCGGCGCCAGCGTCAGCTTCGGGTTCTCGATGATGGCGTGGGTGGACTTGAGGGACGCCTGGAACTCGGGGGTGTTGTTGTCCGCGTAGTCCAGGACGGCCAGGTAGGAGCCGTCCGGGGTCTGTCCCTGGGCGGTCATGTTCGTGTTCCTCACGACGTACAGCGGGACGCCGGCGCCGCTGAAGGCCATGCCGGGCGCCACGATGAGCGACGTGCCGCCCACGCCACTGAGGGCCAGGCCCTGGAGGACACCGGGCGCGAAGAGCTGGCGGTTCTGGTAGCCGACCAGGTCCCGCGTGTAGCGCTGGTCCCGGATGAAGTCGGCGAGCTGGAGGAGCTCTCCCTGGTAGTAGTACGTCCGTTCAAGGGAC
>NZ_RAWB01000963.1 GCF_003612055.1 Corallococcus llansteffanensis
ACGCTGAAGAAGAAGGTGACGCCCCGGTCCGGCTCGCTCTCCACCCAGATGTGGCCGCCGTGGGCCTCCACGATGAGCCGGCTGATGTAGAGCCCCAGGCCCAGCCCCTTGCCGTCCGCGGAGCGGCCGTCCTCGGTGCGGTAGTACTTGTCGAACAGGTGGGCGGCGTCCTGGGCGGACAGGCCCGCGCCCTGGTTGCTCACCGACACCACGGCCTGCTCGTGCGCGGTGGACAGGCGCACGTCCACCGGCGTGCCCTGGGGGCTGTACTTGATGGCGTTGGTCAGCAGGTTGGTCACCACGCGCTCCAGCCGCGCGGAGTCCATGGGGACGGGCGGCAGCGGGGACTCCAGGTGCAGCCGGAAGCGCTCGCGCGCGTCGGGGGGCACGTCGCGCTCCAGCACCTCTTCCAGAAAGCGGCCCAGGTCGCGCGACTCGCGGCGCAGGTCCACGCGGCCCGACTCCAGCCGCGAGCCCTCCAGCAGCTCCTCGATCATCGTGTTCATCCACTCCACGTTGTGGATGATGGCCTGGGCCATGTGTCCCTCGCGCTCCAGCTTCCGCTCGTGCAGCGCGCGCTGCAGCAGGTGGGCGCGCAGGTTGATGGTGCTCAGCGGGTTGCGCAGGTCGTGCGAGATGAGGCCCACGTACTCCTCGCGCAGCTTCTCCAGATCCCGGCGCTCGGTGACGTCGCGCAGGATGGCGATGAGCGTGGCGTCGGCCGCACCCTCCAGCGGGCTCAGGCGCACCTCCAGCGGCACGCTGGTGCCATCCTGGCGCCGGCCCGTGACCATCCTCCCGCCGGTGGCGCGCGGAGGGGTGCTGGTGGACGGGCCATAGAGGCCCTGGGGCACCAAGAGCTCCACCTCGCGGCCCAGCAGGGCTTCGCGGCGGTAGCCGAACACGCGCTCCGCCTCCGCGTTGGCGAAGCGCAGCCGGCCGTGGGCGTCCACCACCACCATCGGGTCGGGCGCGGTGTCGAGGAAGGTGCGGAAGCGCGCCTCGGAGGCCTCCAGCGCGCTGTTGGCCTTGCGCCGCTCGGTGTCCAGCAGGTCCAGCGCGCGCGCGGCCAGCAGCACCAGCGTGGCGCCGCCCGCGGCCACCATCGTGGCGAAGAGGGGGAACTTCGCCTCGTGGCTCAGCGTGCCCGACAGGTGCATCAGCACCAGCGTCAGCCCCAGCACCGGCGGCCCCAGCAGCGTCACCGGCACCAGCCGCCGCGCCACGAAGCCGCCCAGCGTGTCGCGCGTCAGCCGCGCCATCAGCCCCAGGTCCGGCCGGGCGCACAGCGTGCCCACGGCCAGGAGCACCAGCACGCAGGTGGTGTGCAGCCCCATGGTGCGCTCGTGGAAGAGCGGCGCGGCGGCGGACGTCACCAGCGGGCCCAACAGGAAGCTGTTGAGGCCCAGGAGCGCCGCCATCAGCGTGAGCGCCACCAGCCCATCCGACCACGACAGCCGCGCTTCGTCGCCCCGGTCCAGCAGCGCCAGCGCCGGGCCCAGGAGCATCAGGCACAGCGACGTGAGGGGCGAGGTCGTGAGGCCGGGCGGCGCGAGGACCTCCTCGCCGAAGAGGCGCAGGAACAGCGCGTCCAGGCCCCCGCTGCCCACCGTGAGGACGACGTCCACGAGGCTCGCCGCGCCCAGGACGGCGGTGCCCCACGCCAGCACCGAGCCCAGCCGGCGGCGGGCCCGGCCCGCGTCGCGCCGCAGGCGCAGGCCCAGCGCGGCGCCCCCCAGCATCAGCCCCAGCGCTTCGCCCGGCCGCATTGCGGGCAGCGCGGCGCCCATGGACTTGAGCACCATGACGTCCAGGGC
>NZ_RAWB01000964.1 GCF_003612055.1 Corallococcus llansteffanensis
GTATCGCCGCCATCCTCAACGGCTATCCCACCTGGGAAGGCGACCCTGGCGCCTACTGGACCTTCCCCTCGGGTAGCTATGACTACTCGAAGGTGTACCTGCCCCTGCGTGGGCAGTTCGACGCGGGCTCCGAAGCCACGGATTGCATCATCCAGAGCATCCTTCCGGGCAGCAAGGCGCGCCTGACGCTGAAGACCAACGGCGGCTTCTGTGTGACCTCGGCCCCCATCCAGTCGATCTTCGCGGGAGCCGTGGGCTACCGGGCGTATGACTTCAACGCCCTGCTGGACTTCTCCCTGGTGCCCCTGGAGTGCCCCATGGAAACCATCATCAACGAGGAGGTGAAGGCCAACCTCACCGTGGCGGTGCAGGCCGACTGCGGGCGCAAGGACGCGGGCGGCAACCCGGTGCTCGACCTGCGCACGAAGACCGTCGCCGTGTTGGAGAACATCTTCTATCTCAACTCCTGCCTCGCGGCCGGCACGCCGGTGGTGCGCGCGGACGGCCAGCGCGTGCCGGTGGAGTCCATCGCCCCGGGTGACAAGGTGCAGTCCGAAGGCGGCAAGGTCCTGACCGTCGTGGACGTCAGCCGCGGCGCCGAGGACAAGCCCCTCGTCCACCTGCGTGACGAGCGCGGACAGGAAGTCCGGCTGACGTCCACGCACCCGGTGGTGACGGCGGCGGGCAAGGTGCTGCCGGCCTCGCGGGTCAAGGTCAACGACCGCCTGCGCACCCGCCTGGGCATCACCCGCATCACCTCCGTGACGCCGGTCGCCTACGAGGGCCAGGTGTTCAACCTGAAGCTCGGCACCGAGGCGGAGCTCGCCCGCCTCCAGCCGAACGAGCAGACGTTCTTCGCCGGCGGCTTCCTGGTGGGTGACAGCGCGACCCAGGTGCGGATGGAGACGGACGCGAAGCAGCCGCTGGCGCGTGCGCTGCCCCGGGCGTGGAAGGCGGACTTCCGCAACTCGCAGGCCCGCGCCCGCTAGGTCGCGCTTCCGGACTCCGCCCCTGGAGGGGCGGAGTCGCGTGGCTCACCCCGCCTCGCGCTCCGCGGTGTCCTCGCCGTCCAGGTCCACGACGGCGGGGCCATCCTGGAAGGCGCTGGGCAGCAGGCTGAAGGGCAGCACCTTCGCCAGGGCCGCCAGGAGCAGGATGCCTCCAGGCGCGGCGAAGATGGCGAGCGCGGGGATGGCCTTCGCCACGTCGATGAGCTGGGCGCGCATGCGCTGGCGCTCGTCGTCGGTGAGCTTCTGGCGCCGCGCCGCCTTGGTGAGCAGCACCGCCAGGTCGCCCGTCTCGCGCGCTTCCTGCATCAGCCGGTGGAAGTTCTTCTCCAGCGTCTCCTGCATGCCGGAGATGAGGTCCTCGCCCATGGCGCCCGCCGCGTCCGACACGGTGAAGACATCCACCAGCGAGCGGTGCCGCGCGTAGAACTCCGCCATCTCCAGCTCCAGCCGGTGCAGCTCCGTCTGGGGCACGTGCAGCGCGCGCGCCAGCTTGTCGATGAAGACCCGCTCCCGCCGCGTCCGCTGCCCGTCCACCAGCGCCGCCAGCAGCGTCTGCTCCAGCAGCAGGTGGCGCATGTCCACGCTGCGCACCTGGCGCACCACGTCCCGCACGTCGCGCTTGCGCTCGAAGGACTGGCGCACCGCGGCCTTCACCTCGCCCTCCAGCGCGTGCGGCAGGCGCAGGCCCTCCACCTGCCGGAGGATGGCGCGGCGCGCGGGGGGGCCCGGCTCCCGGTCCACGCACGCGAGCGCGGTGAGGACATCCACCAGCAGCGCCTTCTGCCGCGCCGCGAAGTCCAGCCGC
>NZ_RAWB01000965.1 GCF_003612055.1 Corallococcus llansteffanensis
GCACGAAGGCCACCTGTGACTCGCTGGGCAAGGACTGCGGCACGGTGGCGGACGGCTGCGGCGGCACCCTGTCGTGCGGCGCGTGTCCGGACGGCCAGTCGTGCGGCGGGAGCGGCGTGCCCAACGTCTGCGGCCCGCCGCCCTGCGTCCCCACCACCTGCGAGGCCCTGGGCAAGGACTGCGGGCAGGTCCCGGATGGCTGTGGCGCGGTGCTGGAGTGCGGCGCGTGCGGCCCGGGCATGACGTGCGGCGGAGGCGGCGCCGCCAACGTGTGCGGCCACGCCCCGTGCGCGCCCGCCACCTGTGAAAGTCTGGGCAAGGACTGCGGCCCGGTGTCCGACGGCTGCGGCGGCGTCCTGGAGTGCGGCGCGTGTGGCCCGGGTGAGGCCTGCGGCGGGGGCGGCGTGGCCAACGTGTGCGGACAGGGCGCGTGTCTGACCGCCACCTGCGCCATGCTGGGCAAGGACTGCGGCGAGGTGCTGGACGGCTGTGGCGGCACCCTGTCCTGCGGCGCGTGCGCGGACGGCCAGGCGTGCGGCGGCGCGGGCGTGCCCAACGTCTGCGGCCCCGGCACCTGCGTGCCCGTCACCTGTGAAGCGCTGGGCCTGGACTGCGGCCCGGTGTCCGACGGCTGCGGCGCGGTGCTGGAGTGCGGCGGCTGCACCGGGCCGGAGACGTGCGGCGGCGCGGGCGTGCCCAACGTGTGCGGCCAGGCGCCGTGCACGAAGGCCACCTGTGACTCGCTGGGCAAGGACTGCGGCACGGTGGCGGACGGCTGCGGCGGCACCCTGTCGTGCGGCGCGTGTCCGGACGGCCAGTCGTGCGGCGCGGGCGGCGAGCCCAACGTGTGCGCGCCCGCCGCGTGCCGGCCGGCCTCCTGCGGCCTGCTGGGCAAGACGTGCGGCGCGGTGCCGGACGGCTGCGGCGGCACGCTCGCGTGTGGCGGCTGCACCGCGCCGGAGACGTGCGGCGGCACGGGCGTGCCCAACGTGTGCGCCACCTCCCAGCCGGTGTGCATGGACCGGGACCTGGGCAGCGCGCTCCCCGTGACGGTGAAGGGCTCCACCGTGGAGGCCAACGACGACCACGCGGGCTCCTGCGGGGGCGCGGGCCCGCCGGACCGGGGCTTCCTCTGGACGGCGCCCCGGACGGGCACCTTCACCTTCGACACGGCCCGCTCGGCGGTGCGGTCGGTGCTCGCCGTGTACGGGGGCGGCTGCGGCGGCGCGGAGCTGGCGTGCGCCACGGGCGGCATCAGCTACGGCGGCGGGGCGCGGGTGGCGGTGGCGCTGACACAGGGCCAGCAGGTCCTGGTGACGGTGGACGCGGTGGACGGCGCGTCGTTCACGCGGGGCTACTTCGAGCTGCACATCGCCGAGCTGCGCCCCAGCGAGGCCGGGGCCTGCTTCGACGGCACGGACAACGACGGCGACCGCTGGGTGGACTGCGCGGACACCGACTGCCGCGACGTCCCCGGCTGCAAGGGCCAGGGCTGCGCGCACCACGACCTGGGCAGCGCCCTGCCCGTCACCTTCCTGGGAGAGACCGCCGCGTCCGGCGACGGCTTCCAGGGCACCTGCGGCGCGCTCCTCCAGCAGGACCGCGCCCACCTGTGGACGGCGCCCCAGGCGGGCACCTACGTCTTCGACACCTCGCCCGGCGATGAGGCCACCCCCGCCGGCAACGCCCTCTACGTCCTCACCGGCTGCCGGGGCACGGAGCTGGGCTGCGCCTCCCACCTCCACCCCACCCGGAAGAGCGCCCCCGCGGTGAAGCTCACCCTCACCCAGGGGCAGACGGTGCTGGTG
>NZ_RAWB01000966.1 GCF_003612055.1 Corallococcus llansteffanensis
GCCCCAGCGGGCCTGGAGGCGCAGCTCGCGCAGCACCTGTACAACCGGCAGCCGCCGACCGCGCCGGTGTCCGCGATCGCCAACACCGCCTACGTCTCCGCGTCCGGCCTGTCGCCCACGCCCGTTCCGCGCACCCTGACGACCCCCGCCCCGCCGCGCGTGGAGCCCGCGGCCGTCGCCGTGGCGAACGCCAGCCCGCGCGTCCTCGGGCCCACGAGCGCCCTGGCGCCGGGGGATCTCTTCGACCATGCCCGGGCCGCGGAGGCCGCCTTCACCGCCGGGGACTACACCACCTGCGTCACCGCCTGCACCGACGCCGTCCGGCGCGCCATGGCCTTCGCGGGCGACGGCACCCTGGCCCAGCAGGCCTTCCTGCTCCACGTGGACGGCGCGGACCTGCTGCGCTTGCAGGGGCTGTCCACCCAGTCGCACCTGCGCGTGGACGACGCCGCCTTCTCGCTCTACGTCCTGATGCAGGTCTTCGTCCGGCTCAATGCAGTAGGGCTTCCGACCGCCGGGTGATCCGGCGCGGGCCCGGGCGCCTCGGGCCCGGGCCGACCGTCAGCGCGGGAGCGTGAGCTGCAACAGTCCCATGCGGTGCAGCTTCGCCAGCGTCTTGAGCGTCTCCAGCTCACGCGCGGGGCTCGCCAGCACCAGCGTGGACACGTCCCACGTCCCGCTGATGAGCCCGGCGATCTGTCGCTCCTCCGGCTTGAGCATCACCATGGCCTGGGGCGCCTGGACCATCTGCGGCACCACCAGGGGCGGCAGGTCCGCGTAGAGCGCGGCCACGTGCTCGCGCTGCACCAGACGTGCGAACTCGCGCACGCGCCGGTCCGCGGGGTCGCTGGCCAGCAGCGACGCGCATACGATGCCGGCCGCGTCGTACTGGCCCTCGCGCATCAGCACCGCGCCCTTCTCCAGCATCTCCGCCACCGGATCCGCTTCCACCTGCGGCGCGCCGTCCACCTCCACCAGCTTCGCGCGCAACAGCTCATGCACCCGGCGCGTCACCGACGAGCGCGACACACCCATGGACAGCCGCAGCCGGCCCAGGTTCTGCGGCGTCGTCGTCAGGCCCAGGATGATCCGGTGCATCAACGGCTGGCTCGGGCTGGGCGGCGACAGCGCGCGCACGCTCAACGCGTCGATGGGCAGCGCCTTGTCCACGTCCCCCTGCTCGTCCACCCAGCGCAGGGATTCGAAGAGCAGCTCGCGGATGCTCATGTCGGACGGCACCCAGTCCTCACCGGTGCGGTCCGCGTCCTCCGTCCAGTGGAACGTGCCCCGACCCGCGATGGTCAGGTCCGTCATCGCCGCGAACAACTCCTCGCGGCCCAGGTCGCGCACCCACCGCGCCTGCACGCCGTGCGCGTCGAAGGCCGCGTCCACGTCCGGCGTGCGCGCCAGCTCGTCGAACGCCGCCAGCACGCGCTGCCCGGCGGCCAGCTTCGGCAGGGACAGCAGCCGGGCCACGCGGCCGCGCAGGCCATCGCTCGCGGTGGCGCCCACCTGGCCGGACAGGAGGAACAACTTGCGCTCGCCTGCTTCCCACGAGAGCTGCAACGTCCCCGTCTTGCGGGAGCTGTCCAGCCATTGGAGGAATTCGGGGAGCGGGTAGCTGAAGAGGTCGCCGTGGATGGCCATGCGTGTCGGATTCGAGGATACAGTTCCCCGCCGTGCGCGTCGCGGTCCTGTTCATCGACGGGGTGGGCATTGGACGGAAGGACCCGGCCGTGAACCCGCTCGCGGACCGCGACCACCTGCTGTCCTGGTTCCAGGACGCCCCCGCCCCCCTCC
>NZ_RAWB01000967.1 GCF_003612055.1 Corallococcus llansteffanensis
CCGCCACGTTGCCGATGAGCTGCTTCGCCTGCTCGTTGGCGATCGTCACCAGCACCGCGCCAAAGAAGGCCATGCCGGACATCACCAGCCACACGCTGCGCCCGCCCAGCGCGTGCACCTGCGCCAGTGTTTCACGCAAGGGCACGCCCTCCCTTGTGCCCGCCCGCACCGTGCGCGCCAGCATCACCACCGGCGCTCCGAAGAAGGACAGCACGCGGCTCATGCCATCCACCGCGACAGCAGCGTCGTCAGCAGGAAATCCAGGAGGAAGATGGCCGCGCAGCCCAGCACCACCGCGCTCGCCGCGGCCTCTCCCACGGCCCTTGCTCCGCCGTTCGCCCGCAGGCCCACCGCCGTGGAGATGAGCGAGATGGCCAGCCCGAAGGCCCCTGTCTTCACCACGCCCCCCACGATGTCGAAGGGGCTCAGCATGTCCGCGAACGTCCCGAAGAACACCCGCAGCGGCAGGTTCAACGTGAGCTTCGCCGCCACCGCTTCGCAGAGGATGGCCACCACGAAGGTGAACGTGCTCAGCGCCAGCATGCTCACCTCCATCGCCACCACGCGGGGCGCCACCAGGAGCGCGAAGGGATCCAACCCGATGCCTCGCAGGCCTTCGATCTGCCCGCCCACCTTCAGCAGGGCCAGCTCCGCCGCGTTCCGCGCTCCAATCCGCGCCGACATGATCAGCCCCAGGAGCAGCGGGCCGAACTCCCACAGCACGCCGTAGCCCGCGGCCCAGCCCAGGAACGCTCGCGCGCCGAAGCGCTGGATGTAGAGCCCCGCCTGCACCACCACGATGACGCCCGCGAGCGCCGCCGTCGCCAGCGCCAGGGGCAGGGAGCCGTAGCCGAACTGCACCAGCGCTCGTGACAGCTCGCGCCGCTCCAGACGTCGCAGGCCCCACACCGTCCGCCCCGCGACCAGCGCCAGCGCGCCGACTCCACCCACCGCGCTCATCGCCGAGCGGCCCAGCCAGGCGAGGGCGGCGGTGCTCACGGGTGCCGCCAGGGGATGCTCATGCGAGGGCCTCATCCGGTGCCTGTTCGAGTTCCGGCGCCGGGGCGCCATCGTGCACCAGTCTGCCTCCGCGCAGGTACAGCCAGCGGGGCAGGGGGAGATCCACGGGCGCTTCCGGTGCGGCCACGAGCAGCGTCCCCGTGCCCGCCACGTCCAGGAGGACTCGCGCCACCTGCCTCGCGGTGCCCGGATCCAGGCCCGCGAACGGATCATCCGCGAGCAGCACCGCGGGCCTCGCCGCCAGCGCCCTCGCGAGCCCGGCGCGCTTCTTCATACCTCCGGACAGCCGCTCGGGCAGGGTGTCCGCCGCGTCCGAAAGGCCCACCGAGCGCAGCACCGCGTCCGTGCGCTCGCGGGCCTCGGGTTCTGGGACGTGCCTGCGCAGCAGCGGCTGCATCACGTTCTGGCGCACCGTCAGCGAGTCGAACAGCGCGTCCGTCTGGAACACGAAGCCGAACGCCGCCTGCGACCTGCGACGCTCCGGCGCCGTGAGCTTCGCGACGTCCTGCCCGTCCCACGTCACCCGGCCCGAGGAAGGCAGCAGCAGGCCCGCGAGCGCCTTCAACAGCGTCGTCTTGCCGGAGCCCGAACGCCCAAGCACCAGGGCCCGTGTCCCCGGGGGCACGAGGCAGTCCGTGGACTCCAGCACGGTCCTGGGACCGTGGCGGATCGTGAGGCCTTCGGCGCGCAGTTCCATCAGCGCCTGAAGAAGACGGCCGCGCCCTCGTCACCCGCGGTGCCGATTCGCGTCGGGATCCGTCCATCCAGTGCACGCA
>NZ_RAWB01000968.1 GCF_003612055.1 Corallococcus llansteffanensis
GCTCGGGGCCTGCGGTGACGACCCGGCGCCGCTGCCACCCGGTGGCTCGGACGCGGGTGCGACGGCGGATGCCGGTACGGACGCGGGCACCCAGGTGGCGGCGCCCACGGTGACCTTCACCTCTCCCGAGGAGGGCGCGCGGGTGGAGCAGTTCCCGGTGCAGGTCCAGGCTGTGGTGCGCGCCGCGGGCGGGCTGCTGGGGGTGTCGGCGCAGCACAACGGGGAGGCCGGCCCGCGCTTCATCGTCGCGCGCGGACAGACGGAGTTCACGGTGGCGGTGGCCGTGAACGCGGGGGTCGGAGAGAACGCCTTCACCCTGCGCGCGGAGGACGTGGCCGGCCAGGTCACGGAGTCGACCCTGCGCTTCACCTATGTCGCCCCCGCGGTGGACACGCAGCCCCCAAGCCTGGTGCTCACCTGGCCCTCGGAGGGACAGGACCTCACCGTGTACCAGTTGCACGTGGCGGGGCAGGCCACGGACAACCTGGGCGTGACGGCCCTCACCTCCCAGCTCAACGACGGCCCCGAGCAGCCCGGGTCGCTGTCTCCGAACGGGGCCTTCCGCTTCACGCTCACGCCCGGACGTGGCGACAACACGCTCGTCCTACGGGCGCGCGACGCCGCGGGCAACACCACCGAGCAGTCCCTGCACTTCCGCTTCGGCCGGTGGGCGACGGGAGGGGGCTCGCACTCCGCGCTCCTTCGCGACGGGAAGGTGTACGTCTGGGGCAACAACAACCTGGGGCAGCTGGGCCTGGGCCAGCCCGGTCCCGAGGCCGGCCACTCGCCGTCGCCGCTCCTGCTGACGGCGCTGCCCGAGGTGAGCGCGGTGGCCTTCGGCCAGAACAGCTCCCTCGCGGTGGGCCAGGACGGAACCGTGTGGACGTGGGGCGACAACAAGAACGCGCAGCTGGGCCTGGGCGTCCCGGGCGCCAGCACCCTGGACGTGACGACGCGCTGGTCCCCGGAGCGCGTGCCCTCGCTGACGGACGCGGTGACGGCCGCCCGGGGCTTCCAGCACGCGCTGGTCCTCACCGGAGACCGCACGGTGTGGGCCTTCGGGAGCAACGGCTCGGGCCAGCTCGGCGATGACACGGCGAAGCCGGCCTCCGACGTGCCGGTGAAGGTCGTGGGCCTGACGGACGTCATCCAGGTGGCCGCCGGCTCCGAGCACTCCGTGGCGCTGCGCGCGGACGGCACCGTGTGGACGTGGGGACGCAACAGCTCCGGCAACCTGGGCCTGGGCACCACGGACAGCGACCCGCATGCGCGGCCCACGCAGGTGCCGGGCCTCACGGACGTGGTGGACATCGCGGCGGGCAAGGACCACACGCTCGCGCTGCGCGCCGACGGCACCGTCGTCGCCTGGGGCTTGGGCGCGAGCGGACAGCTGGGCCACGGCCAGAGCGGCAGCGAGGGCAGCAGCGCCGTGCCGGTGGCGGTGCGGGAGCTGACGAACGCCACGTCGGTGGCCGCCAATGGCACCGTCAGCTTCGCCCTGCGCGCGGACGGCACCGTCATCGGCTGGGGGCAGAACGCCAACGGGACGCTGGGCACGGGCGACAAGGTGACGCGCGCCGCGCCTTCAACCGCCGTCGTGGGCCTCACCGACGTGACGACGCTGGGCGTGGGCGCGCTGCACGCGGTGGGCGTGCGCCGCGACGGAGCCGTCTTCGGCTGGGGTTGGAACTTCAAGGGCTGCGTGGGAGGTGGCGCCGCCGCCAAGGACCCCTGGGCCTACTCGGAGCCGCTCCAGGTGACGCTGCCGTGAGGAGGACCGCCCTGCTCCTGGTG
>NZ_RAWB01000969.1 GCF_003612055.1 Corallococcus llansteffanensis
TCCCAGGCCGAGCCCTCCACCCCCACGAAGCGTCCGCCCGCGCGTCGCTCCCGCGCGAAGCGTGGAGGGCCGAAGAAGCCGTAGCATCGCGGGTGCTGTCGCCGTCGCAGCCGGAGGGGGGAACCACCATGCGTCCATGCATCCTCGCCTTGAGCCTGCTGGCCCTCATCGGGGCCCCGCGGGCCGAGGCCGCCAACAACGCCGTCGCCATCATCTGGAAGGGTGCCAAGACGCAGGCGGAAGCCGAGGCCCAGAAGCCCGCCTGGAGTGACCTGAACACCGCGCTCGGGAAGGCGGGCCTGACGTTCCGGGACGGGTATCCGAAGCTCGTCGAGAGCAAGACCCTGCCCGGCCTCAAGCCCGGCTTCTGGGTGTGGCTCCTCGGCGTCTGCGCCCCCGACGACGCGCCCCCCATCGTCGATCAGATCAAACTGCTCTCCCCGGAGACCTACTCCCGCGAGGTGAAGGTCTCCCCGAAGCAGCGCTCCTGCCCCCGGCAGGAAGACGAAGCCTTGGGGTCCCGGGACGAAACCCTCGCGCTGCGCTCGGGCGCGACCCTGCGCGTCTTCACCCACGCGGAGAGCGAGAACGTCGCTGAACACGAGGAACGCTGGGACTACAGCACGCGGACCCGCTACCTCTTCGTCCTCTTCGGCAAGAGCGGCGAGGTGCTTGGCTCGGCGGACGCCGTGGGCGACGAGGTGGTCAACAAGAGCGGCGGCGGGGGCGCCACGTACTACCGCTGCGACGGCACCCAGCTCGAAAAGTCGGCAGCCGACACGTTCGTCCTCACCCGCCACTGCGACGCGGGGGGCGCCGCCGAGTGCGGTTCCGTGGCGTCCGCGGACGAGTTCGTCACCGTAAAGGTGAACTCCAGCGCCGTCTTCGCCAGCGCCCCGCAGCGCATCCACATCCAGCGCGCCGAGTGCGACTGACCGTCCTCAAGGGAACCGGTAGACGGTGACGTAGCCGTCCCGGTGCACCAGCTCGCCCCCCAGCTCATCCTCGATGAACTGGTGGCGGACGGGGTGGAAGAAGTGGGTCACGTACCACTTGAAGTGGTGCTCCTGGAGGAAGCGCCGCATCGCCTCGCGCTCCTCCGGAGTGACGGTGCCGAACGCGGAGCGCATCCCTTCCGCCGCGCGGATCACCCGCGAGTCCACCAGCCCCGCCTCGCGCACCGGCAGCCGTGACAGCCGCGCGAACGACACCGGCTTGCCGTGGAAGATCTGCTCCCACTGCCCCTGCACGTTGTCCGTCAGCACCGCCACCGGCATGGGCGCGTCGCGGATCTCCTCGAACACGGGAGGCAGCCGGGGCACCTGCGGCATGGGCATCAACAGGCCCCGGTACTCCACGTTGGGCACCAGCGCCACCGCGAGCGCCAGCGCCACGCCCAGCCGGGCATCCCGCCGGGACGCCCACGCCCCGGCGTGCGCCGCCGCGAACGCCACCAGCACCGCCAGCGACAGGTACGTGAGCAGCACGAAGCGCACCGGCATGCCGCCGCGAGAGAACAGCGGCACCACGTGCTTGAACACCACGTAGGGCATCGGAATCTGCACCTTGAGCGGCTGGCCGAACGCCGTCAGCGGCTCCGACCAGGACAGCCAGACCGCGAGCGCCAGGAAGAGCAGCACGTCCCGCCGCCACACGCGCTCCCGCCACGCCGGCACCAGCGCCACCGCGAGCGCGATGACGAAGAGCAGCACCACCGGGGACAGCCGGTCCTCCAGGCGGATGTTGAGCACCGTCCCCATCGACAGCACCGCGAAGCCCAGCCCCAGCC
>NZ_RAWB01000096.1 GCF_003612055.1 Corallococcus llansteffanensis
GTCTGGCCGCCTGCCCGCCACTCAAATCACCAGGAAAGACGGGAAGTTGAGGGGCCGGCCGAGCGCGTGGTACGAACTCCCGTTCAGTTCCCCTCGACAACTTCTGTGTCTGGAGCCGGCTTCCATGAGCGAGCGCAATGACGTCACGCGGCCTTCGTCCTCCGCCCCGGTGCCTCCCCCCGGCGCTCCCGACCCGGCAGGTGCCTCGCAGGCCCTCGCGCAGAACGTGACCTCTCTCCCCGCTCCCCAGGCCAGCGCCGAGGACGATGCCCGCGAGCGCATCGCTTCCATGGAGCGCGAGGCCAAGGCGCTCGCCACCACCGAGCCCCAGACGGCCGCCCTCCTCTTCCACGAGGTGGGCCTGCTCTGGGAAGAGCCGCTCAAGAACCCTCGCAACGCCGCCGTCGCGTTCCAGAACGCCTACAAGCTGGCGCCGCGCTTCCTCGCCAACATCCGCGCCGCCCGTCGCCTCTTCGCCGACGTGGGCAACTGGCAGATGGTCGTCCAGCTCATCGACGCGGAGCTCATCGCCTCCGAGGACCCGCGCCAGCAGGCCTCCCTCCTCTTCGAGAAGGGCTCCATCCTCGAGGAGCGCCTGTCCCGCGACAACGACGCCGCGGACGCCCTGCGCCAGGCCCTGGACCGCAAGCCCACCGACCTCACCCTCCTCACCCAGCTCGAGTCCGTCTACGCCTCGCGCAACGACGTCGGCGCCCTGGTGGAGATCTACCAGCTGCTCGCCGCCGCGGTCGTCCCGCCCGGCCTGCGCGCCCACTACCTCACCGCCGCGGGCATGCTCCTGGAGGAGCGCCTCAAGAACAAGGACGCCGCCGCCGTCTGCTTCCGCGAGGCGTTCGCGCTGGATCGCTCCGACCCGCTGCTCCAGGCCGCCGTCAAGCGCATCGCCGAGCGCGAGGGCCGCACCGACGAGCTGCTCGCCGCCCTCCTCGCCGAGGCCGAGGGCCAGGGCTCCCAGGCCGCTCCCGCCTACCTCCACATCGCCAAGGTCCATGATCGCCTGGGCCGCAAGGACGACGCCCTGTCCGCGCTGCTCGCCGCGCGCCGCGTGAGCCCGCATGAGCCGCTCGTCCTCTCCGCGCTCGCCGGCATCTACGAGACGCAAGGCCGCTTCGAGGAGCTGGCCGACGTGCTGCTCGCGTGGGTGGGCTCCATCAACGACGAGAGCGAGCTCGTCGCCATCAACCTGCGCCTCGCCGCGCTGTACGAGGACGACCTCAAGCGCGACCAGGAGGCCGCCGCGCGCTACCAGGCCATCCTCGCGCGCATCCCCAGCCACGCCGCCGCGCTCGCGGGCCTGGGCAAGCTGTCCTACCGGATGCAGAACTGGGAAGGCCTCGTCGTCGTCTTCGACGCGGAGGTCACCGCCGCCGAGGACGCCAAGGGCAAGGCCGCGCGCATGTACAAGGCGGCCGAGATCCTGGAAGAGCGCCTGGGCCGCCCCGAGGACGCCATCGCGCGCTACAACGCGTGCCTCCAGCTCCAGCCGGGCTACCTCCCCGCGCAGAAGGCCCTCACCCGCCTCTACGAGCGCCAGGGTCGCTTCGCGGAGCTGGTGGGGATGTTCGAGCAGGACCTGCTCCAGACCAACGACCGCGACCAGCTCATCACCACCCTCAACAAGATGGCGGTCATCTACGAGGACCGCCTGGGGGACCTGGACCACGCCATCGAGTGCATGAAGCGCATCCTCGATCTCGCGTCGGACCACCTGCCCACGCTGCGCAACCTGGCCCGCCTCTACGAGCGCGCCGGACGCCACCGCGAGCTGCTGGAGACCAACGACCTGGAGGCGTCGTTCGCCGGCGACACCAAGCAGGTGCTGTCGCTGCTGCACCGCAACGCCGAGATTCTGGATGAGCACCTGAAGGACCGCGTGGGTGCCATCAGCGCCTACGAGCGCGTGCTCGCGCTGTCGCCCTCGTACCTGCCCGCGCTCAAGGCCCTGGGCCGGCTGTACGCGCAGGACGGACGCTGGGAGAAGCTCATCGACATGTACCGGGCGGAGTCGGAGATCTCCTCCTCCACCGACCAGGCCGCCGCGCTCATCTACAAGATTGGCGAGCTGTACGAGCACCGCCTCAAGCAGGAGAACGAGGCGCTGGCGTCGTACCAGGAGGCGCTGATGCTGGCGCCCAGCTACTTCCCGGCGCTGCGCGCGCTCGCCCGCATCCACCGGTCCCACGGTGCGTGGGAGCCCCTGGTGGAGGTGCTGCGCGCGGACGCCGCCAACCGCACCGACCCGCTGGAGCGCGCCAACGCGCTGTACCAGGCCGCCGCCATCTGGGAGGACCAGCTCGCCCGTCCGGAGCTGGCCATCGACGGCTATCAGGAGGTGCTGCGCTTGACGCCGGGCCACGCCGCCACGCTGCGCGCGCTGGAGCGCCTGTACGTCGCGCAGGACAACGTGAAGGAGCTGGTCGCCATCCTCGACCGCGAGACGCAGGTGGGCCAGACGCCGTCCGCGAAGGTCACGGCGTACCTGAAGCTCGCGCGGCTGTACCTGGACCGCTTCCAGGAGCCGTCGCGCGCGGCGCAGTGCTGCGAGTCCGTGCTGGCCCTGGAGCCGGGCAACTTCTCCGCCCTCACCCTGCTGGAGCGCATCCGCGTGTCGGACCGCCCGCGCCGCGCCGAGCTTCGCTCCCGCATCGCCGACCGCGTGACGGATCCGCGCCTGTCCAGCGCCCTGCGCCTGCTGGCCGCGGCGGATCAGGAGAAGGGCCCGCCCACCGAGCGCACCCTGGACGTGTACCAGCGCGCCTTCGACGAGGACCCCAGCGACGCGCGCCTCGCCTTCAGCCTGGAGCGCGTGCTGCGCCAGACGGGCGACACCGCGGGCCTGTCGCGCATGTACGGCATGCGGCTGGCGGTGACGACCGACGCCACCGAGGCGCTGGAATTGCTCCTGCGCGCGGCGGAGCTGGCCGAAGCGAAGAGCGCCGACCTGGAGCAGGCCGCCGCCCTCTACCAGCAGGCGCTGGAGCTCCAGTCGCAGTGCCTCCCCGCGCTCCAGGGCGCGCGCCGCGTGGCCCTGCGCCGCTCCGATTTCGCCACCGCCCGCACCATGCTGGAGACCGAAGCCAGGGCGAGCCGCGACCCCAAGGGCGCCATCGAGTGCTTCGTCGCCGCCGCGAAGCTCGCGGTCCACAAGTTGAATGATCCGGACGGCGGCGCGGCCCTGTACCGGCAGGCCCTGGAGCGCGACCCGCTGCACCCGGGCGCGGCCACCGGCCTGGAGGAGTTGCTCGCGCAGCGCGGCGGTTCCTCCGACCTCGCGGCCCTGCACGAGCGGCGCGCGGAGGCGCGGCTGGCACAGCGTGATGCGGAAGCAGCGGCGGCGGCCTACGTCACCGCGGCCCGGCTGCACAACGTGGCGCTGGGCGACCGTGCCCGCGCGCTCGCGGTGCTGGAGAAGGCCCTCGCGGCCCGGCCCGGCTTCCCGGACGCGCTGGAGACGCGTGGCCTGCTGTTGCTCGAAGCGCAGCAGTACGCGGAGGCGGCGGTGATGCTCAGCCAGCGCGTGCAGCAGGGCGGCGACCCTCGCGTGCTCGCGCAGCACCACCTGACGCTGGGCTCGCTCTACCAGACGCACCTCCACGACCCGAACCGCGCGGCCGCGCACCTGCAGACGGCGCTGGCCACCCTGCCCCGTCACCCGGAGGCGCTGGAGCGGCTGGCCACGGTGTACGCGCAGGGCCGCAACTTCGGCGGCGCGGTGGACTGCCTGCGCAAGCTGCTGGATCAGGACCTGCCCAACGACGCGCGGGCGCGCTTCACGGTGGAGCTGGCGCGCATCCACGACGAAGGCCTGGGTGACGCGGCCTCCGCGACGGCGCTGTACCGCAAGGCGCTGGAGCTGACGCCGGGCGAGCCCGCGCTGGTGGACCGGCTGGTGGCCCTCTACGAGCGGGCCCGCAACCTGCCGGAGCTGGCGCAGATGCTGGACGCGCAGGCGGCCGCCACGGCGTCCTCGGACGTCAAGCGCGCCGCGTCCCTGCGCATGCGCGTGGCGAGCCTCTACGCGGGCCCCCTGTCGGAGCCCGCCCGCGCGACCGCCATCTACCGCCAGATCGTCGAACAGGATGCGCAGAACAGCCAGGCCCGCGCCGCGCTGGCGGAGCTGTACGGCCGCGACACCAACAGCTACCCGCTGGCCATCGAGGAGCACCGGCAGCTCCTGCGCCAGGACCCCACGCGCGTGGACAGCCTGCACGCCCTCTTCAAGCTGTGGGACGCCCAGAAGCAGCATGACAAGGCCTTCGCCGTGTCGGCGGTGCTGACGTTCATGCGCGCCACCAACGAGGTGGAGCAGTCCTACTACTCGGAGGGCCGCGCGAAGCAGCCGCAGGAGCCGCGCGAGGCGCTGACCCCGTCGGACGTGGACACCGTGCTGCTGCACCCCGCCGCCCGGGGGGCGATGACGGAGCTGCTGCGCGCGATTGGCGACCAGCTCAGCAAGGTGTACCCGCCGCAGTTCGAGATGCTCGGGGTCAACCCGAAGACGGACAAGCTCAAGCCGGACTCGGCCGTGTTCAAGGCCGTGCGCGCGGTGGCGCAGACCTTCGGCGTGGAGGAGTTCGAGGTCTACCTCGCCCGCCGCGGGTTGATGCAGCAGGAGACGACGGAGCCCCTGGCGCTCTGCGTGGGCCAGGACGTGGTGCGCCGCTTCAATGCCCGGGAGCAGAAGTTCCTCATCGGCAAGGCGGTACTGGGCCTGCTCAACAAGACGGCCGTGCTCGCCAAGCTGTCCCAGGGCGAGACGGCGGACCTGTTCGGCAATGCCATCCGCATCCACGTGGCGCAGTTCAACGGCCTGGGCCGGCGCAACGACGACGTGAGCAAGCAGCTCAAGAAGGCCTTCTCACGCAAGGCGCTCAAGGCGATGGAGGGCCCCGTGCAGACGCTGGCCGAGCAGCCGAAGCTCGACGTGGTGCCGGTGGTGGACGCGCTCGGCTTCTCCGCCGACCGCGCGGGCCTGCTGGTGTGCGGGGATCCGTCCGTGGCCCTCACCATGCTGCTGCGCGAGGATCCGAACATCGCCGCCAACCGTCAGGAGGGCACCGAGCCCGTCCTCCAGGCGGTGCGCGAGCGCGCCGACCTGCGCGCGCTGCTCTCCTGGCTGCTCACCGACGACTTCTTCCGCCTGCGTCAGCGGATGGGCCTGTCGCTGTAGCCGTCGCCCTTCGGAAGCTACTCCCGGCGGACCAGCGTGTCCGTCGGGAGCGCGACCAGGAGCCGGCCCACGGCCTCATCCACGTGGGCGCGCTCCGGGGCCTCGACCGTCACCTTCACGCGGTAGTCCAGGCTCGGGTCGAACACCGGATACGAGCCGATGGCCACGTGGGGCATGTCCAGCGCCACGCGGTCCAGCACCGCGGCCAGGGCGCTCTCGCCCTGGTTGAAGTACAGGTTGACCAGGTGCACCGGCGTGCCGCTCAGCCGCGCCAGCACCGTCTCCAATTGCAACCGGAAGAGCTGCGGGACGCCCGGTAGCAGGTACATGTCGTCCACGGTCAGCACCGGGAACCACATCCCCGGTTGGGCCAGCAGCACCGCACCCTCCGGCGCGTCCGCCAGCCGCAGGCCCTCCGGCGTCACCGGGTTGTCGCCCGCGCGGGCCTGGATCGCGGAGACCATCTCCGGAAGGCGCACCACGGAGCGGCCCAGCGCGAGCGCCACCGCGCGCACCGTGACGTCGTCGTGGGTGGGCCCGATGCCACCGCTGGTGAAGACGTAGCGGGCCCGTCGCCGGGCGCGCGCCACCGCGTCCACGATGGCGTCCACGTCGTCCAGGATGGTCTCCACCGAGCGCAGCGGGATGCCCACCTCCCGCAGGCGCTGGATGAGGTGGGGTCCGTTCTCGTCCTTCACCTTCGCGGTGAGGACTTCGTTGCCGATGATGATCGCCGCCGCGCCGGTGCGCTCCATGGAGCGGCGGACTCTACTCCATCGGGGCCGTGGGGATGGAAGCGCAGAAGCCCTGCTTTCGTGACCCGATGCGTAGGCCACACACCATTGCGCCATGGGAGCGCTTGACGAAATCCCGGGACGCGCCCCTTCAGGCCCCGCCCCGGTGAATAGTCTTTCAGCACATCCAGGCCATTCCCTCTCAGGTTGCACGGACGCGGGGGACCCGCCAGTCGCTCCCATCCCACAGTGCAATCCATGAAGATGACGCGGTTTTGAAGGAGAGCCATCCCATGGATTCCATGAACGCCCCAGACGACACCCGGGAGGCGATCCGGTCGTCCGTGCGCGCCATCTGCGCCCGGTTCCCTCCGACGTACTGGCGGACCCTCGACTCGCAGCGCGAATACCCGCATGCGTTCGTCGATGCCCTGACGGAAGCCGGGCTGCTCGCCGCGCTCATCCCCACGGAGTATGGCGGGGCGGGGCTCGGGTTGCTGGAGGCAGCGACCGTCCTGGGTGAGATCAACCACTTTGGCGGCAACGCCTCCGCCTGCCATGCCCAGATGTATGTGATGAGCGTGTTGTTGCGCCATGGCTCGGCGGAGCAGAAGAACCGCTTCCTCCCGGACATCGCCGCTGGACGCCTCCGTCTCCAGGCGTTCGCCGTCACGGAACCGAACTCGGGCTCGGACACCACCGCCATCGAGACGACCGCGGTGCGCTCCGGGGACCGGTACGTCGTGAACGGCCAGAAGATCTTCATCTCGCGGGTCCTCCAGTCCGACCTGATGCTCCTCCTGGCGCGGACGACGCCCCGCGCGGCGGTCCAGAAGAAGACGGATGGGATCAGCCTGTTCCTGATCGATCTCCGGAAGACGAAGGGGCTCGAAGTCCGGCCGATCCGCACCATGCTCAACCATGCGACGAACGCCCTCTTCTTCGAGGACGTCGAAGTGCCCGCCGATCAGCTCATTGGCGAAGAGGGCAAGGGGTTCTCCTACGTCCTGGACGGGATGAACGCGGAGCGGGTGCTCGTCGCGGCGGAGGCGATTGGCGACGGGCGGTGGTTCATCGAGAAGGCCGTGGCCTACGCCAAGGAGCGCGTCGTCTTCGGCAAGCCCATTGGCGCCAACCAGGGTGTGCAGTTTCCCATCGCGAAGGCCCATACGGCGATCACGGCTGCCTCGATGCTGACCGAGAACGCCGCGAGGCTCTTCGATGCCCGCCAGTCCTGTGCCGCAGAGGCGAACATGGCGAAGTACCTGGCCGCGGAAGCCGCCTGGGAGGCCGCCAACGTCTGCATGGATACCTTCGGGGGCTACGGCTTCGCCGAGGAGTACGACGTGGAGCGCAAGTTCCGGGAGGTGCGGCTGTACATCAACGCACCGGTCAGCCGGAACATGGCCCTGTCGTACATCGGTCAGCACCTGCTCGGGCTGCCCCGGTCCTTCTCATAGGCCGCCGTCGCGGACGCAGACCACGAGCTTGCCGATGGCGCGCCGCTCCTCCAGGGCGCGCAGGCCCTCGGAGGTCCTGCTCAGCGGCAACCGCTCGGTGATGCGCGGGGAGACCTTGCCCTGCGCGTACCAGTCGAACAACTGCTCCATCGTCTCCCGCAGGGCGGCCGGCTCGCGGTAGCGGAAGTAGCGCAGCGAGGAGCCGAGGACCGCGCGGTGCTTCACGAGGAGCCGGTGGGCCGGAATCTGGGGCACCTGGCCCGCCGCGAACCCGACGAGCACGTACCGTCCCCCCCAGCCGAGGGTCGAGAGCGCTGGGTCGAAGAGCGGGCCTCCCACGGGATCGAAACAGACGTCCACGCCTGACGGCCCCGCCGCGGCCTGGACCTGCTCCTTCCAGTCCTCGTCGCGGTGGCTGATGACGTGGCCCGCGCCGGCTTCACGCACGGTGGCGAGCTTGTCCGTCGTCCCCGCGACCGCGATGACGGTGGCACCCAGCGCCTTGCCCAACTGCACGGCCGCGAGGCCCACGCCCCCGCTGGCCCCGAGGACGAGCAGCGTCTGGGAGGGCAGCAAGCGGGCGACCCGCTGCAGCGCCAGCGCGGTGCTCACATACGCGCTGGTCAAGGCCGCCGCGACCTCGAACGAGACGCCGGCCGGAAGCAGGAAGGTTTCGCGTGGCGCGGCCACGGCCTGCTCGGCGTAGCCCCCATGCCACAGGATTGCCACGACCCGGTCCCCGGGCTGGAAGCCGGAGCCTTCGGGAGCGCTTGAAATCGTGCCTGCCGCCTCTAGTCCCGGGACGAAGGGCAGCGACGGTCGGGTCTGGTAGGTGCCGCCAATCATGAGGAGGTCGGCGAAGTTCACGCTGCACGCGTGCACGTCGATCTTCAGCTCGCCTTCTCCCGGAACGGGTTCCGGCACGTCCTCAAGGGTCAGCTCCCCGGGTCCACCCCAGGTCCGGCAAACGATTGCTCGCACGTTATTCGCCTGGGGAAGAGAGGGTTCGCCACAGTTCGCCGTTCACGGGCAGGTTCAATGCCTGCGTCACGAGCTGCTCCAGTTGCTCGGGGCTGCGCGCGCCGACGAGGACCGACGTCACGAACGGGCAGTGCAGCAGCCACCAGGTTGCAAGCCCCGCTGGTGAAAGCGAGTGGGCAGCGGCCTCGGTCTTCAACTGTTCGACACGCAAGGCATTCGCCGGGCTCCAGGCCTTCGCATAGAGGTCCCGCCGCTGCCCGATGCGGGTGTCCTCCGGAATGGAGCCCGAAAGGCTGTACTTGCCGCTCAGCAGGCCGCCCGCCAGCGGTGAGTAGGGGGTGTATTGAAGCCCCAGCTTCACGCAGGCCTCCAACACGCCGTTGTGCTCGTCGTCGCGTTCGAGCAGGTTGAAGCGGTTCTGGACCCAGCCGAAACCCGGGCTGCCACTGGCAGCGGAGCTCCAGAGATCGTTCGCTGTCACGTTCGACAGGCCGAACTGACGAACCTTCCCAAGCTTGACGAGGGCCTGGAAGGTCGCGAGCACTTCGTCCCACGGGGTGGCGGGATCAGGCACGTGCGACAGGTAGAGATCGAGCGTGTCGACGCGAAGACGGGCCAGCGTTCGATCCACCTCCTCGAAGACATGCTTCCGGCCGAGGCCGCCGCGGATCCCGACCTTGGATGAGAGGAGGACCCTGTCCCGCATCGCCGGGCCCCGCGACGCCAGCCAGGAGCCGATGAAGGACTCGCTGGCACCGTCCGCGTAGGTGCCCGCCGTGTCGATGAGACTGATCCCCAGCGCCACGGCCCGATCCAGGAGCGCATGCGCTTCGGCTTCGGTCTCTCCCCTGCCCACCAGCTTCCGTGAGCTTCCAATGCCCCCGAAGTTCGCCGCGCCAAGCGCGAACACGGAAACCTCAAGACCGCCGAGCCTGCGGTAGATCACGCCCGCCACTCCTCGGGGAAGGGCAACCGCAAGTCGCCCTCTCCAGCGCCCGCCGAAGCCGGCACCCCGAGCAGCGTGTAGTGCGCCGTGTAGGTCGCGGCGGGCTCCCCGTCATCGATGACGACATGTGACGTGGCCGAGAGCCGCTCCTTGCCTCCGCGCCGCAGGGCCTCGACCTCCAGGACGGGCAACGAGTCGCACCGCGCCCGGTAATCACCCGTGATGGGACGGTGGAGGGCGAACTCGCAGCGCCGCAGGAGGATCTGCACGGCGAGCCTCTCCGACCACGCCTTCCGCACGAGCAGCAGCCAGGGAGCGAGCCCGGCGGCGGTGAAGACCCCCGGGCCGAAAGCCGTGCCCCGGTGATTGATTGAGGGGCCGAGCGGCGCCGCGAGAACGATTCGCTGGGGCTCGAACTCCACGAAGGAAATCCCAAGGAACTTCGTCATCGGGATCTGCTCGTGGAGCCCCTGTGCGAGCGAGGCCAGGACCTCTGAACTCACGGGCTGACCTCCAGGGCATCCGAGCCCGCTTCGATCACGACGTGATAGTGCGTCCCGCCGGCCCCCGCCGCGTTGACGCCCGCGAACCGCGCGTCCTTCAGGTCCTGGGGCTCGGTGACGACGCGGAGGTTCTCCTGCGTGCCGACGAGCGGATGCCTCACACCCACCGTCGCAGGGGCCTTCTTCGTGCTCAGCATGAAGAGGGCCTTCATCAGACTCGCGGCGCCCGCCGCGGCCCCGGTGTGCCCGATGTTGGGCATGACGCCTCCAATGGGGAGCGGCCTGGCTCGCGCGGCGGCCAGCGTGCGTCCGAGCGCGGTGGTCTCCGCGACGTCACTGCCGGGGTGTCCGCTGCCGAAGCATTCGACGAACGCGAGGTCGTCCGCCGACACGTCACACCGGGAATAGGCGCGTCGGATGGCCAGGCTCATCGCGGTCTCGGAGACGAGGCCACGGTCTGGAAGCGGTGCGAAGGCGCTGCCAATGGAACGGATGATCCCGTGGATCCGCTCGCCGCGTGCCTTCGCGTCCGACAATCGCCGCAGCAGGCACACCGTGGCGCCCTCCCCGGGCAGATACCCGTCGGAGGAGGCGTCGAGCGCGGTCGGGGTGTCTCGCCGTGACAGGTGCCCCATCGCGCACTCGTCGGAATAGCGCGTGAACCCGAGGCGCATGTCCGCCGTCGCCCAGAATGCCGCGTCCACCTCCCGGGCCGCGAGACGGCCACACGCGACTTCGAGCCCCCCGATGGAAGACGCGGCGGCTCCGGCTTCGATGGCGCAGGTGGGCCCGGTCAGGTCGAAGGCACGGGCGATCCGCGCCGCCATGAAGCTGGGTGACAGGTTGAACAGGCTGCCCGCCCACAGCTCGGGCAGGTCGCCCGACAGTCGCTTCATCGCCGCACGCAGCGTGCGAGACACCCCCTTGGGGTCCCTGCCCGTCCCCCGCAACGCGCGCAGGAGCTGCTCCTCGAGCTCCGGCAGCCGCGCGGCCGCGACCTGGCGCAGCCCGTATTCGCTGCAGTGCTCAGCGGACACGACCACCGAGACGTTGCTTCCCGGCGCGATGGGCACCTTCGACGCCGCGCTCCGCGCCAGGTCCACGAGCAGGTAATGGAGGGGGTCGTAGCGCAGGATGTCGGAAGGCCGCTCCGCGTACTGGCTGGCGTTGCCGGTGAAGCGCTCCGCGTCCAGATCGAGTGGAGCCCCATGGTCGGAGTACAGCTCGCCGCGCGCGGACTGTGACAACCCCTGGTCGAGCGAGAGTCGCCGGAAGGACCGCCGCCCCTGGAGAAGGTTTCGCCACAGCGTGGAGAGGTCAGGAGCGCCAGCGAACGCGCCAGCCAGGCCCACGATGGCGATGGGCTCGTCACTCCTCGCGGGGCCTCGGGGCTGGCTTCGCAGCAGGGTCTTGACCCGTGCTGGCGAGGGCCGGTCCTCCACCACCGCATGGTAGTTCTGACCGCCGCTTGCGATGGCGCTGACGCCTCCGATGCGTGGCGTGTCGCCGGCCGGCCAGGGACGGTCGGTCTTGTCGAGTTCGATGAGCCCACCCGGTTCGATCAGCGCTCCGTCCTTGTCGTCACGCAGCGGGTCCGGGATGCGCCCGGCCTCGAACATGGAGAGGAGCGCCACGAGGTTCGCCAGCCCCGACGCCTCCTTGGCGTGGCCGACGTTCCCCTTGATCGACAGCACGGGCACGGGGGACCGCGGCTGCCCGGCCTCCCCATGCAGCTTCAAGGCGCGATTGAAGACCTTCGTCTCCACGGCATCGCCTGCCCGCGTGCCCGTGCCGTGCGAGAGCAGCACTCCCAGCTCGGAGGGAGAGACACCGGCCTGCTCGATTGCACGCTGGATCGCGACTTCGTGCCCGCGCGGGTTCGGGACGAGCATGTACCCTTCGGTCGCACCGTCGTTACCGCCGCCGACTCCTCGAATCACGCCATGGACCGGAAGGCCCTCCTTCTGGGCCCGCTCCAGGGTCGTGAGCACCAGCATGACCACGCCATCGGAGATGACCGTGCCCGTGCCCTTCCTGGCGAAGGGGAAGCAGCCCTCCGCCGATAGCAGGCGCGCGTTCGAGTAGAGGACTTGATTGACGGTGTCGACGTACGACAGCGCGCCGGCGAGCGCCCACGGCGCCCCCTTCGCGAGCTCCCGGGCCGCGAGTTCCACCGCGACGAGCCCCCCGGTGCAGTTGCCATCGACGATCAGCGCCTTCTCCGTGGTGCCCAGGTTCTCCGCGATGCCACTGGCAAGCCGGTGGATCGCACGCTCGCGCGGGTCGGCGACGAAGCGGGGACCGAACGCGTCCCGCAGCTCGCGGCGAACCTGCTCCGCGACGTTCGACAGCTCCTGCGGGGTGAACTCGCTCGGATGCGCGCCGTGCACGAGGTAGGGCTGGAGCCGACCTGCCAGGGCGAGGACCGCGGCGTCATAGAGCCCGTGGCCGCCACCGCGTGAGTGCGCGAGGAAGACCGGAACGGGCTGCCCGCTGAGCGAGCCAGGAGACAGCCTCGCCGACGCGAGGGCCCGGTGGACCGCGTCCAGCACCCAGCGCTGCGCGAGCCCGGATCGACCCGCCAGGTCTTCTGGGCGTTCACCCTCTTCGATGACGCCGCCCAGCGCCGTGTACAGCTTCGCCGCCCCCACGGACGCAGCGGGATCCACGTACGTCGCAGGGGCAATGCGGTCCGCGGGCCAGACGCCATACGTCGTCTTCCCTCGCTGAAGAACATCCGCCAGCTCGTCAAGTGAGCTGGCGCCAGGCAGCGCAAAGGCAAAGCCAGTGATCGCGATCGGGGGGGCGCGAACCCAAGGTGATTGCAGCATTGCCAATGATCGTAGGGATCCGCCCTGGCAATAGCCATGACCAGACGAGTGGAGCAAACCTCCGACAATCATTCGCACGCAAGGGGTTGCGCGCGACGGACTCCGCGGACCACCTGAGGGAGTCGTTCCCCGCGCCGACAATCAAATGTATATCTTTTTTCGCCAGTCATTCCTCCCCCTCTGATCCTGGACAGCCCATGAACAAGATCGATCCGAGCCGCATCAAGGACTCGCTCATTGACGTCTCGACCTTTCCGGCCGAGCTGAGCAAAGGCGACTCCGTTCCCCCGAACCGCGCGCTGGTGGATGCCATCATCGAGGCTGTCGAGAAGAAGAACGGCTTCGCGGTGGTCCATGGTGCGAACAAGCTGCTCGCCGCGCGTCAGCTGGACATCCACACCGACGCCGGGGCCGAGCTGGCCCGCAACTACCTGGAAGGCGTCTTCCGCGCCGCCGCGCCGCGCTTCGACCTGGTGCGGTACAGCCCGGTGGACGTTGCCTACGACCGCGTCGTCAAGATGGACGTCGACGGGTACAACAAGAACAAGAGCTTCACGCCGAACAGCGACCACACCGAGAGCCGCGAGTTCGTGACGACGAAGTGCATCCACTTCGACGCGGCGACGCCGTTCATCGCCAACCTCTACGGCCCCAACCAGAACATCAGTGGCGGGCTGCCGATGATCTGTGACACGCGCCGGTTCTGCCAGGACAAGGGCATCGACCCGAAGTCGCTCATCGAGAACATCCCCAACAACTACAACGTCGCGCTCAAGCAGGAGTTCTACGACGAGGTCCTGAACGACTACTCGTTCGCGCTGAAGCTCGACCTCGAGAACGACGTCATCATGATCGTCCTGCACAACGAGGTGGTGGGCGGGGTGGCCCACGCGGCGACCCAGCCCATGCGGCCCGACGCCAACCGGGAAGCCCGCCGGCCCATCCGCCATGTCGAGTTCCAGGTGCCGGGCGCGGACGATCTCAAGCGCTGGTACGACTTCTACGGACTCACGCTGTCCAAGGCGGACGACCACAAGGAGGACCTGGCCGTCTCGCGCTACCTCCGGGGCGAACTCAACACGTTCCCGCACGTCATCGACGTCCTGGCCTGAGGCGCGACATGACGACACGCACGAACGCCGCGCGGAATGCCGCGGAGATGAAGGAGCTGCTCGCGTACCTCGACGCCCGGCCCTGGCCGGACGACTTCAAGGACGCGCGGGTGCACTATGACGCGCTCGGGACGCCCCTCGCGCCCGACATCAAGGCCGAGCCGCTCAGCATCGATGGGGTCGGAGCCCAGGTGCTCACCCCTCCGGACTGCGATGCGGACCGGGCCCTCCTCTACCTGCATGGCGGAGGGTTCGTCTTCGGCTCGCTGAAGAGCCACGCCGGCATGGTCGGCGAGGTGGCCCGGGCCGCGCGTTGCCGCGTGCTTCAGCTCGATTACCGCCGGGCCCCCGAACACCCCTACCCGGCCGCGGTCGAGGATGCCGTCGCCGCGTACCAGTGGCTGCTGCGCCGGGGATTCGCACCCGGACGCATCGCCATCGTGGGTGATTCGGCGGGCGGCGGACTGGTGCTTGCGATGCTGGTCGCGGCCCAGGCACAGGGCCTCCCGCTCGCGGGGGCAGCGGTGAGCATCTCTCCGCTGGTCGACATGGAGCCCACCGGGGAGAGCTACCGGACGCGCGAGCACATCGACCCGCTCGTGCAGCGCAAGGTGGTGGACCAGGTCATCCGGCTGTACCTCAACGGGAAGAACCTCCGGCATCCGACCGCGGCACCCATCCACGCGGACCTCACCGGCTTCCCGCCGCTGCTCATCCAGGTGGGCGAGCGGGAGATCCTCTTCAGCGACTCCGAGGCGCTCGCGAAAAAGGCGCAGGCCTCCGGCGTGGACGTCACGTTGGAGGAGTGGCCCGACATGGTGCACGTCTGGCACCTGCACCACCCGCGGCTTTCCAGCGGACGTGAAGCCATTGCCCGGATTGGACAGTTCGTGATCGAAAAGACAGGAGCCCGCCCGTGACGACCCGCACCGACCCGATCATGGGTCCGCATGCGCACCGCAACAACCAGAAGATGGTCCCGGCGAGCGAGAGCGCCTGGCGTGTGGCCCAGGACTCGAACATGCTCGGCATCCGTGTCGAGTTCAACGGCAGCCAGAACCGGCTGCGCGAGGTCGACACCGGGCACGAGTTCGTCAACCTGTGCTCGTGCTCCTACCTGGGGTTGAACAGCCATCCGGACGTCATCCAGGGAGGCATCGACGCGCTCCGGAGCGAAGGCGTCACCGGGCTGTCGATGGCCGAGTTCCGCATCCGGCTGGGATTGATGGAGGAGCTCGAGCTGCAGCTCGCCGACCTGTTCGGCGGGCCGGTGCTCCCCGCGGTCACGTCCAGCGCGCTCACGGCGGCGATCCTGCCGATGCTCGGCTCGGGCCACCTGACCGACAGCGAGCCGTTGGTGATGGTGTTCGACAAGTTCGCGCACTTCTCCATGGCGTTCGTGAAGCCCATCGTCGCGGACGAGACGCTGGTGCTGAACAGCCCGCACAACGACATGAACTACCTGGAGGACGTCTGCCGCAAGTACCCGCGCGTGGCGTACGTGTGCGACGGCGTCTACTCCGTGGGCGGGGTGACGAACCTCGAAGCGCTGCGGACGCTGCAGGAGAAGTACGGGCTGTTCCTGTACATCGATGACTCCCACTCGCTCTCGACGCAGGGCAAGCACGGCGAGGGGTACATCCGCTCGCGGCTTCCGTCGCTGAATGACAGGACGCTGATCATCGCTTCCACCGCCAAGGCGTTCGGCAGCACGGGCGGCATCGCGATGCTCGGCTCGCGCAAGCACTACGACTTCCTCTACCGGACGGGCCCGATGGGGTGGTCGCAGAGCCTGCGCACGGCCGCGATCGGCACCTCGCTGGGAAGCATCAAGGTGCACCGCAGCCCCGAGCTGGGGAAGCGCCAGGAGCAGCTCCGGAAGAACATCGCGCTGTTCGATGAGCACATCCAGACGGCGCAGCGGGGCGACGGGCTCCACATCAAGGTCGTGGAGGTCGGCGAGCAGGACAAGGCCGTCAAGCTCTCGCGCGAGCTGTACCGGCGGGGCTTCTACTGCTCGGCGGTCTTCTTCCCCATCGTCCCCGTCGGCCGCGCCGGCATCCGACTCATGCTGCGCGGCGACCTGCCCACGGAGACGGTCCAGTCGTTCATCGACAACCTGAAGGAAGTCCTCGCGACGCTGTAGGCGAGAGAGGCCGCGCGATGACCACGTTCTACTCACACAGCGTCGTCACCGCGCGCGGCAACCTTCCGCGGCTCGTGCGTGAGCTCGAGGTGGCGCTCGAAGAGGGCCTGCATGAGCGCATGCAGGTCCCCCTGCGCGAGGTGGTGTCCTCGGAGCAGCCCCGCGCCGCGTTCCTGTCGATGCCGGCGGTGTCGAAGCACTTCGGCCTCTACATCAACAAGGTGGCGACGATCTTCGAGCGGTCCGCCACCGACCCGCTGCCCACGGTGAACGCCGTGGTCACCGCGTTCTCGACCCGCACGGGCGAGCTGCTCGCGATGCTCGACGGCGCGGCGGTGACGAACCTCAAGTGTGCCGCGGTGTCGGCGCTGGTGACGGACCGCTGCGCGCGCACGGATGCCCGGGTGCTGGCGATCGCCGGGACGGGCGTGCAGGCGCGGCAGCAGGCGGTGTCCGTCTGCGCGGTCCGTCCCATCCAGGAGGTGAGGCTCTGGGCCAGGAACGCATCCCGGTGCGCCGCCTTCGCATCGGAGCTGCGCGCTTCCCTGGGCCAGGACGTGCGCGTCATCACCTGCGAGTCCCTGGATGTGGCGGTCCGGAACGCGGATGTCATCGGCACCGCGACGTCATCGAAGGCGCCACTGGGCCGCTTCGCGGACCTTTCCCCCACCGTGCACATCAACTGCATGGGCGGGCACACGACGGAAACGAGAGAAGTGCCGCTCGAGCTGCTGCGCACGTCGACGCTCATCGTGGAGGACCTGGCGACCGCCGTGGCCGAGGCGGGGCCGGTCCATGCCAGCGCCCTCTCCCTGGGGCAGCTCGTCCGAACGGGGCGCGAGTCGCTGCGGGCGGGCCGCACCGTCTTCAGCTCGACGGGCCACGCGTTCCTCGACGTCATCACGACCGCGCACCTGCTGCGCGAACTCGAACCACACCGGGATTGAAGGAGGAGAAGAGAGATGACCGAGCTACCCCGAATCGATTTGACGTCCGCGACGCCGGGCTCCGAGGCGGAGCGCCGGGTGGCGTTCCAGATTGACCGTGCGTGCAAGGAGGTGGGCTTCTTCACCCTGAGCGGGCATGGCATCACCCCCTCCACCTTCGAGGACGCCTATGCGACCTCGCGAGCCTTCTTCGGCCTGCCGTTCGAGGTGAAGAACCGGTGCAGGCTCCAGTCCGGCTTCACCATGGCCGCGGACGACTACACGCCCTACGGCTACAGCGGCATGCTGGAGGAGAATGCCTTTGCGTACACGGGCAAGAAGGGACTCCCCAGCGACTACGTGGAGAAGTTCAGCGTGGGCCGGCGCATCGACGACGATGGCGCCGCCCTGCCCTTCAGCCAGGACCTGACGGGCCGGCAGCTCCGCGCGGCGCTGAAGGCGTACTTCCGGGAGTGCGAGGCGTTGACGGCCCGGCTCACCGAGCTGTTCAGCATCGCCCTGGATCTGCCCCGGGACTTCTTCGCGAAGAAGACCTCCGCGTCCAATGACTCGCTCCGCTCCCTGCTCTACCCGCAGCGCAGCAGCGAGCTGGTCAATGACCAGGGCATGGGCGAGCACACGGACGGGACCCTGTTGACGATGCTCGCGCAGACCGGGCCCGGCATCCAGGTCAAGGACCGGAGCGGGACCTGGATCACGCCCAGGCTGGCCGCGCGTGAGCACCTCATCGTCAACATCGGCGACCTGATGGCCCGGTGGTCCAACGACGAATATGTCTCCACGCCCCATCGCGTGGTGCTCTCCGGCGATGAGCGACAGTCCGTCGCGTTCTTCAAGCTCGCCAACGACGACGCGTTGATCGAGTGCTTCCCCAAGTTCTGCAAGGACACGCCGGCGAAGTACGAGCCCGTCGTCTACAAGGCCTTCTCCCTGCAGAAGATGAACGCGCTCTTCGGTGTTGGCGAGGCCGGACGTTCTTGAGGCATGCGTAACGCGTGATGTACCCTGATCACCTCCCCTAACACCCTTTGCGCAGTCACGTCCGCCCATGATCGGTGCATTCAACGAAGAGTTCATCGCCGCCCTCGAAGAGGGGCGGGACGCGACCAGGGAAGCCGTGGCGCACGCGAACGCCGACGCCTTGATGAGAGGGCTTGGCTCGCCGATGTACGAGAAGCGCCAGTTCGCGCATCCCCTCCTGTTCGACGAGGCGGAGTTCGTCGAGCTGGGACGCGCGTGCAGCGCCCTGCTCTCCGCGCAGCTGAAGATCATCCAGCACCTGTTCGCGACCCGCTCGAAGGAGAGCGTGCTCGACCTGTTCCGGATGCCGAGGCGGCTGGCCGCGTTCATCAACTGGGACAACCTGAAGCACGGTGACGCGACGGTGGGCCGGATGGACATCGTCCCGACGCGCGACGGGTACTTCTTCTGCGAGTTCAACATCTTCCCCGGCGTGGGCGGGGGCGAGGCGTACGAGGGGGCGAACACATACATCGAGGAGCTGGGCTATCCCCAGGCCGCGCTGACGGGCAGCGCGCTCCGGGACCTCGCCGGGCTGTACACCGCGGAGTGCAGGAAGCGGGACCTGCGCCGGGTCGTGATCCTCGACTCCACCGCGCACGGGCAGATGGGATACCCGCGCCAGGAGCTCCTGAAGCGCTACCTCGAGGCGGCGAACCCGGGCCTGGCCGTCGATTTGCTCGACGAGGCGCGCTATCCCAAGGCATGGCTGAGCCGTGGCGAAGGCGAGAAGACCCTCGTGCACCGCATGTTCACGCACGAGGAGGTCACCGACGACTTCGCGTTCGTGGAGAAGCTGTGGGCCAGCGGCGCGGTGCTGACCAACGGCTTCGAACCGGAGCTGCGGATGAGCAAGCGGTTCCTCGCGCTGCTGTGGGAGCCGGGCTACCAGGCCCTGTTCAGCGCGGAGGAGGTCGCCGCGATCCGGAAGTACCTTCCGCACGCCTTCTCGTTGTCGGAGGACACCCTCGCGTCCGCGCTGCGGGACAAGGCCGAGCTCGTCTTCAAGTGGGACGGCGGCGCCTCCTATGGCGGGAGCGGCGTGTTGATGGGGGTGGACTGGCCCGCGGACGTGCTCGAGCAGAAGCTGCGCGAGTCGGGCCTCGACCGTTGGATCTGCCAGCGTGGCGTCGAAGCGGAGACCGTCGCGTTGCGCTCGGTCGAGGACGCGACGCCGGTGGAGTACAGGCTGGTGCTTGGTCTGTATTCCTATGGCGGCAAGCCCAACGGGTTCCTGGTGAGAGGGAGCCGCACCTCCAAGGTGGTGAACATCTCCAGCGGAGGCAAGCTGGGGTGGGCCTTCGTCGTCCCCGAGGCAGGACGCCGTGACTTCATCCGTCACGCGCGGAGCCAGCGCGCCTCACCGTGAAGTCTCCAGCAGGATCACCAGGGAGCCCGTCAACCATGGCGTCAGACATCATCCTCCTGGGCGCGAGGCCCTTCATCTGTGAGCGGGCGTGGCAGTTGGGGGCCAGGCCCTTCGTCATCCAGCACCCGGAGCGCTCGGAGGACGCGGTCAACCGGCAGTCGGACCGGGTGCTCCTCATGAGCTACGAGGACCCGGCCCTCATCCCGATGCTGAAGGCCGCGCACGCGCTTACCCCATTCGTGAGCGCGGTCAGCATCGCCGAGGAAGCGCTGATCCCCTGCGCGAGGATCAACCAGGCGCTGGGGCTGCCGGGCACCCCGCTGGACCTGGTGGAGAAGACGCGCGACAAGCCGGCGATGCGGCGCGTGCTGGACGCGGGCGGCTTCTCGCCCGTGCAGTGGGCCGCGGTGAAGACGCCCGCGGATGTCGCGGCGTTCGCCGAGCAGCGGGGCTACCCGTTCATCCTGAAGCCCGTGGATGGCGTGGGCAGCATCGACGTGCGGCTGGTCCGCTCCGCGCGCGACCTGGAGGGCGTGCTCAACGGCAAGTCGTCGTGGATCGCCGAGGAGTATCTGGACGGCCCCGAGTACTCCGTGGAGTGCTTCTCATTCTCCGGGCGCCACATCATCCTCGGCATCAACGAGGAGACGAAGAACTCGGACCCCATCGGCAGCGAGTTCCTGGAGGTGGCCCACCAGGTTCCGGCGCCGATGAACCCGGACCGCGACCGCGAGGTGCGGGCGTTCATCCGCGGCTTCCTGGACGTGCTGGGCATCAAGGAGGGCCCCTCGCACACGGAGCTGAAGTTCACCTCGCGCGGTCCACGCATCGTGGAAACCCATACACGGCTCGGCGGGGATCGGCTGTGGGACCTGGTGCGGCTGACGACCGGGTATGACCTGCTGGACATGACGCTCCAGTGGGCCATGGGGACGCTGAAGCCCCTGGAGGCCGACCCCGTTCCCCGGGGCGGCGCGGCCATCCAGTACTTCACCCCTCCGCCCGGCAAGCTCAAGCGCCTGCATGGCATGCACGCGCTGAGGCGGATCCCGGGCGTGGTCGACATCTCGCTCGTGGTTGATGTGGGAACGACCATCCGTCCGGCCATGAAGTCCGAGGACCGCGCGGGCTACGTGCTGGCCTACGCCGAGACGGTCCAGCAGGCGCAGGCAATCTGCCGGGAAGTCACCCAGCGGCTCGTGTTCGAGACCGCCTGATCAGGCCTCGCGCACGGAGTGGTTGAGGCGGACCCGCCACGTTGGACGGGCGCGTCCGTCTCCCCTCCTCGCGAAGGTGGAAGTCAGACCCATGAGACATGGTCCGGGCCGCTCAAGCCTTTTGCTTGTTAAGGGACCTGTTCATGGATTCAGTGGGGAACGGCGAGAACCTGTTCAGCTCGACCACCAATCTGGTCGATCTGCTCTGTCTGCGCGCTGAACGGCAGGGGACGTCGAGGCTCTACCGGTTCCTGGAGACGGGTGACGTCGACGGCCCCATCGAGGAGTGGAGCTTCGCGGACCTAGATACGCGGGCCCGGGCACTGGGAGCGCTCTTGCAGGCGCAGGGCGCGGCCGGGGAGCGAGCGCTGCTGCTGTATCCACCGGGTCTGGAGTTCGTCGCCGGGTTCATGGGGTGCCTGTACGCGGGCGCCATCGCGGTGCCGTGCTACCCGCCGGATCCCTCGCGCCTGGACCGGACGCTCCCGCGCCTGCGCTCCATCGCGCAGGACTGTGGTGCGCGCTTCGTGCTCACGACGGGCGGCATCCTGGAGATGTCGGAGTTCCTCACGCCCCAGGCGCCGGAGCTGGGCGCGCTCCAGTGGGTGGCCACGGACGCGGTGCCGACCTTCCTCGCAACGGAGTGGAAGCGGCCCGCGTTGACGCCGGAGTCGCTGGCGTTCCTCCAGTACACGTCCGGGTCCACGGGCAACCCGAAGGGCGTGAAGGTGAGCCACGCCAACATCCTGCACAACGAGGCGCTCATCACCCGCGCCTTCGGGCTGGAGGCGTCGCGCTCCCACGGCGTCGGCTGGTTGCCGATGTTCCATGACATGGGCCTCATCGGAAAGGTGCTCCAGCCGCTCGCCCTGGGCTTCGAGTGCACGCTGATGTCTCCCATTGCGTTCCTTCAGCGCCCACTGCGCTGGCTGGAGGCCATCTCGCACTTCCGGGGCACGAGCAGCGGCGGGCCCAACTTCGCGTTCGAGCTGTGCGTGCGCAAGGCGAAGGACGCGGACCTGTCGCGTCTGGATTTGAGCAGCTGGGACCTGGCCTTCAACGGCGCGGAGCCCGTGCGCCACGAGACGATGGAGCGCTTCGCGCGGGTGTTCGGGCCGCATGGCTTCCGGCGTGAGGCCTTCTACCCGTGCTACGGGCTGGCGGAGACGACGCTCCTCGTCACCGGCGGCACGAAGGGCGCGCCCTACGTGCACGGGCACTACGACGCGGCCTCCCTGGAGCGCGGCGCGGCGGTGCCCACCGGCGAGGGGCCCACGGCTCGGGGGCTGGTGTCGTC
>NZ_RAWB01000970.1 GCF_003612055.1 Corallococcus llansteffanensis
GGTGGGGGGCGCCCCGGTGATGACGATGACCCCGCTGGTCGAGTGGCGGATGCGGAGCGCGTTGTTGCCGGTGTCGAAGGTCCACCCGTCCGCGGCCAGGTCCGTGCGCTGCGACAGGGCGGTGCCGCCCGCCGTCACCGTCGAGGGCACGAAGGCGAGGCGCAGCACCTCCGTCGCGCTGGCGTCGTAGGTGGTGTAGCGGACCTCGTTGCCGGGCCCGTAGGTGACGCTCTTCACCACGGAGGTGGAGCGCAGCAGGTGGTTCTGTCCGGCGGGCGCCCAGTCCGGCTGCGCGCCCATGCCGATGACGAAGTGGCGGATGAAGTCACCCCAGCCATCCGTGAACCAGACGTTGTTGGGATAGGGCCCGTCGATGGTCAGCCCGCTGTTGCGCACCATGTACGTGGCCCAGTTGAACGCGCGGAAGGCCTTGTCCTTCGCGGCCGCATCGCCGGTGAGCTCCGCGTAGCGCGCGTTGACGGCGGCGTAGCGCGAGGTGTGGCTGCCCATCTTGTAGTGGAAGGCGTACTGCTCCTTGATGGGGCGCGCGCCGAACTCGAGCGTGTCCCCGAAGTTCGTCTCGATGAAGGCGATGATGTTCTGCACGTGCGCCTGCCAGCTCGGGTCCAGGCCGGGGTTGTCCATCAGGAACTTGGCCGTCTCCCCGGGCACCAGCTGGTTCAGGTTGTTGGTGGCGTCCGAGCCCACGTCCTCGAAGTACTGGGTCCAGTTCTGCGTCGCGATGGGGCCGTTGCTGCCCAAGAGCCACGCAAGGACGGTGGCTTGGGTGCTCTGCCATTGGGCCAGCTGCGTGCTGCTGTAGCCGGGCGCGCCGTTCAGCGTGCCCGCCTGTCCCAGCTTGATGAGCTCCTGGAACAGCTTGAGGGGCTCCACGACGTTGGACGCGTAGTTGTCCACGATGTTCGCGCCGGTGCGCACGGCGTTGTCGGAGGCCCGCACGCGGTACGGCCACGGCGACACGGTGGCGGTCGGCGTGCGCAGGTGGCTGGTGAGCTGGTTGGCCGCGTTGATGGCCATGTCTCGATAGGCCGTGTTGCCATTGAACTTGAAGGCCTGGACGGCGGCCCACGCGAGCGCGCCCACCTTCTCCGGCTGGAGGTAGCCCACGCCATCGCCCACGCCCACCGAACCGCCCGCCTGCGCGCCGGCATACGTCAGCGTGCCGCTGGCGCCGCTCGCATAGGGCACCTGCGACCAGTGGTCGCCCACGGCCGTCATGCCGTGCGCCAGGTGCCAGTCCAGCAGCGCCAGCGCGGCGTTGCGCAGGCGCGGGTCGTCCTTGTAGGGCGAGTACGCGAGGCCGGACTCGATGAGCATCGCGTTCAGGCCGGCGGGGTTGTGCGGCCAGCCCACCGGCTGGCCCGCGGGAGAGCACCCGGGGGCCGTGCCGCTGCACAGGTACGAGTGCGCGTAGTAGGCGGGCTTCGCCACCGACGGGTTCGTGAGGTTGGACAGGTTGGGGAGTGCCAGCAGGTAGTTCTGGTTCAGGTCCAGCACGTAGTCATACGCGGCGGAGCTGCCCGGGTTCGTGGGCGGCGCCCAGGACAGGAGCTTCCCCGTGCCGTCGCACTGCGCGGCGTGCTGGTCGATGCTGCCGCCGCCGCTGCACGCGAGCGCCTGGCGCACGGTGGTGATGGCTGTGGGCGCTTCGGTGGGCTCGGGGGCGCCGGAGGGTGCGACGCAGCCGGTGAGCAGGACGCAGGTGAGCGCGCCGATGAAGCCTGGGCGCGACGCGAAGAGGGAATGCATGGGGTGGGG
>NZ_RAWB01000971.1 GCF_003612055.1 Corallococcus llansteffanensis
GCGAAGCGCGGGGCGCTGGCGAGCGACTCGGCCATCTTCTTCGCGATGAGCTGGAGGTCGTTCTCGTTGAAGCGGTCCCCCAGCATCTCGATGGTGTTGGGGTCCTCGTAGGTGCCACGCGTATAGGCGCGGGGCCCATAGCAGCCGGCGAGCGACACGGCGACGAGGGCGGACAGCAACAGGCGGCGGGTGTTCATGGTCGGGTTGACTCCTAGTTCCATTCGCATTCGAAGCGGCTGCCTTCGAAGTTCCACTTGTAGGCAAGCACCGCGTCGCGGCGGTAGCCGGCCGTCAACCGGCAGAGGCTCTGCAGCGAGCTGCGCGGATAGTCGAAGGTGTACGACTGCGCCTTCGCGCGCTCCTGCGCGGACAGCTGCGAGGGGTGCGTGAGCGTGGGGCTGGCGCTGGCGGCCACCATCACGCGGTGCGCGCCGTACGTCTTGAGCGGCACGCGGCCCGCGAGCTGGATGCGGCGCACCGTGCGGGCAATCACGATGTCGCTGCGGTCCACCATCGTCTCATGCGTGTTGCGCCGCTGCAGCAGCTCCGGGAGGTTCGCGGAGAAGACGCGGGTGATGTCCCCGTCGTCCACGAAGAAGTAGAGGAACGCCTCGCGCGCGGTGCGGCTCTCGCCGGTGAAGTCCAGCGTCACCAGCAGATCCAACTGACGGTTGGGCGCGAGCGCCTGGCGCGACACCGCCGCCAGCACCGTCTTGTCCACGCCCGCCTTCTTCAGGCGGATGAGGCCGTCCGCGCTCGCGTCACACGCGCAGCGGCGCTCTTCGATCATCTTCACCAGCTGCGCGGGCTCGAAGCCGGCCTGGGACAGCTTGGTCAGCTCCTCGTCGGTGAGGGGCAGCTGATCCGAGCGCTCGTAGATGCGCGGCAGCTGGTTCGGGTCCCACTGGATGATGTTGTAGGTCTGCACGTCCCCGGACGGGAACGGCAGGGACACGGAGGGAGGCGCGGCGCGGGGTGCCTGGGCGGCGGTCAGCGCGACGGCGGCGGCGAGCAGTTGGGCGATCATGGCGGTCAGAACCGGTATCCGATGTTCATGAACAACCGGTTCGTCACTCCTCCACCCCCGATGGGGATGTCCGGCGAGTAGTGCAGCCCCATGAGGATGCGGTCGCGGCGGCCCAGGAACATCTCCGCGCCAATCTGCGGCGACAGGGCGAACCTCAGGCCCTCCCCCTCCGGGATGACGATGGCGCCCGCCTTGAGGCCGGCGGTGAAGGCCACCGGCCAGCCCCAGGTGCGGAAGGTGGGGCCCACGTTGCCGACGAAGCGCCCGCCGTCGAAGATGTAGGCGCCGCTGACGTCCAGGCGGTACCAGTCATCTCCCCAGAGGGAGACGGTGGCGCCCACGAACAGCGGCGGGCCTTCCGGCGCGCCCGCGGGGTTCTCCTGGGAGTTGATGGCGGCGCCCCAGTCGAACTGGAGCGAGACGCCCCGGCGGTTGTCGCCGTAGCCCCCCTTGCCGTACTCCGACTCCTCGGGCCCGTCGGTGCGACCGTCACGCTCCTGGGCGCTCGCGGTCAGCGGCGCGGCGACAGCCAGGAGCGCCAGGGCTCCGCACAACGTGACAGGACGCTTCATCTGTTGGACTCCCCAAGCGTGGGTGCGATTGCTCTGTGCGCGTAGTACGGCGCGCCGGCCGACATATTCATCGTGTGGCGAACGTCCGTGCAAGCGCCTGTTCTTCCAGGCGCCCCTTCTTCACGCCCGGGGCTCCGGGGCACCGGCGGTGGCGGTCTCCACGTCCC
>NZ_RAWB01000972.1 GCF_003612055.1 Corallococcus llansteffanensis
GCCTTCCTGGTGGGGGGGCTGTCCCTGCGGCGGTTGGGATTGCAGCCGACGCTGGCCTCGCGCAGCTACCACGTGGAGATGTTCGACCGCCGGGATGGCAGCCTGCTGCGCGAGACGGAGCGGGGCGAGGTGCTCACCCGGGCGCCGGTGCTGGAGCTGCTCGGGTCGGAGGCGCTGACGCGACCCGATGGCTTCCTGGAGGCGTTCGACGACACGGGGCGCCGGATGGTGGTGGCGCACGCGCAGGTGGCGGGGACGCCGTGGACGGTGGTGGTGACCGCGCGGCTGCGCGAGGCGTTCGCGCCGGTGACGCGCATGGGCGCCTGGGTGGTGGCCATCGCGGTGCTGGCGGGCGCCATCGCGCTGCTGCTGTCGCAGTGGGTGGGCCGGGACGTGGCCGAGCGGCTGGAGACCCTCCGGGACGGCTTCGCCGTGCTGGGCACGCCGTCGGTGGAGCAGCATGTGCCGGCGCGGGGCGACGATGAGATCGCCCAGCTCACCCTGGGCTTCAACGACATGGCGGCGCGCATCGACCGCACGCAGAAGGAGCTGCGCGAGGCCATCGCCATCCGGGACCAGTTCCTGTCCATGGCGAGCCACGAGCTGCGCACGCCGCTGACGCCGCTGAAGGCGACGCTGGAATTGCTCATCCGCCAGTCCGGGGCCGGCCAGGGGCTGACCCCGGAGCGGCAGCGGGACACCTTCGCGCGGCTGAACCGGCAGGTGGACCGGCTGACGCGGCTGATTGGCGACATGCTGGACGTGTCGCGGCTGCAGTCCGGGCGCTTCACGTTGACGGTGACGCCCGTGGACGTGGGGGCGCTGGCGCGCGAGGTGGTGGAGCGCATCCAGGTCACCCGGCCGGAGCGCGCGAGCCAGTTGACGCTGGACGTCCCCGAGGCGCCCCTGGTGGGCCGGTGGGATGATCAGCGGTTGGATCAACTCCTCACGAACCTGGTGGAGAACGCGCTGCGCTATTCGCCGCCGGACATGCCGGTGGTGGTGCGGGTGCGCGAGGAGGCGGACGGGGTGCGGGTGGACGTGGAGGACCGGGGCATCGGCATTCCTCCGGAGAGCGTGTCGCAGCTCTTCACGCCCTTCTTCCGCGCGCGCAACGCCGCCGAGCACTACGCCGGGGGGCTGGGGCTGGGGCTGGCCATCTGCCGCGAAATCGTGGAGCGCCACGGAGGCCGCATCGCGGTGAGGAGTGACGGGCCGGGCCAGGGCAGCTGCTTCACGGTGAGGCTGCCCCGGGCGGCGGTGGCGGACGCGGCCTGATGCGCTACGTGGAGGCGAGGCCGTGCGCCGCCCTGGCGCCCTACGTCCAGTGCTACTGGGCGCTGGAGGTGTCAGGGCCGCTGGCAGCGCCGCACCGGGTGATGCCGGACGGCTGTCTGGACATCCTGGTGGACCTGTCGGCCGGAGCGCGCCTCCAGGTGGTGGGGGCGATGCGCCGCGCGGAGGTGGTGCCGCTGGCGTCGTCCGCGTCCTTCGTCGCCGTGCGCTTCCGTCCGGGAGGGGCGCACCCGTTCCTGCGGCTGCCGCTGGTGGAGCTGACGGACGCGCAGCTGGCGCTGGAGGACCTCTGGCCAGCGGAGGTGCGAGCGTGGCGGGAGCGGCTGGCGGAAGCGGACGGGATGCCCGCGCGCTTCGCGCTGCTGGAGCGGTTGTTGCTGCGGAGGCTGTCGGAGCGCGGGGAGGACGCGGGGGTGTTGCACGCGGTGGGCGTCATCGGGCGTGCGAGGGGGCAGGTGCC
>NZ_RAWB01000973.1 GCF_003612055.1 Corallococcus llansteffanensis
CCATGATGCGGAGCACGCCCGCGCGGCCGGCGGCGCAGCACTCCGCCGCGTCCTCCCCCAGCGCCGACACCATGCCGATACCCGTGACGGCGAGCGCCTCGGACGAGGGAAGCGCCGGCCGCAGGCGCGGGGGAGCAGGGGGGACGGGCACGGGGCGTCTACTGGCGGCGGCCCATGGCGTGGACAGGGTGCGGAACGGGCTCTCCAGGTTCCACCTCCTGGCGGAGTCGCGCGCCGCGTGGAGCTGCGCCCGCTGCAGCCCGCTGAACGCGCGCGTCTGGACGAGGTGCGCCCCGCGGCTGCGGAGCGCCACCTCCAGGGCCATGGCGTGGCGGCGCCTCAGGGGGACATGTTCGAAGGACTCGAGCAGCCACTCCCCCTTCAAAGGACGGCCCAGCAGGTAGCGGCCTCGCGGCTCCAGCCGGTGCGCCGTTTCTCTCCACCACTGCCGGACGGCCTCGGGGCGTGCCCGGGGAAGCGCTGGCCCGGCGGGGCGCGCGGGCTCCTCGTCTTCCTCCTGCTCCCCGGGGAGCAGGAAGGGCCCTTCCAGCGCGAGCCCGGTGATGGCGCCGAACGCCTCGGCGGCGCTTCCCCCCGACTCCGGGTCCGCGAGCAACTCCAGGCAGGCCTCCGCAGCCTCCATCCGGCCGCTGAAGCCCAGCGCCCAGAGGGCGTCCGCCATCACTTCCGGACGGCCGAGCTGCTCCAGGACAACGCGGAGATCCGAGGTCTCGCCTCCCATGGCCAGCAGCAACAGCGCCGTGCGGCGGGGGGCTTCCGGAAGGACGGCGAGCTGCCGGCACCGGGCGAGGGTGAAAGTGGGCTCGATGCCCAGCACGAGGCCGGTGATGAGCGCTTCGTCCTGGACTCGTGGGTGTGGGGACTCGAGCGCGCGCGCCAGCAGGTGCGGGCTCACCGGCCCGAAGGTGCTCCGGGCCACGCGCAGGGCCGCGGAGGCGACCTCAGGGGCCGGGTGGGCGAGCCATGGAGACAGCTCGGTGCCCGCCTCCACGCCCCAGAAGCCCAGGACCTCCAGTGCCGTGGCCACGAGGGCCGGGTCCTCCTGCTCCAGGAGCTTGCGCACCGCGGGCACCCGGGCCGGCAGGGCGCTCACCTCCAGGGCCCGCTGGAGCCAGGGGCGTGGAGCGGGCCCCCCAACCACGAGTGCCTCCAGGACCTGATGAAAGGGGGCGTCATCCGCGGACTCCGGGGCGAGCAGTGCCAGCGCGGCGGCTGTGACGAGCCCGGGATCCGTGTCCGCCAGGGCCGGGGTGAGGAACTCTTCCCGCACTGCCGATCCCCCGAGAACCAGCGCGTCGAGGTGAGCCAGCAGCCGCCGTTCGTCGATGTCGTGCAGGTCCCCGAGGGTCAACCGCGCGGAGTCCAGTGAGGTCTCCCACTGACTCCAGAGGAACGCCGCTTCGTCCAGGTGCTGCGCGCAGACGCTTCGCTGGATGTCCGTGAGGGTGGGGACGGGGACCTCAGTTGATCTGGACATTGCCGCCCTTGATGCGGTTCAGCCCCGTCGCGCGCGTTTCGACCTGAACCCCGCGGATGACCACCTGGCCGTTGCGGCGCAGGGTGATGCTCGACTGGCCACAGCGGAGGACGATTTCGTCCCTGGCCTCGAGGACGACCCGCTGCCCGTCGACCGTGGTCTCCAGGGGCTCGGCGGGCGTGGGGAGGGCGAGCAGGGCATCCAGGTGGGGCGTCGTGCTGGTGGGCTGGAGCAGCCCCATCAGCAAGGGCAGCCG
>NZ_RAWB01000974.1 GCF_003612055.1 Corallococcus llansteffanensis
GCCCCCACCCTTCAGCGCCGCGCTCGGCACCGGTGTGTCCGTTCACGGGCCGCAGGGGCCCCGCCCCCTCTGGACGCACCTCTCCAAGGGGCGCTCTTGTCCGTCCGCTCACGCGCGGGACAGCACAATGGGCGTCTATCGGTCCGATGCTCTCGCGCCGAGGCATTGGCTGCAGAGAGAACTACCCATATGTTGGTGGGACCTTATGACTCGGCTCCGTGCACTCTCCGTCTGCACACTTCTCCTTGCGTGCACGACTACTGCTGCCTCAAGGCTTTCCTTGGCATCGCAGGCAAGTGAAACGGAACGATCCTCACAGTGGCGGAGCACGGCCTCCCAGGATCTCTCCCGGAGCGAGGCTGCAACTCCAGAGAGGACCTTGGCCTCAGATTCGGCCTCCGCAACTCCAAGCGAGGAACATGAACCGAATACCAAAAACCCCTGGAAGTCACTTGCATGCACGCAGGCATGCGAGGCCGGCGGTGAGGCCATGGAGTCATTCTGTCGGGCGCTCCCAGACAGGACTGCAAGGCAGAATGCGATCAGGCGAGCATGCTGGGCGACCAGCAGGGCCTCCAAAGAAGCATGCATCGTCTTCTGCAATGCGTATTTCGGCCCTCCCGCCCAATCCAACCACTGAGGTGACATGTGCCTGAAGATGATTGGCGCCCGAAGCTGACAGCGATTGAAGCTCCTATCGCGGATGACTATTGGAGATATACGACTCCCAAGGGCAAACGGCGCACTTCGAGACTCACGGTAGGGCAGCCTGTCCATCTCCTACAGGAGCGCTGCTGGTACACGCCGGTAATGATCGAGGGGCACTTGACCAAGGTGACGCCAATCTTCGGCCAAGGACCTGTGGACGCACTCATGAATGCGATGCTGTTCATCAAGCAGTTCAACGACGAGATGCGTGAGGTCGTGTCTGGAGCAAAACCGCGCAAGAACGTGAAAAAAGCGGCGAAACAGACGACACGTGGAAAGGCGCCCTTGAGCAGGACACGGCAAAGCCCCTCACGCTCTTCTCCGCGTGCGACCCGGCGAAGATCCTAAGAGCCAATTTCGGTAGGGAAGAAAGCCGGCCGCCTGCTGGGTTGAAGAGGCAGGAGGATGGAGCCATGGGGTAGTGAGGAAGGACGATGGCTGGCGAGTACCGGACGAACTGTGGCGACGCATTGAGCCGCTGCTGCCGGCCCGCCCCGAGCACCCGCTGGGGTGTCACAACCCACGAGTGCCTGACCAGGGCAAGGCGCCGCTGGGCGGGGGAAACAACCGGCCCCAATCCCACCGACAGAGCGAAGCGGGGAACCAAGCGGAGCCTGCTGACAGACTCGCGCGGCGTCCCGCTCGGCCTCGTGGTCGCTGGCGCCAACTCGAACGACTTCAATCTGGCGCGCTCCACGCTTGAATCGATTCCACTCCGAAGGCCACTGCCGAGTCGGAACCGTCGTCAGACACTTTGCGTTGACCTGGGGTACGCCTTCAGGCCCTTGCGCGAACTGGCCCAGGAGTATGGCTTCACGCTCCGGGCGCCGAGACGGCACTCCCTGCGCAGACCCATGAACGCACAGCGTCGGCGCCCCTCGCCACGATGAGTTGTTGAGCGAACCCACTCCTGGCTCAACCGCTTCCGACGCCTGCTGGTGCGTTGGCAGAAGCGAGAGGATACCTACGTGGCGATGCTGCACTTCGCGCTGGGTATCATCACCTGGTTCCACTCGCTCCTACCGAAGTAGGACCAAGGGCC
>NZ_RAWB01000975.1 GCF_003612055.1 Corallococcus llansteffanensis
ACCCTGCCCTTCCCCCAGCCGGGCCGCGAGCTGGGCGACCGTGGGCGACTGGAGCACCGCGCTCAGTTCGAGCTGCGCGCCCAGCATGCGGCGCACCCGGGCCACGAGCTGGGTGGCGAACAGCGAATGCCCTCCCAGTTCAAACAGGTTGTCATGCCGCCCCACCCGCTCCATCCCGAGCAGCGCCGCCGCGATTCCCGCCAGGGCCTCTTCCCCGGGGGACTCCGGCGGCTGGTAGCCGGTGCGCTCCGTCCGTTGGGGTCGGGGCAGCCGGGCCCGGTCCACCTTGCCGTTCGTGTTCAGCGGCCACGCGTCCACCACGACAATCACATCCGGCACCAGATAGCCGGGCAGCCGGCGGCGGAGCTCCGCGCGGACCGCCTCCCCCGACAGCACCGCTCCGGCGTCTGGCATGACATAGCCGAGCAGGCGCTCACCCGTGCCGTCCTTCAGGGCGACCGCGTCCCGCACCTCGGGCAGCGCCGCCAGGGCCGCCTCCACCTGCCCCAGCTCGATGCGTGCGCCACGGATCTTCACCTGGTCATCGCGCCGGCCGAGGAACTCCAGCGTGCCGTCCGACAGCCACCTGCCCACGTCGCCGCTGCGGTACAGGCGGCCTCCCGGCTTCGCGCTGAACGGATCCGGAATGAAGCGCTCGGCGGTGAGGGTCGGCCGTCCCAGATACCCGCGCCCGACCCCTTCGCCTCCGATGCACAGCTCACCCGGGGTTCCGTCCGGAACGGGGCGCAGGTGCTCATCCAGGATGACCACGTGGTAGTTGGAGAGGGGCCCGCCAATGGGCACGCGCTCACCGTCCACCGCGCCCACCGTCTGGAGCGTGCTGGCCACTGTCACCTCCGTCGGGCCGTAGCCGTTGACGAAGCGGTGGTGCGCGCCCCACTGCCGGGCCGTCTCTGGCAGGCATACGTCCCCGGTGCTCATCAGCACCTGGAGGTCGGGGAACCGGCCCGGTTGCAGCGTGCGCAGCACCGTCGCGGGCAGCACCGCGTGGGTGATGCTCCGGCCCACCAACACCTGGGCCAGCGGCTCCCCGGAGATGAGCGACGCATCGATGGTCTCCAGCCGACCGCCGTTGGGCAGCGCCATCAGGATGTCGAACAGGGACGCGTCGAAGGACGGGTGGAAGAACTGCAGCACCCGCGTGTCCGGCCCCAGCGCGCCCAGGAAGTCCCGCTGGGCATGCATGAGATTGGAAACCCCGCGATGCTCGGTCATCACCAGCTTGGGCTCACCGGTCGAACCGGAGGTGCAGATGATGTACGCGAGGTCCTCCGGAGCGAGCACCGCATCCTCGGCCTCCGGCGCGACGGAGCCCGCGTTGGAGCCCAGGTCGAGGAAGGGCACGCCCGGCACCGCGTGGGTTTCCGACAGGCCCACCACCAGCACCGCGCCAGCCCTCCGGACGACCTCCTGCCGCCAGTCCACCGGATGCGCCGGAGCCAGCGGCAGGTACGCCGCGCCGACCCGCCAGACGGCGAGCGCCAGTTCGATGAAGGCGGGGCCCCGGTCCAGCACCACCGCGACCACATCCCCCCGCCCGAGGCCCCGGGCCCGCAGGCGTCCGGCCAGGTCGCGGGTGCGCTCGCGCAGTCGCGCGTACGTCACGACGACGGATCCGTCCGAGAGCGCGACGCGATCGGCATGCTGCAGCGACCGCGCATCGATGACGTCCACCACCGACCGCCACGCGCCGTGGTCCACCCGGCTG
>NZ_RAWB01000976.1 GCF_003612055.1 Corallococcus llansteffanensis
GAGCGGGGCGGGGCGGGGGGACGATGCGCTTGGCGCGCAGGTCCTTGATGACCAGCCGGGTGATGGTCTTCAGCGTGTCCAGCACGCCGCGGCCGTTGGTGGCGGCCGTCTCGAAGTCGGGGACGCCGCGCGGGTTGAGCTCCCGGCGCAGCTCCTCCACCGACAGGGTGCCCTCCAGGTCGCGCTTGTTCCACTGCATCACCAGTGGGAAGCGGTCCAACCGGATGCCGTTCTCCAGGAGGTTCTCCTCCAGGTTGGCCAGGGACTCGCGGTTGGCGTCCATGGCCTCCGCCTGCGAGTCCGCCACGAACACGACGCCGTCGGCGCCCTGGAGCACCAGCTTGCGGGTCGCGTTGTAGAAGACCTGTCCGGGCACGGTGTAGAGGGCGAGCCGCACGGAGCAGTCGCCCACGCGCTCCACCTTCACCGGCAGGAAGTCGAAGAAGAGCGTCCGGTCGCCTTCGGTGGCGATGGACATCATCTCGCCGCGGTGGGCCGGGCGAACGGTCTCGTAGACCTTTCGCAGGGTCGTCGTCTTCCCAGACAGGCCCGGGCCGTAGAAGACGATCTTCGCGGCCACTTCACGGGCCATCAGGTTCACGCTGCTCACGGTGTCAGCTTACCTAGAACGACTCGGCGTCTTGCGCCAGTTGCGGGGCAAACATTCGCGGGCGTTCCGGCCCGGTGCTCGGCCGCGAGCAGGGCGAAGAGGGCCGCCTCCTTGGCCACCTCCGGGAAGCCCAGCACGTCCAGCCGCTCCAGCGGCACCGGGGCCAGCCGCGCCCGCAGGTCCGCCATCAGCGCCGGGTTCCGCGTCCCCCCGCCCGAGGCGTACACGGCCTCCAGGTGGGGGAAGCGGGGCCGCACCCAGGTTTCGAAGGCGCGCGCGGTGGCCTCCACGGTGAAGGCGCGCGCGGTGGCCATCAGGTCATGGGGGCGCTCCGGCGCGGCCGCCCACAGCCGGTCCACCAGCGCCTCGCCGAAGCCTTCTCGGCCCGCGCTGCGCGGAGGGGGGCGGGCGAGGAACGGGTGTCTGAGCAGATCCTCCAGGAGCGCCGGCAGCACCTGGCCCCGGGACGACAGGCTCCCGTCCCGGTCGCACCCGAGCTTGCCGCCCGTCACCCGGCGCGCCAGCGCGTCCAGGACCATGTTCGCGGGCCCGGTGTCGAACGCGAGCGTGTCCTCCAGGCGCTCGCCCACCACGCTCACGTTGGCGATGCCGCCCAGGTTGAGGAACGCGCGCGTGACGTCCGGCCGCGCGCGGTTCCGGAAGACGGCCCAGTCCAGGTAGGGCACGAGCGGTGCGCCCTGGCCGCCCACCGCCATGTCGCGGGTGCGGAAGTCGCTGACGACGGGCAGGCCCGTGCGCTCGGCGATGACGGCGGCCTCGCCAATCTGGAGCGTGGAGGGCGTGGGGGACAGGTCCGACGGCAGGTGGGCCATCGTCTGGCCGTGGGAGCCGACGACGTGCACTTCGCCGGGGTCCACCCCCGCCCGGGCGAGCACGGCGAGGACGGCTTCGGCGAACTGCTCGCCCAACTCGAAGCCGAGCGCGCACAGGCTCCGGGCGTCCTGGGGGCCCAGCACCCGCGCGACCAGGTCCGGCGCGAAGGGGCGGGAGACGTGGGCCAGGAGCTCCAGCTTCACGTCCGCGCCCGTGCCCTCCACGCGGCACAGCGCCGCGTCCGCCGCGTCCACGCTGGTGCCGGACAGCACGCCCACGCAC
>NZ_RAWB01000977.1 GCF_003612055.1 Corallococcus llansteffanensis
GGGCACGTCTACGCGCTGAAGATCGCGCTGCGTCCGGCGGGGCAGCAGGCCCCGGAGGAAGAGGACGTCAACGGCCGGCTGTCGCGCGAGGTGGCGGCCCTGCTGGCGTGCGCGCCGCATCCCAACCTGCCGCGTGTGCACGCCGTGGATCGCTGGCCCTCGCCGCCGGACGGCTACTTCTTCCACGTCACCGACTTCGTGGACGGAGAGACGTTCCACGAGTGGCGCTGGCGGGTGAAGCCCACCGCCGCGCACCTGCTGACCGTGTACACGGAGGTCGTGCGGGTGGTGGCGGATCTGCACCGCAGGGGCGTGCACCACCGGGACCTGAAGGCGGACAACCTGCTCATCCGCCGCGCGGACGAGCGGCCCGTGCTCATCGACCTGGGCACCGCGCGCATCCCGGGGGCCTCCACGCTGACGGTGGGCGTGGCGCCCGCGTCCCCGCACCTGCTGCCGCCCGAATGCGTGGCCTTCCTGCGCGAGGGCACGTGGAAGTCGGGCGCGAACTTCGACGCGGGCGTCCCGGGCGACCTCTACGCGCTGGGGGCGCTGCTCTACGAATCGCTGACCGACGGCTACGCGTTCGACCCGAGGCTGTCCTACGACCGGCTGCTGCCCGCCATCGAGACGGTGGTGCCGCGCGCCCCGCAGGAGGTCAACCCCCGGGTGCCGCCCGGCCTGGGGGACATCGCGCTGCGGCTGCTGGCCAAGCGCCCCGAGGATCGCTATTCGGGGACGGAGACGCTGCTGCAGGCGCTCTGGGATGTCGCGAAGGACAAGCGCCAGCCGGGGTGGAAGCTGTCGCTGGACGTCCCGGAGGACCGCGATGCGCCCCTGACCGACCGGGGCGTGGTGTCGCTGTCCCAGTTCCCCGGAAACCGCGCGCCCTCCGCGGAGTCCGAGTCCCCCGAACCCGCTGGGTTGTCTCCGCCCGCCGCGGCACCTGTCCCGGAGGACGAGTCCCCGGGCGCTTCATCCCTGTCCCAAGCGCGGCGCCGCCGCATCGCCGGTGTGCTCGGCCTGGGCGGACTGCTCGTGGGCCTGATGGCCTTCGGGCTGTTCCGGCCGGCGACGCGCGCTGAGCGCCCCGTTGTCTCGCCAGTTCCCGAGAAAGGAAAGTCGTCCGTGCCCCCAACCCCGAGTCTTCCCGACGCCGCCGTGCTCGCGGTGGCGTCTTCCCCGGATGCGGGGGCTCCCCCCGAGGTGGCGTCCTCCGTGCCTGCGCTGGTTGCCGCCACGCCCCCGCCCGTGAAGCCACTTCGCACGGACGGCGGCGTCATTCGCAAGCTGGCTTCAGCCGCCGCCGCGGCGTGCATGGGCGCGGCCTGTGCGAGCGGTGGTGGCACCGGCGCCATCCGCCCTGCGGAAGGCCGTTCCATCCCGTGCCCGGCGGGCGCTTCTATCGAATCCATGCGGGAGAACCTGGATGTCCGCAAGCCGAGAGGGCTCAACGGCGCCGTCTGGCTGACCGACGACTATTCAAGTCCCTTGGATGGCATCCCCGTTTCCGAGGGATGGCGGTGGTTCTTCATCCGCCCGAATCGTCATGAAAAACTCAACCCAGGCGCCCGCGTCAAAGGGCGCGTGGTCTTCATGAAGGACGTGACGCGGATCCTGTTCACGGAAGTGATGCTGCCCACCGGGGAGTCCTACCCGGCGTGCATGGAATACTGGGACAAGAATACCCTTGAGATTGGCTACACGGAGCGCCCCAATG
>NZ_RAWB01000978.1 GCF_003612055.1 Corallococcus llansteffanensis
CCTAGAGCGCCGAACAGGTTAGGTCACGCCGCGCGCTGGTAACGCGCGGCGACCTCGAGGTTTTGGACGACCGCGAGTCGCCTGAGGTCAAAGAGGTTGCGGCGCGTGCCTCGGTAACGGCCCTTCGGGCCCTGGCGGTTGGCGAGATGTGCCAGGCGATGCTCGACGCCGACACGCTCGCGGAGTTGTGCGCGGCCCGCGCGCGACTGCAGACGTGAGCGAAGGCGCTTCTGGAGCCACTCGTCGTCGCCCATCGTGACGCTGCGACCCTTGCCGGACGCGGCCTGGGTACAACTCGAGCGCAGCTTGCACGGCCCGCAGGCTTCCGGGTCGAATTGCACGACGGCGCCGGGCTCGAAGGGCTCCACCTCGCCAGCAGGGCACGTGAGGGTGCCGTCGCGGATGTTCACTTTGAAGTCGCGCTTGCCGAAGAGTCCAGGCTTCGCGCTGGCTCCTCGCCACGGCCGGCAGACGACGTCGCCGCCGCTCGCCAGCACGTCTTCGGTCATTGAGCTGTTGAGGTACGCCCTGTCGATGAGGAGGACATCGGGGAAGAGCTCCTGGTGGGCCATGTCTTCCTGCAGTGCAAGGGTCGCCTCTTCTTCGGGGCGGTTGGCTGGCGTCACGGCGCAGGCCACCACGAGCTCGGTGTCGAGGTCGGTGCCGACGTGCTGCTTGTAGCCATTGAATCGCTTGCTCTTGCTCTTGCGCCCGTGGCGCATGTCCGGGTCTTCGATGGAGATGCGCCTGTCGGCTGCCACGCCCTGTCGAATCTGAACGCCGCCCTCGGGGCGCGGCTCGAGGTCCTGTTCGCGCACCTGCGCGAGCGCTTCGATGTAGCGAGTCAGCGGAGCCTCGACGCACGACTCTGACTGCTTCGCCACCCAGGCCATGAGGCGGTCGAGCTGTTGGCAGAGTCGATTGAGTGCGTCGACCTTCGCGTCGGGCGCGCTCCAGTCGATGTCGAGGCCGGCCTTGATGCTGCTGGCCCTCAGCAACGGCGCATCGGCCTGCTGACACACCTCCTCGACGTCAGTGCCGAGCGCGAGCGCCATGCCCTCGGCCACCTTGCGGCCGGCGTGGCCGAGCAGGTTGAGGGTGTCCTCAACCCGCCCGGCCCCTTCTAAAGGGCGGCTGTCGACCCCCACTCGCAGCGTCTTCGGCGTCTTCTTCGAATCGAACCCCTTCGTCCGCTTCGCCACCTCGACGGTGCGCTCAAGCAGCCGGCGGTCCATCTCGGTCGCGATGAGTCGCTCCCGGAATTGCTGCAGCCCGCCCTGGGAAAAGGCGGGCTCGTCCTCATCCGCGCCGAGTCGGTCCAATACCATTCGCCACCGGCTATCGGTGCCCGAGAGGCACACGGCTTCGGCGTCCGAGGCCTGCGTATAGGCCTGCACCAGCAGCGCCATGCACATCATCGCGGGCGGCTGCGGCGCTTGCCCCTGGCCCGTCTGTCGGTACATCGCTTCGAGTTCGTCCTGAAAGGCCTCGTCGAACAACTCGTGCCGATGCTCGCGCAGGAAGACGAAGAGCTTCCTGCTTTTCCCCGCGAGCTTCAGCAGGCGCTGCTCCCGGGCGCTCTGCTCCACAGCCGGCTTCCAGCGTTCCATGCGCCACCTCCGTGAGGTGGCGACCTATGCACGCGGTGACAGCCCGCGTCGATCGCTCGCGCAAGTATTCGACTTTCCTCGGGCGGAAACCTGATCGGCGCTCTAG
>NZ_RAWB01000979.1 GCF_003612055.1 Corallococcus llansteffanensis
GTGGGAGGGGGGGCTGGACCAACGGGTAGGGCAGCGCCTTCTTCTGGCGTCCTGCGTAGGTGCTGTAGAGGCTGGAGATGTCCTTGTCCTGCTCCTGCGTCGTCTCAGCGAAGAGCACATGGACCCGGGCCGCGTCCTCCTTGGGAAGGCTTTCAAGGTAGAAGGCCAGCAGCTGCGGTGTCTTGTCTCGGCTGCTCTTGTCGGAGATGAGCAGCACGTGCGCCAGCGGGTTGAGCCCGAGGGCGGCGCTCACGCCAAACATGTCCCCCGTCATATTGCCGGCCTGGATGATCAGCAGCGGCTTGCAGCCCCGGGCCTGCTCCACGAAGGGCACGCCAAAGCTCCTGGCCAGGTTGCTGAGATCCGTCTTCAGCTGCTTCACCATGTCGCCATGGCCCACGTGCGCGGTGAGGAGCTTCATCACGGAGGACATGCTGCGCGCCAGCAGCTGCCCCAGGCAGATGGCGAACTGCGTGCTGAGCGATTCCGAGTAGTACCCGGCCTTTTCTCCGTGGGCGGTTCTCTGGCTCAGCACACGCTTCGCATAGTTGCCGCTCCGTTCTGTCTCAAGGGTGCGCTGGAGCGTGTCGGCATCCATGGGCAGGTGACGCATGCTCCAGAGCAGGTCGAAGAGGTCCGTGGCCCTCTTCACGTCATCCGTCCGGAAGATGAACGTGGTCGCCTTGTCGAGGATGAGGTCCTTCCCCGAGATGAGGTTGCGCTGGATGGTGTAGGTGCGCAGGTCCTCTTTGTTGAGGATGCGCGCGAGGGTGACTTCACAGCCGTCAATCACGCCGTTGAGCACATTCTTGTTCTGGGCATCAATGGCCAGCGGCTTGAGGGTGACGCCGGGAAATTGCCTTCGGAGTTCGGTGTTGATGCGTTCGACCTCCTTTTCCAGGTGGTCGAACGTTTGTTCGAAGTGGGTGGTCCGGTAGTCCAGGTCCTTGAGCTGCCGGGGGCTGTTGAACACGATGTTCGCGACCGCGCCTCCCGTGAGGAAGACCGGGATGTGCAGGAACTCCATCACCGCGTTGAAGCGCGTGAAGATCGTGAGCTTGTGCTCGTTGGTGTCCGCGACCCGCTTCGGTGCCGTCGCAGTGGACGCAAGGGGTGGGTAGGGCTCTCCTTTCGCCTTGGCCTCCTTCCACTTCTTCTCCTCTTCGGTGCTCAGGTGCAGGCCATCCTTGTCCGGCCTCACCAGGCGCTTGGACCTCAGGACACTGAAGGCTTTGTCGAACATCACCTTCGTCAGCCCGAAGGCCTTCAGGGTGTGCTCGTCGGTGTATTTGTCCTGAAGGGGGACCATCCCGTGCTCACTGCGGTAGAGCAGGTCCATGATCGTGCTCTTGGCCTTCTCAAGGTCGACGATCTCCGAGGACCTGGACGCCCCACCGGAGGGGACCGCCGTCGGCTTGAACACGGCCGCGGTGTTCTGCTGAGCGCACTGGACGCACGACGCCTTCGGCATCCGATGCGGGCCGCACGTCTCCTGGGCCCTGCACTGGCTGCACGACAGCGCGGGCATCTTGTGCACGCAAAGGTTCTGCATGTCTTCTGGATTTCGCATGCCGGTCCCTCGGGCAGCCTGATTCAGACGAGCATAGCCGGGGCCCTTCCTGCACGGGCGCGCCATGGGTTGCTGATGCGACCGCGGAGCTCAGGGTGTCCCAGCGCGTCGCGAGGGGAAGATCTCGCGTCCCCGTCTGTTAC
>NZ_RAWB01000097.1 GCF_003612055.1 Corallococcus llansteffanensis
CCGCCGGGGCCCTGGTGGCGGGAGTGCCGCTGGTGCTCGCCGGGCGCGTGGCGCTGCTGCTGCACCGGGCCTCGTCCCGCGCCCCCGCGCCGAACTCGGCGAGCCTGACGGCGCTGGGCATGGTGGGGGACAGCGAGGGCATCCTCCGCGTGCGCGAGGACGTGCTGCGCGTGGCCGACCTCCAGGTGCCCGTGCTGGTGCGGGGCGAGACGGGCACGGGCAAGGAGCTGGTGGCCCGGGCGCTCCACGCGCAGGGGCCCCGCCGCGCCGGCCCCTTCGTCAGCGTCAACCTGGGCGCCCTGTCGAAGGACCTCATCGCCGCGGAGCTGTTCGGCGCCCTGCGCGGCGCGTTCACCGGCGCCACGCGCGACCGCGAGGGCTTCTTCCGCGCCGCGCACGGCGGCACCCTCTTCCTGGACGAGGTGGCCGAGGCGCCCCCGGAGGTCCAGGCTGCGCTCCTGCGCGTGCTGGAGACGGGCGAAGTGTATCCGGTGGGCGGGCACGCGCCCGTGCGCGTCGACGTGCGGCTCGTCACCGCCACCGACGCGGACCTGGAGGCGCGCATCCGCGACGGCCGCTTCAAGGCCCCGCTGCTGCACCGGCTCGCGGGCTTTGAAATCGCGGTGCCGCCCCTGCGCGAGCGCCGCGAGGACATCGCGTCGCTGTTCCTCCACTTCGCCCGCCAGGAGCTGGAGTCCACCGGCGAGGCCGGGCGCCTGACGTCCGAGGACGCGCGCGCCGAGCCGTGGCTCCCCGCCTCCCTCGCCGTGCGCCTGGTGCGCTCCGCGTGGCCCGGCAACGTGCGCCAGCTGCGCAACGTGGCCCGTCAGCTCGTCATCGGCAGCCGGGGCCTGCCCGGGCTGCGCGTGGACGCCCGGCTGGAGCAGATGCTGGACGCCGACGCCCTGCCCATCCCCGGCCACCAGCCCCTGGCCCTGGAGGCGCCCTCCCCTGTCGACAGCGCCCCCGACGGCGCCCGCGCACCCGTGCGGCGCAAGCCCGCGGACGTGAGCGAGCAGGAGGTGCTGGAGGCCCTGCGCGCGTGCGCGTGGGACCTCAAGGCCACCGCGGACTGGCTGGGCATCCCGCGCTCGTCCGTGTACGTGCTCATCGACAAGAGCTCGCTGCTGCGCACCGCGCGCGACCTGAGCCCGGAGGAGATCACCCGCTGCTTCCATGAGTGCGAGGGCGACCTGGACCGGATGGTGCAGAAGCTGGAGGTCTCCCGCCGCGCGCTCCAGCGGCGCGTCCGCGAGCTGGGCCTGGAAGGCACCTGAGCTGACACGTCAGCCCCGGGCCGTGACGCGCCAGGGACGTGTCCGGGCCTCCGCGCCAGGGGGACTCCGACTGGAATCTTCCGAGCGCGGCCGCAAAAGCCTGCGGACTGGTACGCGCGCTGCAATGCTGGGGGGACCTATGGCCAACATCACAGTCGACCTTTCCACGACCCCCATCACCTACAGCCCCGGCCCCGAAGTGAAGCATGGGGACACGGTGACCTTCTCCCTGGGCAGCCTCGCCATCTCCACCGAGGCCACCGTCACGTTCACCGACGGGACCTGCCTCACCACGTCGGGCCCGTACCAGCTGGGGGGCACCCACGCCGCCGCGACGTCGCCGCTGACCGTCTCCAACTCGGCGCCAAAGAGGGCCTACCCCTTCGACGTGGTCATCAACGACGACCTGAAGGACCGCAAGGTCGGGCCGGGAGAGCATGACCGCAAGAACGGCGGCATCGACGTGACGAGCGACCCGCCGGAAGGCCGGTAGTTCGCGGGGCCCCCTCAGGGCCCCTGGGCGTCGGCCGCGCGCTCCAGCACCGGGGCGCGCGGTCCGGCGCGAAGCCGCAGCAGCTCCTCCCGCACCGCGCGAGCCCGTGCCCACCGGGGACGGGCCGCCACCACCGCCTCCACCAGCTCCAGCCCCCGCGTCACCCCGGCCGTCGCGTCCCGGCCTTCGCCTGGCCGCCACCGGGCCTGCGCGCCGTGGAAGTCCGCCGCCGCGAGCCGGTACTCCAGCCTCGGGTCCCGCTTGAGCGCCTCCTCGAAGGCCTGCGCCGCGCGCGTGAAGTCCCCCTCCGCCGCGCCGTGGCCGCGCGCCGTCCAGCGGGCCCGCACGCTCACGGCCTCCGCCAGGTAGCGCCACGCATTGCCCAGGCGCGGGTTGAGCTCGCGCGCCCGGTTCAGCGCCGCTTCGGCCCGCGACAGGTCCTGGGCAGGGTCCTTCCCTTGCGACAGCGTCCACGTCGCCTGGTGCACCCACGCCTTGCCCAGGTTCGCCAGGAAGTCCGCGTCCTCCGGCAGCCGCTGGAGCGCCTGCCCGTAGTGCTCCACGGCGGCGCGCAGCGCGGCGCTGGGGTCCTGGCCCTTCGCGAGCTGGAGCTCGGCGCGGAAGGCCTCCCACTCGCCCAGGTTGTTGAAGGCGAAGCCCTGCGTGGGCGCCAGCGTGCGGGCCTGCTCGAAGGACGCTCTCGCCTGCGCGAGCAGGGCCTCCGTATCGCCGCCCTCCTCCGCGCGCAGCTCCGCCTGCCAGAACAGCGCGGAGCCCAGGGCGTTGTGCAGCGCGGGCTGCTTCGCGTTGAGGGCCAGCCCCTGCCGGTACAGCGCCAGGGCCCGCTCCAGGTCCACGCTCACGTCCTCGCCCCGGACGTGGTGGGCGCGCGCGAGCTGCTCGGCCACCTCCGCGCCGTTGAAGCACGCGCTGAAGTTGTCCGGGTTGAGGGACAGGGCCCGGGTGAGCGCGCTGTTCGCCTTGCGCAGGTCCCCCGCCGCGTCGGCCGCGTCCGGCGCGTCGGCCCGCTTGCGGTAGGCCACGCCCAGGTTGATCCACGTGAGCGGCTCCTGCTCGCTCAGCCGCAGGGCCTCCAGGTACGCGTCGATGGCCTTCGTCCGGAACGGGAGCGCGTCCCCTCCGCGCGCGGCCTCCGCGTCCGCCTGCCCCTGCCACGTCAGGCCCAGGTTCGCGTGGAAGGCATAGTCGCGGTCCTCGGGGCGCAGGCGCTCGAAGGCGGCGGTCGCGCGCCGGAGCTGTTCACGCGGATCCGCTCCGTGGAGCTGCTGGTAGCGCGCCCACTGCCGGTGCGTGAGGGCCTGCTCCAGCGGGATGCGGGCGCTCGGCGGCGCGACGGCCTCCGCGGTGCGCAGCGCCTCCAGGGACTTCTCCAGCAGGGCCTCCACGCCCTCCCCGCCCTGGTTCGTGCGCTGCTCCGCGAGCCGGCGGTGGAAGCGCGCCACCAGCACCAGCGCGCGCGCATGGTCCGGCGCAGCGGCCAGCGCGTGCGACAGCGCCTTGAGGCCCCGCTCGTAGTGCGGCAGCACGTTGCCCTCGCCGTACAGCTCCATCACCATCGCGGCCAGCTCCAGCCGGCCCAGCACCGCGTGCACGCCCGGCTGGCTCTCCGCGGTGGCGACGGCCGCGGCGTACGCCTCGCGGCTCAGGGACAGGTCCGCCTGCGAGCCCGCGCGGTCGCCACCGTTCCAGCGCTGCATGGCGCGCGCGAGCAGGATGTCCCCGCGCAGCAGGGGCGCCTCGTAGAACCACGGCACCTGCATGCCGGGCGTGCCCAGCAGGGACAGGGCCTCCTCCGGCCGGTCCTCGTAGAAGGCGAACAGGGCCTTCACGAACGCGGGCGGCGCGGGGACGTCCGGCCCTTCGGCCTGACGCAGGTACGCGAGCGCGGGGTCGCGGTAGCGCCGGTTCAACTCCTCGCGGCGGGCCTCGCGCTGTTCAGGCGCGCGGCGCTCCACGTCCAGCAGGAGCTGGTCGCGGTAGAGGTGGCCCAGCACCTGCGCCAGCGCCCACGCCACGCGGGGCTCGCGGTAGCCGTGCGTCCACGCGGCCTCCAGCTTCTCGCGGGCACCGTCCAGGTCGTCCAGGGCGAACAGCGCGCGGCCCAGCGCGTACTGCCCGGCGCCTTCCGCCTGCGCGCCCGCGCGCCGCACGTCGGCCTCCAGCGTGGCCATGTTCGCGCGCAGCGCCTGCCGGTCCTCGCGCGTGTCGTGCAGGCGCGACAGGGCGGAGTAGCGCACCGCGGACTCGATGCGCTCCACGCGTTCGGTGAAGGCGCGGGCCAGCCGCTCCCGCTCGGCCACCTGGGCGCGCGCGAGCGTCGCCTGTCCCAGCGCGCCGGCCACCACCACCACCACGCCCGTGCCCAGCATCAACGCCGCGCGGTGCTTGCGGACCTTCTTGCGCAGCCAGTAGCGCGCGCCCTGCCGGGCCCGCACCGGCTCACCCGCCAGGAAGCGGTGCAGGTCGTCCGTGAGCGAGCGCACGGAGTCGTAGCGGAGGGGCCGCTCCTTCTCCAGGCACTTGAGGACGATGGCCTCCAGGTCCTCCGGGATGTTCGCGTCCAGCGCGCGCGGCGGCACCGGCGCCAGCGTCTGGAGCCGCGTGAGTACCTCCGTCTCGGTGCTCCCGGTGAAGGGGGGCTGCCCGGTGAGCAGCGCGTACAGCGTGCCGCCCAGGGCGTAGACATCCGCGCGGCGGTCCAACCGGTGGCCCTCGCCCCGGGCCTGCTCGGGCGGCATGTAGTGCGGCGTGCCCAGCACCGCGTTGGGGTGGCCGCCCTCCTCGCGCCAGTCGCGCGCGAGGCCGAAGTCCATGACGAAGGGGTTGAAGCCCCCGTCCTCCGTGCGCTCCACCAGGATGTTGCCGGGCTTCAGGTCGCGGTGGACGAGCCCCGCGCGGTGCGCCGCGTGCACGCCCTCCGCGGCCTGGGCCAGCACCAGCACCCGCTGCTCCAGCGTGAGCGTGTTGGAGAGCTGCCCCAGCGACGGCCCCTCCACGTAGCGCATGGCGATGAACGCCTGGCCGCGCACCTCGCCCACCTCGTAGACCTCGCACACGCGCTCGTGGCGCACGCGGGCCTGGGCCCGCGCCTCGGACAGGAAGCGGCGGGCCAGTTCCGGGTCCCCGTCCCGCACGAACTTGAGCGCCACGTTGCGGCGCAGGAGCGGGTCGTACGCCAGGAACACCGTGCCCATGCCACCCTGGCCCAGGAAGCGCACCGGCTCGTACCGGTCCCACCCGGGCACCGGAAACACGGGCGCGCCCTCCGTGTCCACCGTCGCGGGCGGCGCCGTCGACAGCGTGGGGGCCTCCTGGATGGGTGCGCCACCCCGGTCCGTGCGCTCGCGGGCCAGGTCCTTCCGCAGGAGGTCCAGGGTGTTCTCCGTCAGCAGCCCCCGTTCCTTCATCAACTCCAGGGGGCCGCGGTTCAGGCGGAGGGCCTCCTCGCGCAGGGCTGCCGCCTCGTCCGAGGACAGCAGCCCTTCGTCCAACGCGAGAAGGACCTCTTCCTCGTACAACTCCTGATGGCGGCCTGCCCCGTGCACGGACGGAGCATACGGGGAAGGCCAGAAAATGCGGGAGCGCCGCCGGAAGGGCGCCGTGGGAGGGAGCGAGGGGGCGCTCCCGAAGGGGGAACGGCCGTCCCCCTCCGGCGGGCTCCGCGAACCGCTAGGAGGTGCGGCGCTGCCTCTTGCGCAGCCCCAGGAGGCCCAGCAGGGCCAGCCACGAGGCGTCCGGCGCGGCGCTACAGCCACCGCCCGCGAAGGCACGCGTGTTCAGCACCGTCCAGGTGTGCACCGCGGGCGAGGTATCCACGTTGCCTACCCCGTCCACCGCGCGCACGCGCAGGGTGTGGTCCCCCGGCCCGACGTCGTAGCTGTCCTCGCACGGGACGAAGTCGCCGCCGTCGAGGCTGCACTGGAACGTCACGCCCTCTTCCTGGGGGCCGTACTCGAACTCCGCGGACCGGTCGTTGGTGCGCGCGTCCGGGCCCCGGACGATGACGGTGTCGGGGGCCTGCGTGTCCACGACGAAGGGCACGGTGTTGGACACGGGGCTGGTGCCGCCGCCACCGGGCAGCTCGGCGGTGGACGTCACCGCGTGCGGGCCTTCCGTCAGCGGGGTGGTGGGCACGCAGCTCCACGCCCCGGCCGCGTCGACGGTGGCGGTGCAGAGGACCGTGTCGCCTTCGCGCACCGTCACCTTGCTGCCGGGCTCGCCGGTGCCGGTGATGGGCGGGGTGGTGGTCGTCACCGTGGTGCCCGGCGCGGGGCCGGTGATGACGGGGGTCGCCGCCACCTCCAGGGTGCACGTGGCCGAGCAGCCGTCGCCCGGGGTGGTGTTGTTGTCGTCGCACGTCTCGCCCGCCTCGCGCACGCCGTTGCCGCACACGCCCGGGACCACGCACTTCTGGGTGGTGAGGTCGCAGACATCCTCGCAGACGTTGGACGCGTTGCACGTCTCGCCCAGGCCCAGCAGGCAGCGCGGCGAGCAGCTGTCGCCGTCCACCAGGTTGCCGTCGTCGCACACCTCGGCGCCCGCGCGGACGCCGTCACCGCACGTCGTCCCGCAGAGGCTGGGCGCGCCGTTGCACGAGTAGCCCGCCTCCACGCGGCAGGTGCTGGAGCAGCCGTCGCTGTTGGCGGCATTGCCGTCGTCGCACACCTCGCCCGCGTCGATGGCTCCGTTGCCGCAGGTGTTGAAGCACTGGGTGCCCGGCGCGGGGCAGCTCCAGCCCGGCTCCACCTGGCAGGTCGGGCTGCAGCCGTCCCCCGCAGTGGTGTTGCCGTTGTCACAGGCCTCGGCGCCCGCGGTGATGCCGTCGCCGCAGAGGGTGATGCACGTGCTCGGGGTGCCCGAGCAGCTCCAACCCGGCTCGACGCGGCAGCCGTTGGAGCAGCCGTCACCCGACTCCATCTCGGCGTCGTCGCACGTCTCGCCCGTCTCGAAGGTGCCATTGCCGCAGGTGTAGGCACACACGGAGGGGCCCGCCGCGGGCGTGGTGCAGGCGTAGCCGCGCTCCACGCGGCACTCGGTGGAGCAGCCGTCAGTGGACGTCAGGTTGCCGTCGTCACACTGCTCACCGGGGTTCACGGTGCCGTTGCCGCACGTCAGGGCGCAGGGCTGGCCCGGCGTGGGGCAGGAGGCGCCCACTTCCAGGGTGCAGGCGTTGGAGCAGCCATCGCCCAGGGCGGTGTTGCCGTCGTCGCACAGCTCGCCGGGGTTGAGGACGCCGTTGCCGCACGTCAGGGCGCAGGTGGACGGGGTCCCGGAGCACGTGTAGCCCTGTTCGATGCGGCACGCCGCGGAGCAGCCATCCGAGCTGAACGCGTTGCCGTCGTCGCACTGCTCGCCAGCGTTCACGGTGCCGTTGCCGCAGGTGAGCACGCAGGCGCTGCCCGGGGTCGGGCAGGCGTGGCCCGCCTCCACGCGGCAGCTCGCGTTGCAGCCGTCGCCGGGCGTCAGGTTGCCGTCGTCGCACTGCTCGCCGGGGTTCAGGTTGCCGTTGCCGCACGTCTTGGCGCAGACGCTGGGCGCACCCGCGCAGCCGTAGCCGGGCTCGATGCCGCAGCTGTTGCTGCAGCCGTCGTTGTTGGCGGTGTTGCCGTCGTCGCACTCCTCGCGCAGGGAGATGGCGCCGTCGCCGCAGCGGTCGTCATACGCATCCACGAACAGGTAGCGGAAGGCATTCGGGATCGAGGCCGCGTTCTCGTTGCACAGCTCGATGCGGTTGATGCCCGCGTGCCAGGGCGCGCTGGAGCCGAACTCGCGGAAGATGTTCTTCTGCCACGGCTGGCCGGAGGGCTCGCTGACCGTGACGGGGTTCACGGTCGTGCCGTTCACCTTGGCGCTGTCGAACTGGTTGTCATTGAAGGTGGCCAGGCGCAGGCGGAACTGCGAGATGGTCGTCGTCGAGGGCACCAGGAAGTCCTGGTACACGCACGTCGGTGCGCCCAGGGGCGCCGCCATGAAGCGCGCGGTCTGCATCTCCAGCGGCCAGTCATTGGCGTTGCGCACGCCGGTGGTCGCACCGGTGTTGGTGCCCGCGTAGAACCAGTGCGGATCCGCCACGATGCCCTCCAGGCGGCGGTTCTGCGCGTCCACGCCGGTGTTGAACACCGCCACACCCGCCCTCACGCAGCGGCTGGGGCTGCCAGCGCACGCGAAGCCGGGCTCCACCTCGCACTGCCGGCTGCACCCGTCGCCCTCGAAGCGGTTGCCGTCGTCGCAGACCTCCTGCGCGAAGGACGGGTACTGGCGGTTGTCGAACGCGCCGTTGCCACACAGGGACAAGTCACACGTGGCCGAACAGCCGTTGCTGCCGGTGGCGGTGTCGCCGTCGTCGCACAGCTCGCCCGTGTTGGGGACGTTGTTGCCGCACAGGCTCGCGAGCGAGCAGGCGTTGCCGGGCACGTGGCACAGGTAGCCGGCCTCCACCGTGCCGGTGGCCGTACAGCCGTCGCCGGAGACGGTATTGCCGTCGTCACACTGCTCGCCGGGCTGGAGCCGGCCGTCGCCCACGAGCGCCGACGACTGGCTCGCGAGGACGGGTTCGGGCGTGAAGGGAGTCGAGACGGTCGTCTCGCATCCCATGAGGAGGAACAGGGAGCACAGGGCCGCGGCGGTGAAGCCCGCGCGAGCCGCCGTGCGTGACGCCTGTCCCCGGAAGAGGGAATCCATGACGTTCATGAACATGAAGGGTGTGCCTTGCTTCTAAAGGGGGTCCGGAGAGGAGGAGGCCGGCGTCGTCTGCACGCCCTCGGCCTCCCCGACGATCTTGAATTCGACGCGGCGGTTCTTCGCGCGGCCTTCCGCCTTGGCGTTGTCCGCGATGGGCTGCTGAGGACCGAAGCCGTGGCCTTCCAGGCGCTCGCGCTGCACGCCCTTGCTCACGATGTAGGCCGCCACCGCTTCAGCACGCCGCTGGGACAGGTCCAGGTTGTACTCGGCCTTGCCCTTGTTGTCGGTGTGGCCCTCGACGCGGATCTTCGCGATCTCCGGGTGGGAGGCGAGGATGGCCGCGACCTTGTCGAGCACCGCGTAGCTGCGCGGCTGGATGACGTCCTTGTTGTTCTCGAAGAAGACGGCCTCCAGGATGGAGATGCGGTTCTGGCCCACGTCGATGCGCGCGAGCGGCGCTTCCTTGCAGCCGCCGTTGGCCACGGTGCCGGGCTCGTCGGGGCAGTTGTCCACCCGGTCGACGACCGTGTCGGCGTCGCGGTCGGGCTCCACGTCCGGGCAGCCGTCCTGGTCCTTGAAGCGGTTGACGGTCTCCGGCTCGCGCGGGCAGGCGTCCTTCGAATCGACGATGCCGTCCTTGTCCGTGTCGGGGTCGTCCGGGCAGCCGTCCTCGTCCTGGAAGCCGTTCTTGTTCTCCGCCTGGGCGGGGCACTTGTCGGCGAGGTTGGGCAGGCCGTCCTTGTCGTCGTCGCCGTCCGGGCAACCCTGGAGTTCGGCGAGGCCGGCGATGGCGGGGCACTTGTCCACGCCGTTCTTCACGCCGTCATGGTCCGCATCGAGGTCGGGACACTCGGCCGTCACATAGGGTTGTCCCTCGATACAGACGGGAGCGGGGGGCGCGGGGGGCGTCCCGAAGGCCACGCCCGCGAGCACGCGGAAGCGCGGCGTGCCCGGCGTCTGGCCAAAGCCCGGACCGCCCATGACGTACAGCTCGGTGCCGTCCGCGGTGGGGACGCGCAGGCCCAGCAGGACCTCCATGGAGCTGGGGGAGTCCTGCACGGGCAGCGTGCCGCGCACGAGCACTTCCTCGCGCAGGCCGAAGAGGCCGGCGGACACGTTGATGCCGCCGTTCAGCTCCGTGCCCATCTCGTCGAGCGGGGGCTGCGTCTCCGGAGAGAGGGCATACGTCTTCGTGCGCACGAGCGTGCCCACGTCGGCGCCCACGCGGAAGGTGTTGGCCAGCCGCTTGCCCAATCCCAGCCGCGGGGAGAAGGTGAAGCCCTCGTCACGGGTGAGGGCCTCCTTGCTGCCCAGGGGCAGCGCCACGCCCAGGTGCAGGCCGAGGTCGAGCGGGGCGCCGCGGTCCTCGGAGAGGAAGCCGACGCGGGCCTGGAGCCAGGGCGTGCCGAGCGCGCTCTTGGAAGGACTGGTCACGCCCAGGCCCGGGGTCTCCGGACCCCACTGGGCCATGAAGGGAATCTGCGCGCCGACCTCCAACCAGTTGGTGAAGGAGTACGCGGCGCTCAGGTGCGCCGTGACGCGGTTGGAGATGATGACGCCCTGCTGGACATCGTCCTCCAGGAGGACGAGGGGGCGGTTCTCGTAGTGCGCGGTGAGCCCGACGCGGTACTGGCCCGCGGGCAGCAAATCACCGGTGGACAGCACGAGGCTGTCGCGCGCGCCGGGGTTGAGCTGCAGGCGCTCCAGTTCGATGCCCGGAATGGTGCTGGTCTGGGCCTGGGCGCTGAAGGCGCAGAGGACGGCCAGTCCTCCGAGCCCAAGGTGATGCCTTCGTGCGAACAAGCGTTCCTCCACACTCCACACGCGGACGTAGAGACGCCCGCGACCCCTCGCGTGCGAGGGGCCCTGGCACAGTTGCACGCCAGGGGCCAGGAGGTGTCGGAAGAACGACAGTGAGGAACGGCGCGGGGATGCGGGTGCGCCGGGGTGGAAGCGCCGGGCGCTGACGCGTCAACGGAGGCCCGCTGACACACGGGACCCGGCGGCTGACACGTCAGGCGCGCGCCGGGTCCCGCCCGGGTGTCACAGGTGGAAGTGGCCGGCGGCCTCGGGCTGGTAGGGCACGGCGACGATGCGCAGGCGGCGGGTGCGGCCGTTGGGGAGGGGCCACTCCACGGTCTGGCCCACGGACAGGCCAATGAGCGCGCTGCCCACGGGGGCGAGGACGGAGATGCGGCCCGCGTCGCTGTTGGCGTCCTTCGGGTAGACGAGGGTGACCTCGCGCTTCTCGCCGGCCTCCTCGTCCTCGAAGACGACGGTGCTGTTCATCGTGACGACGTTCGCGGGGATGGCGGAGGAGGAGGTGACGACGGCGCGGGCGAGCTCGGACTCGAGCTGCTCCACCAGCTCCGCGTTGCGGGGCGAGCCGTACTGTTCGACGACGCGCTCCAGGCGCTGGAGGTCGGTGTCGGTGACGATGAGGGGATGGTTGTGCGTCATGGGGGCTGCCTCCTGGCGATGTGAAGCGATGACGGCGCCACGCATTCCCGGAAAAGGGAGCGCATGGTGGGACGTCAGGTGTAGGGGTGGAGAGGACGCCGACCGTCGCGAGCTACACGGGACGGGCGGCGTGGGTGACCAGCCAGGCGGTGGCTCGGCCATGGGCAGGCAGCGTCCGGCGCACGGAGACCCGGCGCGGAGCACGCTGCATGCTGGCTGTGAGCGAAACCGTCATCTGGACAGGGACCCGGGACTGCGAACGCAGTGGAGCCCTGAATGTAGCCGCCCCGTCCCTGATTGCAACCCGACCTCCCGGGACGACGTCAGCCGCGCGCCGCCGCCAGCGCGGCGTCGGTCTCCGCCACCAGGGTCCGCACCAGATCCGCCGCCGAGCCGTCGCGCGACAGCCCCACGCCCTGCCCGGCCCACAGCGCCATGTAGCGCGTGTCGCCCCGCTGTGACGCCGCGACCTTCAACGCGCGCGTGGCGCCGTGGAGCTGCGGATACGGCAGGAAGGCGCCTGCCTCCTCCAACGTGGTGGTGAGCACGTTGGGGATGGCGCGCGCAGGCCGGCCGGTGAGCGCACGGGTGATGCGCGACGACTCATCCCGGGCTTCACGCAACAGCTCGCGGTGCGCCGGCACCGTGCCGCACTCCTGGCACCGCAGGAACGCCGTGCCCAGTTGCACGCCCGCGGCACCCAGCACCCGCGCCGCCGCGATGCCGCGTCCGTCCATGATGCCGCCGCTGGCGATGACCGGCAGTCGCACCGCGTCCACCACCTGCGGCACCAGCGCCAGCGTCCCCACCAGCCCCGCCTCGAACGGGCCCCCAAAAGAACCCCGGTGTCCGCCGGCCTCGGAGCCCTGCGCGACAATCGCATCCACGCCCGCGGCCTCCAGCGCCAGGGCCTCGCGCACGTTGGTCGCCGTCCCGATGATGAGGATGCCGCGCGCGCGGACCTCGTTCAGCACCGCCGCGGGCGGAATGCCGAACGTGAAGCTGAACACGGTGGGCGCCGCTTCGAGCACCACCTCCACCTGCTGCATGAAGTCCGGCAGCGGAGCCTCCGCCACCTGGGGCGCGGGCAGCCCCAGCTCCGCGTGGAAGCGCTCCAGTAATCTCAGCACGGCCTGGGGATCGCCAGGAGCCACCGAGGCCCGGGGCGCGAAGAGGTTGATGGCATACGGCCGCGACGTCCGGGCCCTCACCGCCTTCGCCTGCTGACGGATGGCTTCCGGTGGCGCATCGGCGGCACCCAGGGAACCCAGCCCTCCCGCGTCCGCCACCGCGGCGACCAGCGCTGGAGGAGACAGGCCGCCCGCCATGGGTGCCTGGATGATGGGGTGCTGCACACCGAGCCGCTCGGCGAACCTGCGCCAGGCCTGGGGGTCCATCATGAGGTCACCTCGCGACGGGACGGTCCTTCCCTCATCCGGTCTGGATAGGGTGTGGCCGCGCTCCAGACTTGAGAAGCACGCGCGCCAGCGTACCCGGTCCAGACCGTCCGCCGGGACGCCCGCCCCCTTCCCTCACTCGCAGTCGTAGTTCGGCACGGGCGCCCCAGGCGCCAACACGACAGGGGCCGGGCCGCCCGCCTTCGCCAGGGCCTCACCACAGTCCAGCGCCGCGTCCTTCGACAGGTGGCGGTAGAGGACGCACGACGCGCGCTCCACGAAGAACGCCTGCTTCGGCCAGTCCGGTCCGCGCGAGGTGAGGATGGCCACCGCGTACCGGCCGCCGTCCGGCAGCGTCACGAAGCCCACCTCGTTGAGCACGTTGTAGCGCGCATCATCCGAGCAGCACCCCGGTGGCAGCCATCCACCCTTGTGCTGGAGCGAGGCGCGGGCACTCGGAGGCAGCCGCGTCCCCAACCAGCCGCCGCACCCCTCGCGGGGCGTCAATTCCATCCATTGCAGCAGCCGCGCCGTGGGCACGGGTTCCAGCAACTTCCGCTGGTCCACCGAGTGCAGGAAGGACACCGCGTCGTTCGCGCAGAAATAGTTGTCGTTCTGCATCACCCTCGGTGAGTTCGTCGCCTGGCGCGGCTTGCCGTAGTTCCACTTCGTCAGCGCGCTGTGCTCCAGCCCCACTTCATGGAGAAAGCGATTGATGGCATCCGGCCCGCCCACCAGGTCGATGACCTCACCGGACGCCTCGTTGTCCGAGGTGCGGAACACCTTCTCCGCGAGCGGCGCCACCTCTTCCAGCTCCCGCCGCGTGAGCGCCGCCGCCACCCAGAACACCTTCGCGGAGCTGGCGGAGATGTGCGGCTCCAGCCCCTTGAAGCTCGCGGACTCGCCCGTGCGCAGGTCCACCACCGCCAGCGCCAGGTCCGTGCCGGGGGACAGCAGCGCCGCCTCGCGCGCCAGCGAGTCCACCACGGCCTGCAACGAATCACGGGGGGGCCCCGTGTCCGGCGTCGTCGCACACGCGCTCATCGCCAGCAGCCCCGCCCAGGCCAGCACCTTTCGCATCCGCAACTCCTTCTCCGTGCGTCAGTGAATCAGCCGATACACCTGCTCCAGCACCAGCGCCGTCACCAGGCCGCAGTACGTGCCCAGCACGTACCCCAGCACCGCGAGCAGCACGCCCACCGGGGCCAGCGCGGGATGGAAGGCCGCCGCCACCACGGACGCGGAGGCCGTGCCGCCCACGTTCGCCTGCGAGCCCACCGCCGCGAAGAACACCGGCGCCTTCAGCCACCGCCGCGCGCCCATCGTCACGCCCGCATGGATGGCCATCCACACCGCTCCCACCGCCACCAGCGCGGGCGCATCCCACAGCCGCCGGAACTCCGCCTGCGCGCCAATCGTCGCCACCAGCAGGTACAGGAACAGCGACCCCACGCGGCTCGCCCCCGCGCCCTCCAGCTTGCGCACCGGCGTGAACGACAGCACCACGCCCACCGTCGTCACCAGCAGCACCACCCAGGTGAAGCCCGTGACGACGCTGCCCAGGTCCGGCAGCACCTTCGCGAGCGCCGTGCACCCCACCGTCACCCCGAACGCCACCGCGAGCATCGACAGCAGGTCCGGCAGGGTCGCGGGCCGGGCGGACGCCGCCTGGAGCAGGGCGGACTCCTCGCGCACCCGGTCCAGCGCCGCGCGGTCCGCGCCGATGCGCGCATCCATCGCCTTCTCGCGCCCGGCAAAGGACAGCAGCACCGCCGTCCACACGTTGGACACGCCCACGTCCACCACCACCAGCATGCTCAACGTGCTGTCCAGCGCGCCCACGCTCTGGCCAATGGCCACGAAGTTCGCGCTGCCGCCAATCCACGAACCACTGAGCGCCGCGAGCCCCTTCCACGCCTGGTCCCCCAGCTCCGCCGGCACCAACCACCCCAGCGCGAGGTACGCGAGCGGCCCGCCCACCATGATGCCCACCGTGCCCGCCAGGAACACGCCCACCGCGTTCCTGCCCAGCCGCGCGATGGCCGGCAGGTCCACCGACAGCACCAGCAACACCAGGCTCGCTGGCAGCAGATACACGCGCGTGAAGCGATACAGCTCCGACTGCGTGGGGATGACGCCCAGGTTCGACAGCAGCGTCGGCACGAAGTACGCGAACACCAGCAGCGGCACGACGTTGAAGAACCGCTCCACGGCGGGGAGCCGCTGCAACGTATACAGACCGGCCAGCACCGCGAGCAGCACGGCGAGCACCGCCATCGGGTCCTGGATGAGCGGCGGCGTCACGGCGCCGCCCGGGGCTCCACGCCCAGGCCCGGGCCGTCGCCCAGCTGGATGCGGCCACCCACCACCGGATGCGCGCGGTACGGGTCGTCCGCGAGCAGCAGGTTGCCGTCCAGGTCCACCCAGTCCACCAGCGGCGCCAGGTGCGCGCCCGCCGCGATGCCCAGCCCCGTCTCCACCATGCAGCCCAGCATCACCTTCAGGCCGCACGCGCGCGCCGTCTCGATGATGCGCAGCGCTTCGCGGATGCCGCCGCTCTTCTGGAGCTTCACGTTGATGCCGTGGAAGCCCTCCGCCAGCTTCGGCACGTCCGACGCCTTCGTCAGCGACTCGTCCGCCACCAGCGGCAGCGGCGAGCGCGCGCGCAGCCACTTCGCACCGTCCACGTCCGCCGCTGGCAGCGGCTGCTCCACCAGCTCCACGCCCTGGGTGGAGAGCCACTGGATGTGCGCCAGCGCCTCGTCCGGCTTCCAGCCCTCGTTCGCGTCCACGCGGATGGTTTGCGATGTCAGCGCACGCACCGTGCTGAACACCTCGCGGTCCTGACCGGAGCCCAGCTTCACCTTGAGCACGGGGAAGTCCGCCGCTTCGCGCACCTTCACCGCGAGCACCTCCGGCACGTCGATGCCAATGGACATGGATGTCACCGGCTGGCGCGTCGGGTCCACGCCCAGCATCCGGTACAGCGGCACGCCGATGACTTTTCCCGCCAGGTCATGCAGCGCCAGGTCCACCGCCGCCTTCGCCGCGGGGTTGTCCGGCAGCGCCGCGTCCAGCGCCTCGGACACGTCGCGGAAATAGCGCAGGTCGCGGCCCTCCAGGACCGGGGCCAGCTTCTGGAGCGCGGCCTCCACCGACTCCCAGGACTCGCCGTAGCGCACGTTGGGCGCGGCCTCGCCGTACCCCACGTGGCCTCCCGAGCGCACCTCCACGAACACGTTGCGCTTCACCGTGCTCGTGCCCCGGGAGATGGTCCAGGCGTGGCGCAGCGGCAACTCCACGGTGCGAAAGCTCAAGGGTGACGACATGGGTGGGGTTCCTCCTCCAGGTCCTCCTCCCTTAACACGGCGCTCCCGGTAAACACCGCTTCCATTGCCTTCCGGGAGCCAAGGCGCGAGCCTCGCACGCCATGCGTTTCCTGCCCCTGCTCGCCGTCCTGTTCGCGCTCGGATCCAGCCACGCCGCGTCATCCCGTCCCGCGCCGAAGGACGAGCTGCGGACGCTGCTCGCGGAGCTCATCGCGGCGGACACGTCCAACCCGCCCGGCAACGAGACGGCCGCGGCCCAGGTGGCGGCGCGCTGGCTGCGTGAGGCGGGCATCGAGTCGGAGCTCATCGAGCCGTCGCCCGGACGCGGAAATCTTCTGGTGCGCCTGAAGGGCAACGGCAAGGGAAGGCCGCTGCTCGTGCTCGCGCACCTGGACACGGTGCCCGCGGTGCGCGCCGAGTGGGCCACCGACCCGTGGAAGCTCACCGAGAAGGACGGCCTGCTCTACGGCCGGGGCGTACAGGACAACAAGGGCATGGCGGCGGCCAGCATCCTCGCGCTGCGCCGGCTGAAGCAGGACGGCGACAATCGCTCACGCGACATCGTCCTGTACCTGGGCGCGGATGAAGAGGTGGGCTCCGGGCAGGGGCTGGACTGGATGATGGAACACCGTCCGGAGCTGAAGGAGGCGGAGTTCGCGCTCAACGAGGGCGGCCTCACGGAGCTGTCCCCGGACCGCAAGTCGGTGCGCTTCGTGGCGCTCCAGGCCGCGGAGCGCGTGTCGCGCAACGTGACGCTCAAGGCCACCGGGCCCGGGGGCCACTCCTCCGCGCCGCCCGTGGACGCGGGGCCGCTGGTGCGCGTGGCCGCGGCGGTGGCGCGCGTGGGCGCCCTCACCTTCCCCGCCCACCTGACGCCCGCGGCCCGGCTCCACATCCTGGGCCGTGCGCCGACCACCCCAGGAGAATTGGGGGACGCGCTGCGCCGCATCGCCGCCGCGCCGGATGCGCCGCCGCAGGACGCGGTCGATACGGTGGCGAGGCTGGAGCCCGCGCTGGGCGCCGTGCTGCGCACCACCTGCGTGCCCACGGTCTTCAACGCGGGCACGCGCTCCAATGTCATTCCCGCCACCGCCGAGGCCACCGTCAACTGTCGTCTGTTGCCGGACACGGATGCGAAGGCCGTGCGCGAGCACATCGTCGCCGCCGTCAATGACAAGGGCATCCAGGTGGAGATGGACGTGTCGCCGCCGGACTCGCCCATGTCGCCCGTGGGAGACAACGCGATGTTCCGCGCGGTGAAGGCCGCCGCCGCGAAGGTGTGGCCCAACGCCCCGGTGATTCCGCGCCAGTCCACCGGCACCACCGAGTCCGCCACGCTGCGCAGGGCCGGCATCCACGCCTACGGCATCGATCTCTTCGCCCTCACGCCCGAGGATGCGCGCACCGCCCACGCGCCCAACGAGCGCGTGCCTGTGGCCTCGCTCCAGCCCGGCGCCGAGTTCGTCTACCTCACGCTCAAGCACCTGACGCGCTGACGCGTCCTTCCGTGACCTGGACGGTGCGCGCGCCAACGCGCTATGGCTTCTGTCTCAAGGAGAGGCCATGTCCGAAGCATCGCCCGAGGAGATCACCGCGCAGGTGCGCCAGCGCATCGTCGAGCTGGCCATGCAGGGCGGCTACTTCGACACCGTCCTGCGCGCGGGCAGCGAGCTGGCGCGCCTCCAGGAATACCTGCGGATGCTGGCCGGACAGGTGCCCCTGCCTCCCGCGACGCCCGGACAGTCCCCCACCATCTTCCCGCCGCTCCCCGGTCTGGAGGAGCGGCCCTGGCGCGACCCGCCCCCTCCCGTGGCGAAGGCGCTGGAAGGCTGCCTCGTGGCAGTGGAGCGGGACCTGGCGCGGCTGGAGAACGCGGACCTCTTGCACTACGACTCCGGCATCGTCGGCACGGGCCGCTGGTCCGTGCACCCCGTGTACTTCGCGGGCGAGCGCACCGACCGCCTCTTCTGGCCGGAGCTCGCGATGGAGGAGACGGCCGCCGCCGTGCAATCGCTGGATGGTGAGTGCACCGCGTTCCCGCTGGCGGATGTGCTCTTCTCCTCGCACGCGCCGGGCACCACGCTGACGCCGCATTGCAGCTGGGATGGCTTCCGGATGCGGCTCCACCTGGGGCTCAAGGTTCCGGAGGGCTGCGGCATCCGCGTGGGCACCGAGTCGCGACACTGGGAGGCGGGCCGCGTGCTCGCCTTCCACGACTCCTTCGAGCACGAGACGTGGAACCGCGGTCAGGAGCGCCGCGTGGTCCTCATCGTGGACTGCTGGCACCCGGGCCTCACCCTGGCGGAGCGGGAGGCCCTGCTGGGACTGACGCGGAAGTTCGAGGTCCGCGCGCTGCTCGCCCAACTGCGAGTCCCCGAGGCCATGGCGGAGCCGCTGCGGCTGCGCTTCGCCCAGGCGGAACAGACGGACGCCCAGGTGCGCCGCTTCTGGCGGACGTGAGCGGGCTGCCACTGCATCACGGGGCTTCGGGTGTTGGTCGGTACTCCTGGAGCCACACCTTCTCCACGCCCCAGGTGAAGAGCATCCAGCGGTAGGTGTGGCCCACGAAGCCCTCGGCTTCGATGGGCCGCGTCACCGTGACGATGCGCGTCCCGGGCCGACAGGTGCGCAGGTTCGTAATCAGCCGCTCCTTCGTCTCCGGAGTGAACGCCACCCAGTTGGTGAAGACGTGGGTGACGTCCGTCAGCGGCTCGCGCGTCATGTCGCCCACGGTGAGGGTGATGCCCGCGGGCTCGAGCCACGGCGCCACGCGCGCCACGTGGTCCGGGATGAGCTCCACGCCATGCGCCTCCGCCTTCAGCCATCGCGCGGCGATGAGCACCCGGCCGCGCCCCGCGCCCAGGTCCACCACGCGGCTGCCAGGGCCCACGCCCGCACGCATCAGGAAGAGCAGCGCCGTCAGCATCGGCGTCTCGCCGTAGACGAGCTCGCGGAACACCTGGCCCGTGGCCTTCAGCGCCCGGGCCATCTCGAAGGTGCGCCGCGCGCTGTAGGGCGTGCGCACGAGCCGCTGCCACCACAGCCCCAGATACGGCCGCAACAGCCGGGGCCGCCACAAGAGGAGCAGCACGTCGGTGAAGCGCACGAAGAAGGCGATGACGGTGCCCTGGAGCTGCAGCGCCACGCGCTCGAAGAACGGGAGGTCGAAGTCCTCCAGCGAGTCGTCGCTTCGCGGGGCGGGTTCCGTCATGCGCCGCGGAGGCTTGCCGGAATCCGGCGCCCGCGCAATGGCTCGCGTCTGACGGGAACGCGGACGCCTCCCGCCCGGACGCAGCCCGTCCATGCGCGCGGGGCACCTCCATCCAATCCCCTGGAATTCATCGGGATTCGGGCCTCACCTGGAGCTGGTGCGCGCCATGCAAAGGGAGTCAGGCACCGTGGAACACTCCCACCCCCGTGGGAGTCCAGGCCACCACGGAACGAGGAATGCCCCCATGTGCACCGACTTCCTGATCACCGGCACGGACTCCCGAGTCTCCACGAGCTTCGCCGTCAATGGCCGGAGCATGGAGTTCGGCAGGGACCTGAACTCCCAGCTCATGGTCCACGCCGCGGGTGAGGGCTTCAAGTCGAAGGCCCCGGACAACCAGCCGGGCCTCGCGTGGAAGTCGACGTATGGGTTCATCGGCCTCACCGCCCTCAGCGACGCCGTCCTCGTGGATGGCATGAACACGCAGGGGCTCTCCGTGGGCGCGCTGTGGCTGCCGGGCGCCACCTACCCGAAGGTCAGCCAGCCGTCACAGGCCCTGGCCCTGGTGGACTTCGTGACCTGGGCGCTCGGCACCTGCGGGTCCGTGGCGGATGTGAAGACCGCGCTCACCAACGGGAGCGTCCAGGTCTGGGAAGGCGACCTGCTCGCGAAGCTGCTCCCGCTGCACTTCCCCGTCCACGACGCGGCCGGCAACAGCATCGTCGTGGAGTTCACCGACGGGAAGCTCAACATCTACGAGAACCCCGTCGGCGTCTGCACCAACAACCCGCCCTTCCCCCAGCAGCTGGAGAACCTGGGCAACTACGCGAACCTGTCCCCCTGGGACGCGAAGCCCACGGAGCTGGGCACCCAGAAGTTCTCGCCCTCCGGCCACGGCAGCGGCATGCGCGGCCTGCCGGGGGACTCGACGCCTCCCGCCCGGTTCGTGCGCGCCGCCTACCTCAAGCAGTACGCGCAGCCCGTGTCGAACTCTACGGATGCCACCACCCTGGCCTTCCACCTGCTCAACACCGTGGACATCCCGCTGGGCACCAGCCGTGGCACCGACAAGCTGGGCAAGGACACCGTCGACTACACGCAGTGGGCCGTCGTGAAGGACCTCACCACGCTGACCCTCTCCGTGCGCTTCTACGGCAACCCGCTCGTGTACTCCGTCAGCCTCAACACGCTCGACTTCAGCGGGGCCGCCGGCAAGCCGTTCCCTGTCCCGGCGTCCCCCAACAGCATCGACCTCACCGCGAAGCTCTCCAGCTAGGCGGCGGGCCGTCCGTCGGTGCTGGGAAGGCTCACCCCAGCACCTTCTTCGCCCACTTCGACAGGGCCTTGTCCCCGGACGCGGCGGGCAACGCCATGAGGTGCGCGGCCACCTGCTTCCCGGCCACCGGGTTCTCCGCCGCGAGCTTCAGGTACACGGTCGCGCGCTCCACGAAGTCCGGCCGTCCCTGCGCCGCGTCCACGCGCGCCTTGAGTTCCTTCACCAGGTCGTCCGCGGGGAACCTCTCGAAGAGGCCCCGCAGCGCCTGCCGCTCCAGCGCCTCCGGGCGCACTTCCGCCAGGCTCACCGCGGGCTGAAGCAGCGCGAGCCCCAGCGTGCGCATGGCCTCCGCGACCACGCCAGGCTTCCACCCGTCCGCGAACGCGGCCAGCAGGGCCTCCGCGCCACGCACGTCCCCCAGCGTGCCCAGCGCGTACACCGCCGTCTTCGCCTCGTCGTCGTTGCCGCTCCGCGTCTGCACCAGGAGGATGAAGCGGTCGATGACGTCCGCGTCCCCCATCCACGCCAGCGCCTGCGCCGCCTCCCGCCGCACCTCGCGCGAGGGGTCGCCGTACAGCACCTGCCGCAGCGCGGGCAGCGCCACCGGGCCCTGCTGCGTCAGCAGGGTCACCGCCTGCGCGCGCGCCTCCTTCGTCGACTCGGAGAGCGCCGCCTGAGCCAGCGGCTGCACCTTCTCGCGCCGCTTCCGCATCAGCTCGCCCACCGCCGCCTCGCCGGCCTCCCGCGCGCGCACGTCCTCCAGCGTCTCCTTCGCGAAGAGGCGCAGGCCCGCGTCGTGGCCCTTGCGCGTCAGCGCATCCAGCTCGCGCCTCGCCTGGGAGCCGCCCAGCGCGCCCAGCACGCGGATGGCCGTGCTGCGCACCATGCGGCTGTGGTGCTCGCCCAGCGCGCCCCGCACGGTGTCCAGGGCTGCCTCCCCGCGCGTCGCCACCACCCGCGCCACGAAGGCGCTCGCCGCCCCGTCGCTCCACGCCGGGTAGTAGTCCCGCATCAGGGTGTCCACGCCCAGGCTGGCGTAGTAGCGCGCCGCGTGCGCCGCCGCCTCGTAGCGCGTCAGCTCTCCGCGCGCCCGGCGCACCATCGCCTCGCCCGGCGACAGCGCCACCTCCGGCCGCTGCACGTGGATGCTCGGGTGCGTGGGCACGGACTCAAGGCCGGACGTCTCCACCAGCACCGCGCCGGACAGCCGCACCAGCGCGATGCCCAGCACCTGGTACACCTTGATGAAGTCGTCCAGTCGCTCGCCCGGATCCGGCCGCTGCGCCAGCGCCTCCAGCAGCGCCCCCGGCTTCTCCAGCCCCAGCTCCCGGAGCCGCGCCACCAGCGGCTCCACCGTCCGGGTCCCCACCGCCGCGAGCCCGCTGGCGAACGCGTCCGCCAGTTCGTCCCGCACCTCCGCCAGCGCGATGGCCGCGCGCGACGCCCCCGCCGCC
>NZ_RAWB01000980.1 GCF_003612055.1 Corallococcus llansteffanensis
ACGCTGACCGCCGCCGCGCGAACCGCCACGGCCACCGGCGAGAGGCGGACGGTCGTCCTCCACGAAGTCTCCCGGCAGGGTCGCGGGCAGCAGCGAGCGGAACGAGGCATCCGCCACCACCGGCACGCTGCGGCGGATGGTGCGCTCGATGTCGCGCAGGTACTCGCGCTCCTCGGAGTCGCAGAAGGACACGGCCTGGCCGCTGGCGCCCGCGCGGCCGGTGCGGCCGATGCGGTGCACGTACTGCTCCGGCACGTTGGGCAGGTCGTAGTTGAACACGTGGCTCAACCCGTCGATGTCGATGCCGCGCGCCGCGATGTCCGTGGCCACCAGCACCCGCAGCGTGCCCGCGCGGAACTCGTCCAGCGCGCGCTCACGGGCGTTCTGGCTCTTGTTGCCGTGGATGGCGTCGGCGCGCACGCCCGCCTGCGTGAGCTGCTTGGCCACGCGGTTGGCGCCGTGCTTCGTGCGCGTGAACACCAGCGCGCGCGGAATGGCCTTCGAGTCCTGGAGCAGGTGCGTGAGCAGCGCGCGCTTCTCCTCGCGCTTCACGAAGTACACCTGCTGGCTCACCGTCTCCGCGGTGGTGGACGCGGGCGACACCTCCACCCGGATGGGGTCCTTCAGGATGTTGCGCGCCAGGTCCACGATGTCCGGCGGCAGCGTCGCGCTGAAGAACAGCGTCTGGCGCTCCTTGGGCAGCACCTTGATGACCCGCCGCACGTCATGGATGAAGCCCATGTCGAGCATGCGGTCCGCCTCGTCGAGCACGAACACCTCGAGCGCGCGCAGCGTCACGTGGCCCTGATCAATCAGATCCAACAGGCGCCCCGGCGTCGCCACGAGGATGTCCACCCCGTTGCGCAGCGCCTGGACCTGCGGCGTCTGGCCCACGCCGCCGAACACTACGGCATGGCGCAGGGGCAGGTTCTTGCCGTAGGTGCCGAAGCTCTCACTGACCTGACTCGCCAATTCGCGCGTGGGCGTCAGCACCAGGCAGCGCACCGGACGCGAACCGCCCGCGGGGGCCTTCGCCGACAGGCGCTGGAGGATGGGCAGCGCGAACGCCGCCGTCTTGCCGGTGCCCGTCTGGGCCACGCCCAGGACGTCCTTGCCCGCCAGCGCGTGCGGAATCGCCTTCACCTGGATGGGCGTCGGCGTGGTGTAGCCCTCGGCCTTCACGGCCTTGAGGAGGGAATCAGTCAACTGCAGTTCGTCAAAAGTCATGTAATCCCGCAATGATGGGTTGGCGCGCTTCCCCCTCAGGCGGGGGGCCGACCGCGCAGCGCGCCCTCCCGCGGTATTGCGGGGGCGCCTGGCGGTGCGCGGTCAGGCCGCGAAGCGGCCCGAAGCACCTGGAAGTTTCCAGGAACCCGTAAGCCCCCCGGGAGGATTCCCGGTGCTGCTCACGGTGAAGTCACACTGCCTGCAACGGGGGGCAAAGTCCCGGGAAATCCATCCGGCCAGCGGGCCGGTGCCTGTGGAGATTTTGAACAGGGCTGCAGTCCGCCTGTTCCCCAAGTCCCCAACCCAACGTTCCGCAAGGCGGGGCCCCCCTTCCTCGCCCGCCCTCCCAAGCGACCGGAATCGTTTGGAGTGCAAGCAAGTCACTTTGGGCAAACGGCTGGATTGATTGGGAAAATTCCCACCCCCTGTCGTCTGGCATGACCGTTGCTAGCCTATGGCGCGGCGCGGCGTGAAGACGCGGCC
>NZ_RAWB01000981.1 GCF_003612055.1 Corallococcus llansteffanensis
CTCCAGGGGTGGGGTGACACGGCGGGGCACGCCGGAGCCCGGAGCAGTGCAGCGCGGATGCCAGGGACACGGGCCCTCGCCTTCCAGCGAGCGCCCTGCCCTCACGCCCCTTCGCGGTAGCGGCGGGCGTCACGGCACGCGCCGGATTGTGACCGTGGGCGCTACAACGGCCCTGACCCCGCATCCGGGAGGCCGTGCGCTGAAGGGCAGCAGCACGGCGCTTCCGGGTCGCGCTTTACGACGGAGACGCACCCAGCATCTGCGCGAGCATGTCCGCGCTCCGCTCGCTGCTGAACTGCTGCTCCACCTTGCGCCGGCCCGCCTCGCCCAGCCGCACCGCTTCGGCCGGATCGCGCGCCAGCTTCTCCAGCTTCTCCGCCAGCTCCGCGGGTGCCTGCGGCTGCACGAGCACGCCGTCCACGCCGTCGTCCACCAGCTCCTTCACGCCGCCCGCGCCCGTCACCACCACCGGCGCGCGCATCGCCATGGCCTCCATGATGGCCACGCCCAGCGGCTCCTGGAGGCTCGCGAGCGCGAAGAGGTGCGAGCGCTGGATGCCGTCCTTCACCACGTCCTCGCTCACCGCGCCCAGCAGCGTCACCGCGTCCTGAAGGCCGTCCTTCGCGAGCTTCGCCTCCAGCACCTTGCGGTACGTCGTGCCGCCCGCCTCGTCCTCGCCCGCGATGGACAGCCGCGCGTCGATGCCCTTCTTGCGCAGCATCCCCACCGCGTCGATGAGGTCCGCGTGCCCCTTGCACGGGTTCAGCCGGCCGCACGCGAACAGCCGCAGCGGCCCCTCACCGGACCACGGCTCGTAGGGCACCGTGCGCTGGAAGCGCGACAGCTCCACGCCCATGGGCGCCAGCTCGATGCGCTCGGGCAGGCTCCCCGCCAGCTCCTGGTTCACTTCCCCCAGCAGCTTCTTCGTGATGACGAAGGCGAACTTCGAGTGCCGCCACTTCTCCCGCTGGTTCGGCCCGTAGTCGTCCAGCGGCCCGTGCAGCGTCATGCTGTACGTGAGCCCCGACAGCAGGTGCGCGAACATCGCCACGTGCGCGGCGTTGGCGCACGAGTGCACGTGCACGTGCGTCCAGCCGCGCTCCCGCGCCAGCGACGCGAGCCTGCCGCCCATCACCGCGAACGCCAGCAGCTGCGCGCGGCCCTTCGCGTCCAGCCCCTCCGCCCTCGCGATGGACGCCAGACACCGCGCCCAACCCGTGGGCATGGCCCGGGCCACCTCCAGCGCGGCCATGGCCACGCCCCACGGCCCCGGCGGCGCCAGGTACTCCGTGCGCGCCATGGCCTCGCGGGCCCAGCTGTGACTGATGATGCGCGCGGGCGGCGGGCGGGTGGACACCAGCTCCGGTGAGACACCCTTCCCCGGCAACGCCTGCAGCTCGCGCCAGAAGAAGATGTGGGTCTGCCCGGGGAACTCGGGAATCAGGTAGCCGATCTTCTGCACGCGCCTTCTTTAACACGCCCCTCCCCGCGCCCACACGGCAGCCGGGGGAGCCTCGCGGGGTGTCACGCGTGACAGCAGACCCTGGGCACGCTCCTTCGCCTGCCTGCCCAGCCGGGTCATTGGGCCCTGCCGCCTCCATGCGTTATACCGTCCGCGCCTCCTATGTCCGCCGACCCGAGCCCCCCGTCACCTCCCGAGGAGACCCCGCCCGCCAGCGCCGCGCCGTCGCCGGAGCTGTCGCGGCTG
>NZ_RAWB01000982.1 GCF_003612055.1 Corallococcus llansteffanensis
GGGTGGGGCAGGGCGCCCGGCTGGAGCGCTGCGCCGTGTTCGAGGAGACGCAGGTGACGCCCGGCGAGGTGCTCACCGAGGTGCTCGCGTGGGGCCCGCACCGGGTGCCCGCGCCGCTGACGGGGCGCTGAGCCTTCCGGGCGGGATGTCCGGGAGGCCCGTGGCGACGGGCCTCCTGCTCAGGCGTTGTGCCAGCGCGCCAGCACGCAGGTGACGTTGTCGTTGCCGCCCGCCGCGTTGGCCAGGTCGATGAGCTGGCCGCACGCCTTCTCCAGCTCCGGCGTGCGCGACAGGATGTCCTGCATCTGCGCGTCGGTGACCATACCGCTCAGGCCGTCCGAGCACAGCAGGAAGACGTCGTTCTCCAGCGGATCCACGCGGGTGACGTCCACCTGCACCTGCTCCTTCATCCCCAGCGCGCGGACGATGACGTTCTTGTGGGGGAAGTTTTCGATCTCCTCCGGCGTGAGCTTCTTCGCCTTGAGGTAGTCGTTGAGCAGCGAGTGGTCCTCCGTCACCTGCTGGAGCATGCCGCCGCGGAAGAAGTACACGCGGCTGTCGCCCACGTGGCCCACGTAGGCCGCGGTATCGCTGAAGTGCACGGACACGATGGTGGTGCCCATGCCCTTGTACTTGGTGTCCACGGTGGCGCGCTCGAAGATGCGGGCGTTCGCCAGCTTGATGCCGGTGGACAGCCGGTTCTCATCGTAGTTGCGCTGCTTGTCCATCTTGAACGGCCAGGTGGCGTCCTGGTCCTTGGACGTCATGCGGAAGAACTCGCCCAGCTCGTCCACCGCGATGCGGCTGGCGATCTCTCCGGACGAGTGACCGCCCATGCCGTCCGCCACGACCACGAGGTTCTCCTCGGCGAGCACGAGGTAGTTGTCCTCGTTGTGGTTCCGCTTCATCCCGACGTGGGTGCTGCCGGCGACCTCGATGCGCATGCGTTGGGACTCTTCCGGGGGAGGCGTGAAAACCGGGGCGCGACGTTAACAAAGCGCTGCAAAAGGGGTCAAAAAGCTCGTGCTGATGAGGTGCCCCCACCCTCCGGGTGCGGGCAGGCGGGAGGCGGCTTTTCAGGAGCTGACGGTCTCCGCCGGCTCGGCCGGAGCGAAGAGCAGCCGGTCGCCCTCCTGGGTGCCGCTGGCCGTGAGGACGCCCGCGGGCAGCTCCAGGACGGACTTCGCCCGGCGGTAGAGGGAGGTGGCGCGCCAGGGGGGAAGGGCGGACAGTTGCTTGACGATGTGCCCTTCCGCGTCCAGGAAGGCGACGTCGATGGGGATGCGCATGAAGAACGTGTGGATGGAGTTGCAGGGCGCGATGTGCATCCCGGCCCCCATCGGCAGCGAGGCGCGGCCCATGAGGCCCTGGAAGCGCTGGACGAAGGACTCGGCCCGTTCGGCGCGGTCCGCGAGCAGCCGCTGCCGCGTTTCGTTGGTCACCCTCCAGTGCATGTCCCGTGTTCTATCCCATGCTTGAGCCCCTGGCGTCCCCCCTGCACCTGGTCCTCGTGTCCCCCCAGATTCCGCCCAACACCGGCAACGTGGCCCGGCTGTGCGCGGTGACGGGCTGCCGGCTCATCCTGGTGGAGCCCCTGGGGTTCTCCATCGACGACCGGAACCTCAAGCGGGCGGGGCTGGACTACTGGGACAAGGTGTTCCTGAAGCTGTACCCGACCTATGACGCCTACGTGGCGGAGTACCCGGA
>NZ_RAWB01000983.1 GCF_003612055.1 Corallococcus llansteffanensis
GTTCTGATCACTTGCAGCCAGGACAGGGGAAGGAGGAGAGGCACATGGACGCTCAGACAGCGAAGGCGCCACCGGTCGTGCAGCTCCGGGGCGTGAGCAAGGTGTACAAGACGGGCGACGTGGAGGTGCGCGCCCTGCGCGGCGTGGACTTCACGGTGGAGCCGGGCGAGTTCGTCTCCATCATGGGCTCCAGCGGTTCGGGCAAGTCCACGCTGATGAACATCCTGGGCTGCCTGGACCGGCCCACCTCCGGCGAGTACCTGCTCCAGGGGCGGGACGTGGCCCGGTTGGACCGCGACGGCCTGGCGCGCGTGCGCAACCGCACCCTGGGCTTCGTCTTCCAGAGCTTCAACCTGCTGGCGCGCACCACGGCGCTGGAGAACGTGGAGCTGCCCATGCTGTACGCGGGCGTGCCCTCCAAGGAGCGGCGCCAGCGCGCGAAGGAGGCGCTGGAGCGCGTGGGGCTGGCGGCCCGCCTGGACCATCACCCCAAGCAGCTCTCCGGCGGTCAGCAGCAGCGCGTGGCCATCGCGCGGGCGCTCGTGGGAAGGCCGCGCGTCATCCTCGCGGACGAGCCCACGGGCAACCTGGACTCGCGCACCACGGTGGAGGTGATGGCGCTGTTCCAGCAGTTGCAGAAGGAGGGCCTGACGCTGGTGCTGGTGACGCACGAGCCGGACGTGGCCGAGTTCACGCAGCGGGTGGTGGTGGTGAAGGACGGGCGCATCGTGAAGGACCAGCGCCAGTCGCCGCAGCCGGCGGTGGTCCCGGCCGAAGAGGTGGGGACATGAACCTGCTGGAGACGCTCATCCTGGCGCTGCGCGCGCTGTTGCGCTCCAAGACGCGCTCGGTGCTCACCGCGCTGGGCATCATCATCGGCGTGGGCGCGGTCATCGCCATGGTGGCCATTGGCGACGGCGCGAAGGCCAGCGTGCAGAAGGTCTTCGACGCCATGGGCACCAACATGCTCATCATCCTGCCGGGCTCTTCCCGCTCTGGCGGCGCGCGCGGCGGCTTCGGCAGTCAGCCCACCATCACCTGGGACGACCTGGAGGCCATCCGCACGCAGTTGCCCAGCGTGCGCGGCGCGGCGCCGGAGATGCGCTCCAACGCGCAGGTGTTCTCCGAGGACCAGAACTGGAACACCAGCATCATCGGCACGACGACGGACTACTTCATCGTGCGCAGCTGGACCATGGCTCAGGGCGCGCGCTTCACGGACGCGGACAACGAGGCGGGCGCGAAGGTGGCCGTGATGGGCCAGACGGTGGTGGACAACCTGTACGGCAAGGGCTTCAACCCGGTGGGCCAGGTCATTCGCATCAACAAGACGCCCTTCACCGTGGTGGGCGTGACGGCGCCCAAGGGCCAGTCCCCGGTGGGCCAGGACTTCGACAACACGGTGTTCGTGCCGGCCACCACGTTCCGCCGGCAGGTGCAGGCCCAGAGCCTGGGCACGTTCATCACCGGCGCGGTGTTCGTGCAGGCCGCGTCCGGGGACCTGACCGCGAAGGCGCAGGCGGACGTGACGCAGCTTTTGCGGGAGCGTCACCGGCTGGGGGAGAACGACGCGGACGACTTCGATGTCCGCAACCTGGCGGAGGTGGCCAGCGGTCAGCAGCAGAGCACGGAGACGCTGAGCCTGCTGCTCGCGGCCATCGCGGCGGTGTCGCTGGTGGTGGGCGGC
>NZ_RAWB01000984.1 GCF_003612055.1 Corallococcus llansteffanensis
GGCTGGAGGGCGGGCCCGCAACACCCCCACGGGCAGCGTCACCACCGCGTGCCGCCCCTGGAACGTCCCCAGCGGCACGCCCTGTCGGGTCCGGGCCTGCACGCGCACCTCTCCCGGCTTCCAGCGCACCTCCTCGGCCACGGCGTTGAGGAACAGCGTGTCGGGTCTGGCGAGCAGCCTCGCGGCCATCGCGTGCAGCACGCGGTCATAGCCCTCCAGCACGCGGGAAGGCGTCGCACCGCCCCCGTCTTCAACAGCCCGCTCCATCCGCGCGATGGCTAGCGTGCTCGCGATGTCCGGATCCGCGGCGTAGAAGCCCCGCACATAGGCGAGCGCCATCGCCGCGCGCTGGGGCGGCCACTTCCGCGTGCGCACCTGCTCCTCGACCCACTCCGCCATCGAGCGGTCGGGAGGCTTCGCCGCCACCAGGGCCTCCTGGAACGCGAACGCCTCCTCGGCGTCGCCCAGCTGGCCCCGCCACAGCAGCGCGTGCGTGTCGTTGCAGGGGCTCACCGTCAAGCCGGCCTGATGGATGCGGCGGAGCAGGGCAGGGGGCTTGCCGTGGACGAACTCGGCGCCCAGCTCCAGCGGCACGTCGCTGACCGGGTCCCGCTGGGTCGCCACGCGACCGCCCACCCGGTCGCGCGCCTCCAGCACGATGACGCGCAGGCCCTCGCGAACCAGTCGGTCGGCCGCGGACAGCCCCGCCGCGCCCGCTCCCAGGATGATCACGTCGGCCGTGAGCTCCATGCGGCTCCCGCTCCCTCGCGCGGGACCTCCACCGTGAGAAAGAGCCGCGGCCCGCCGGAACACGGCGGGCCGCGAGCGGATGAGGTACCCAGGGCGGGCCTAGTAGGTCTTCGGCGAGCTGCCGGTGTCCTGCGTGCTGGAGCCCGTGTCCGGGTTCAGGCTGGTGTCGTCGACGTCCTTGTTGGGGTCCTCCATGCCGGAGCCGCCCGTGCCCTCGTTGATCGAAGGATCCGGCGACATCACGTCGGTGCCGGAGCCACCCGTGCCCGCGCCCTGGCTCGGCGCGATGCTGGTCGCCATGTTCTTCTCGTCCTTCACCTCGAAGCTGGCGCGGATCTCCTGGCCTTCCTTCAGGCTCTTGGCGTTCTTCAGGCTCGGGTCGGTGAACTGGGTCTTGCTGTTGATGTCCAGCGGCACCACCGCGCCATTGGCGCTGCTGATGTAGACCTTCTTGCTCTCGCTCTTGACGACCTTGCCCGTCAGCTCATTCGCGCCCGTCATACCCGAAGAGGGCTGCGCGGACCCCGAACCTCCCTGGGCCGGCTCGGTGGTCGAAGGCTGCTGCTGCGGCTCCTGCGCCGTGCTGCCGCTCTGAGCGAAGGCCGCGCCAGAACCCAACAGCGCCACGGACGCGAAAACCCCAATGAGCTTCTTCATGGAATCTCTCCCGGATGATGTGAGTGGGACGGGGTGAAGCCCCCGTTGGGAAAAAGCTAGGGGCGGCCAGGGTGGTGCACAGGTTCAGGGGGGAAGATCGGATGCGTGCCCGTTCGCCTCCCGGCCCATGGGACGTGGTCTGGACGCGACAGGCGGCCATCCCTCCGGCGGGAGGGGTGCTTGATGCCGGTGCCGGATTCCCTTAGCGTTCCAGGCAAAGAGCGGAAGCCGACCGCACGGTTGGTACCCCGCCAGGAGATCGTGACC
>NZ_RAWB01000985.1 GCF_003612055.1 Corallococcus llansteffanensis
CCCTGGAGTTGCCCCGAGGGCGACGCGGTGAGTCGTGCGTGTGGTGCGGCTTCGTCTTCGCCGCCGTGGCCCGACGTCCCCCCCGCAGGACGAGCGCCAAGTCGCGGAAGGCGCGATGAGCGGGACGTACCGGCTCACCGGCCGCACGGAGACAGGAGACCTCGCGGAGCTGTACGAGGCCCTGCTGCTGCCCACCATCCCCGTCGCGGTGAAGCTGTTCCTGCCGCGGACGTCCGACCCCGCCTATGCCCGCGAGCTGGCGGAGACCGTCCGGCGCCTGCAGCCCGTGCGGCACCCCGGCCTCCTCCACGTGGTGGACCTGGGCTTCGTGCGGCAGCGGCTCGCCGTGGTGCGCGAGGACGTGGACGGCTTCACGCTGGGCGTCGCGCTCCAGCGCCTCAACACGAAAGAGGTGCTGCTGCCGCCCACCGTGGCCCTCTCCATCGTCATCCAGCTGCTGGATGCCGTACAGCTCGCGCACGACGCGGGCGTCGTCCACGGGGCAATCACCCCCGGCAACCTGATCCTCGCCCGCGAGGGCCATGCGGCCGTCTGCGACTTCGGCGCGCTCCAGGCGCTGCTCGCCGTGCCGCAGCTCAAGCGCACGTTCGCGCATCGGGGCCGCAGCGCGTACCGCGCGCCCGAGGTCTCACGGGGCGAGCCGCCCACGGAGGCCTCCGACGTCTACTCGCTGGGCGCCATCGCCTACGAATTGCTCACGCTGCGTGAGGCCGTGGTGGCTGGCAGCGGCGTGAGCACCCGCCGCGAGACGCTGCCACCTCCGAGCCGGTTGGATCGGCGCATCAACTCGCGGCTGGATCCGGTGGTGATGCGCGCGTTGGATCCGGCGCCCCAGCGGCGCTTCCGCGCGTGCGGCGAGTTCGCCCAGGCCCTGCGCAACTTCCTCTCCGCCAGCGGCGGTCTGTCCGGTCCGGAGGATGTGGCGCGCTTCGTGTCGGAGCTGTTCCCCAACGAGGTGAGCCTCGCCGCGCCCGGGCCCGTGCCGTTCGCGGAGCCCTTCCTGCTGGAGCCCGTCTCCGGCGCGGAGATGGAGGACCTGCACGCCGAGGAGCTGGAGGCGTCCATCGTCCAGCGCGCGCCGTACACCCGCGCGACCACCGAGCACGAGGCCTCCGCGGACACGCAGGACGCCGCCCCCGGCTTCGAGGAGTTCCGCCCCGAGGACTACGCGTCGGATCCGCCCCCGGAGGCCGAAGCCCCGGACGCGGAGGACGCCCCGGAGCCGCCCGCCGAGGGAGAAGCGAGGAGCACCGACCCCTCGCATGCGGGCCCCCTGGAGCAGGGCTGGGACGCGCCGCCTGGCGTCCTCGCGCAGAAGTCCCGCCGTCCGCAGGTCGTTCCGCAGGGGGGCGCGGATGGGCACTCGGGCACGCGCATCGGGCGCAACCCGCGCATGAAGGTCGTGGAGGACTTCTCCTCGCCGCCGCTGGGCACGGAAGAGGAGCCCGCGCCCTCCACCCGGCGCCCGGCCCTGCGCCCCGCGCGCGGTGCCGCCGGCAGGCCGCCCGGCCAGGAGACGATGGTCCTGCCCTCCGCGGGGACGCCCCAGGCGGGTGCCAGCGCCCACCAGGGCAGGGGACCCGAGGCCGCGGAGCCCCCCGTGCCCCGCCAGGAGCGCCGGGGCCGCGCCGAGCCCACCGAGGCGCTC
>NZ_RAWB01000986.1 GCF_003612055.1 Corallococcus llansteffanensis
GGTTGCAGGGGGACGCGCTGCTGGGCGCGGCGAGGGCGGCGGCCCTGGCGGCGATGCCTGGAGGCGTTCGCGTCAGCGGGCCATCGCTGTACCGGCTGGCCCTGGGGGAGCGGTCGGTGGTGGTGGCGGACGCGGCGCTGGTGCGGCTGTTCGAATTGCTGCGCCGGCTGGCGGCGAGCCCGCTGCCGGTGCTGGTCCACGGGGAGACGGGCACGGGCAAGGAGAACGCGGCGTGGGCGGTTCATCACTGGTCGCCGCGCGCGGAGCAGCCGTTCGTGGCGCTCAACTGCGCGGCGCTGCCGGAGAGCCTGGTGGAAGGGGAGCTGTTCGGCCACGAGCGGGGCGCGTTCTCCGGCGCGGACCGGGCGCGCTCGGGGCTGCTGGAGCGGGCGAGTGGTGGAACGCTGTTCCTGGATGAGGTGGCGGAGCTGTCGCTGCCCATCCAGGCGAAGCTGCTGCGGGCGTTGGATCAGAAGGTCATCACGCGGCTGGGGGATTCGCGCGAGCGGCCCGTGGACCTGCGCGTGGTGGCGGCGACGCACCGGGTGCTGGCGGACGAGGTGAAGGCGGGGCGCTTCCGGCAGGACCTGTTCTTCCGCCTGTCCGCGGCGGTGGTGGTGTTGCCGCCCCTGAGGGACAGGCCGCGCGAGCTGCCGCTGATGGCGAGGGTCTTCGTGGAGGACGCCTGTGCGCGGGCGGAGCGGCCCGCGCTGCACCTGTCCGCCGCGACCATGGGGGTGCTGGGCGCGCATGCGTGGCCGGGCAACGTGCGCGAGCTGAAGAACGCGCTGGAGTACGCGGTGGCCACGTCGCCGGGGCCGGTGGTGGAGCCGTCGCACCTGCCGGAGTCGCTGCGGGCGGGGCTGGTACGGCCGGAGGTGGAACCGGAAGTGGAGCCGGTGCCGGACGCGGTCCGGGACGCCGCGCCGCGCACGTTCCAGAACCTGGCGGAGGAGTTGCGGATGCTGGAGCGCCAGCGGATGCTGGAGGCGCTGGAGGCGACGGGCGGGGTGCAGACGCGCGCGGCCCAGCTCATCGGCATGCCGCTGCGCACGTTCGCGTTCAAGCTGAAGCAGCACCGCATCGCCGCGCGAGGGCGGAGCCCGACGGTGGAATGAGGAGCGCGGGCCTCACACCGTGGCAGCCTCCCGCGGCGTTCGGGGAGTACCGCCTGTTGCAGCCGCTGGGCCGGGGCGCGATGGGGGAGGTGTACCTGGCGCACGACACGGTGCTGGACCGGCTGGTGGCGGTGAAGTTCATCGCGGGCGTGGCACCCGACGAGGTCCAACGCGAGCGCTTCCGCACCGAGGCGCGGGCCATTGCCAGGGTGCAGCACCCGAACGTGGTGGGCATCCACCGCGTGGGCGAGGTGGGGGATAGGCCGTATCTCGTCTCGGAGTTCCTGAGGGGGGACAGCCTGGACCGGCTGCCGCGTCCGGTGCCGTGGGAGCGCGTGCTGGAGATTGGGATCGGACTGTCGCGGGGGCTCGCGGCGGCGCATCGGCAGGGGGTGCTTCACCGGGATCTCAAGCCCGCGAACGCGCTGCTGACCGAGGACGGTCAGGTGAAGCTGCTCGACTTCGGCGTGGCGAAGCTGCTCGACGTGGCGATGGCGCCCGTGGGGCCTGGGCTCCTGCCAGAGCGTCAAGCGGGTGGGG
>NZ_RAWB01000987.1 GCF_003612055.1 Corallococcus llansteffanensis
CTCCGGCGCGGTGCGCGACCAGACGAAGGGCCGGCGCGTGCTGCGGCTGGAGTACGAGGCCTACGCGCCCATGGCGGAGGCGAAGCTCGCGGAGATTGGCCAGGAGGTCGCGACGCGGTGGCCGGGTACGCGGCTGGCCATCATGCACCGCGTGGGCACGCTGGTGCCGGGTGAGCTGGCGGTCGTCATCGCCGCGTCCGCCGCGCACCGCCAGGAGGCCTTCCGCGGCTGTGAGCACGCCATCGAGCGGCTCAAGCAGGACGTGCCCATCTGGAAGAAGGAGTTCTTCGAGGACGGCGAGGTCTGGGTGGGCCTGGGGCCCTGAAGCAGCCCTAGCGAACGCCGAAGCTCGCGGGGACGTTGACGCGCGCGCCGCCGTCCTGCTGCCGCGAGGCCTTCTCCTGGTCCGTCAGGGGGCGCATCGGTTGATCCAACCCGAGCGTCTTGCGCCGCGCCTCCTCCTTCTCGTGGGCGGACTGGAGCGCGCGCGCGTTGTTCGCGGCGATGCGCGCCGGGTCCGGCCCCATGGTGAGGAAGGCGATGGGCGCGCTCAGGAAGAGGATGGCCACGGTGATGAGCCACGCCACGTCGCGCACGCGGAAGCGGCCCGCGCGCTCCTTCACCACCGAGGGCTGCACGAGCAGCCGCAGCTCTCCCTCCACGAGGCGCAGCGTCGTGCCCTCGCCCAGCTCCAGCGACGTGCGGCCCGGCGCGCCGGTCAGCTCCTCCGGGGCCACGGGGTGGAAGTCGTCGCCCTTGAGGCTCTTCTCCACGCGGGCCGACGGCGGCACGTGGATGCGCCAGCCCTTCGGGGTGCGCTCGGCCAGGAGGAAGGGCTCCTCCGGTAGCGTGAAGCCATAGAGGGGCAGGGGGGCCGTCTCGTCGGGCGCGGCGTGGACCTGGGACAGCTCGGGCCCGTAGCTCCAGGCCTCCGCCAGGGAGGTCCCCCAATACAGCTCGCAGAAGAGGCCGCCGTCCGCCACGTTGGCGGGAGGCGTGGACGCGGTGGGCATGTGGGGCCGGAGCATATTCCCCTCCTCCCTCCTTCGCCCGGCTTCCCGCGACAGGACGTCCCCTGGCGGACGCCCTTCGAGCCCGGCTGGCCGCATGGGGGGCGACCCCGGCTTCAGGTGCCGGCGAGGTTCTTCAGCAGGGTCTCCAGCGTCTCGAAGTGCAGCGGCTTCACCAGGTGCGCGTCGAAGCCCGCGGCCTTGGAGCGCTGCCGGTCCGACTCCTGGCCATACCCCGTCACCGCGACCAGCTTCATCACGCGGGGCTCCTCCTGCTGGCGCAGGAGCCGCGCCAGCTCATAGCCGTCCATCACCGGCAGGCCGATGTCCAGCAGGGCGATCTCCGGCTCGAAGCCCTTCGCGGCCTCCAGGCCGGTGGGGCCGTCGTAGGCCACGCGCGTCTCGCAGCCGAGGAACGCGAGCGACTCCGCGAGCACGTCCGCCGCGTCCCGGTTGTCGTCCACGATGAGCACGCGGGCGCTCAGGGACGTGGGCTCTTGCGGCACCAGCGCGCCGGGCCCCGGCGTGGGCAGGGGGGCCGGGGCCTGCTCCTCCAGCGCGGGCAGGCGCACGGTGAAGGTGCTGCCGCGGCCCCGGCCCGCGCTCTGTGCGCTGATGGTGCCGTCGTGCAGGGTGACG
>NZ_RAWB01000988.1 GCF_003612055.1 Corallococcus llansteffanensis
CATGGGCGGGGAGCCGGTCGTCCAGGGGCCGGGCGGGCGTGGACAGTTCCGACGTCCGGCCCGCAAGGTTCGCTTTCCGGGAGCGCCGGGCCGGAAGAGAATGGACCCTTCCGACCGTTTTGCGGGGTCCATGAAGGCTGGCGGCACGAGCAGGGTGTGGGTGCGCAGGGGCCTGGGGCTGCTCGGGCTGGTCGTGTTCACGGTGCTCGCCCTGTCCCACTTCGTGCGCCTGCGCTACCAGGGCCGCATCGTGCCCCTGGCGGAGGCCCCGGAGGCCCCCCTGGCGCTGGTGTTCGGGGCGGGGCTCGCGCCAGGGGCGGTGCCGTCGCCGGTGCTGGCGCAGCGGCTGGACGCGGCGATCGCGCTCTGGCGGCAGGGCAAGGTGCAGGCGCTGCTGGTGAGCGGGGACAACTCCGCGCCCTTCCACGACGAGACGCGGGCCATGCGGCGCTACCTGGTGGAGCGCGGGGTGCCGGAGGCGGCGGTGCTGGGCGACGAGGCGGGGCTGTCCACCTATGACAGCTGCCTGAGGGCGCACACGGTGTTCGGCGCGAACCGGGCGGTGCTCGTCACCCAGCGCTTCCACCTGTCGCGGGCGCTGTTCATCGCCAACTCGGTGGGCATCGACGCGTGGGGCGTGGCGGCGGACGAGGGCCGCGCGACCCCCTGGCGCTACACGCTGCGCGAGACGCTCTCCCGCGTGCTCGCGCTGGGCATGGTGCTCTTGAAGGTGGAGCCCGGCAGCCTCAACAGCCGGCCGCCGACAGCCCCTCGCTGACGCGGGCCGGGCCCGGCAGGCAGGCGGGCGGCTGGGATTGCCAGCCCCGCCCGGGGGTCTCATTTTCGTGGGGACACGGAAGCTTTCTCAACCCTCCCTGTCGAGGAGACCCCATGCGATTCAACAAGCTCGGCGACGAGGATGTGGGCGAGTCCACCTCGCTGCGCCACCGGAACCCGGACACCGGAGAGGAAGAGATCAACATCACGGATCAGGACCTGGCCCTGTCGCCTCCCCTGGAAGAGGAGGCGGAGGCCCATGACATCCTTCCGGATCAGATCCAGGAGTTCCGCCGGGGCGACGAGGAGGAAGAAGAGGAGCGCGAGCTGACCGCGCAGCCTGACGACCCGCGTCCCCGCGCGTATACGTCCGACCTGCTCCCCGAGGGGTAGCCGGGTCCCGCCCGGGCAGCACGGGGCGGGTTCGGACAGGGCGCGTCCCCGGGTGGGGGACGCGCCCCTTGTTTCAGGGGTGCGGCGTCAGGACCGCCGACGCGCGGACTTCTTCGCCGCGGGCCTGCGGGCCGCCGTCTTCGCGGCGCCCTTGCGCGCGCCGGCCTTCTTCTTCGCGGCGACCGCGCCCCGCTTCGGAGCCGCGGCCTTCTTCGTGGCGCCACGCTTGGAGGCAGCGCCCTTCTTCGCGGTCGCGCCCTTCTTCGCGGTCGCGCCCTTCCTGGCGACAGCTCCCTTCTTCGCGGCAGCGCCCTTCTTCGCGGCAGCGCCCTTCTTCGCGGCAGCGCCCTTCCTGGCGACAGCGCCCTTCTTCGCGGCGGCCTTCTTCGCGGTGCCTCGCGCGGGAGCGGCCTTCTTCGCGGCCGTCTTCTTCCCGGCGGCCTTGCGCGCTCCAGCGCGGGTCGGTGCGGGGG
>NZ_RAWB01000989.1 GCF_003612055.1 Corallococcus llansteffanensis
CCTTCACGGCGGCGCCGGTGCCGGAGCCGGAAATTCCCCTGGGCTTCCGGGCCAAGCAGCAGAAGCGCAAGGACGTGAAGGCCGAGGCCCGGCTGGAGAAGGCCGAAAAACAGCGGCTTGCAGCGGCCAAGTCCGTGAAAAAACAGAAGAGGAAGTGATGTGGCGGGGCTGCGCAATGGCCCCGCGCGGTGCCCGTAGGACAAGGCGTGAACGCTCTTGCCCTCGACTCGCTGCCCATGGCCATCGGAATGCTGATGGCTGAGGACGCCGCTCCGCTCCCCTGGAAAGCGGACGTGCAGGCCGCCCGCAAGGGAGACCCGTCCGCCTTCGAAGCGCTGGTGCGCAGCGTGCAACGCCCGGTGTACGGCCTGGCGTTGCGCCTGCTCCAGAACGACTCGGAGGCGGCCGAGGTCGCCCAGGAAGCCCTCCTGCGCGCGTACCAGAACCTGCACCGCTACGACGACGCGCGCCCGTTCGACCTCTGGGTGCTCGCCATCACCCGCAACCTCTGCCTGGACCTGCTCCGCCGCCGCACCAAGGTGCGCACCGAGGAGCTGGAGCCCATGAAGGAGGTGCTCCCCAGCAGCGAGGTGTCCCAGCTGGACGGGGCCATCGCGCGCGAGGAGCGGCAGTCGCTGGAGGCCGCCATGGAGACCCTGTCCGTGGACGACCGCGAGGTGCTGGCCCTCTATTACGTCCAGAAGCGCACCACGAAGGAGATCGCGCAGATCATGGGCTGCGCGCCCGGGACCATCATGGCCCGCCTGTTCCGGGCCCGTGAAAAGCTGCGCAAGAAGATGACGCCCACCGAGGAGGAAGCGCGATGAGCCCCACCCCCTGCCCCGACCTGGAAGTCCTGTTCGCGGAGCTGGAAGCGGGCGAAGGCCCCGGCCTGGACCACGCCGCCGAGTGCGACGCGTGCGCCGCGCTCCTGGAAGACCACCGCCTGCTGGAGCAGGACCTCTTCCGGCTGGCGGATCCGCTCCCGCCCCCCTCGCTCGTCGCCAACGTCATGGCCCGCGTCGCCGAATCCCCCGTGCCCCAGCGGCGCGAGGTGTGGACGGGCCTGGCCATCCTGCTGACCTCCCTGGGCGCGGGGCTGGGCTTCCTCTTCACGAACGACCAGGCGCTCGGCCGCCTGGGCACCGCGTTCGCCTCCACCGTGGTCGACACCCGCGTCGTCGTGGAGGGGCTGCTCAGCGGCGCGCACGCCCTCTGGAGTACCGCGGGCGTGGCGGTGGCCTGCTTCATCGCCTTCGTCGTGTTGTCGTCGCTGCTCGGTCTGAAGCGGCTTGTCGGTTCCCCTCCGTCCCTCTCCGAAGCCTGAGCGTGACCATGAAGACCCTCTCCCGACTGCTGCTCCCCACCCTCCTCCTCGGCGCCCCGCTCGCGTTCGCGGAAGGAGCCCCGGCGACGCCTCCACAGGCCACTCAGGCCACCGCCCCCACGCGCACCATCGACGTGAGCTTCCGCGGCTCCCTGCGCGACGCGCTCAAGGCCATCGCGGACAAGGGCGGCCTGAACCTCGTCGTCACCGGCGACCTGGACACCCCCGCGGAGGTCCGCCTGCGCGGCATCGGCGCCGAACAGGCGCTGCGCACCGTGGCCCGCGCCTACTCGCTCCACCTGGAGCAGGAC
>NZ_RAWB01000098.1 GCF_003612055.1 Corallococcus llansteffanensis
ACCAGCTCTTCCAGGAGGGCAGTATCCTCCTGGGAGAGCTGGATGAGCCGCGGAGGTCGTCTCCTCATGGAGGAGAGCTATTCATCCTCCGCGACTATGTCGACTTACTTCGCGGACACTCCACTAGCGGGTCATTGCATGGCAGCGTGCGCGAGTGGCCCGATGCCAAGCGGGATTCCGCCAACTCCCTGCTGCGCTCCTCAAGCAAGGGCGGCCAGGGCAGCAGTGTGCTCAATGTGGGTGATCGGACCCCTACACTGGCGCCGCGCACGGCCTTGCTGGCCCCAGCCGTCTCCTTCTCCGCCTCCCTGCACCAGCACGCCGCCGAGCAAGAGGCCCCCATTCCACCTATACTTCCAAAGAACCAACCCCACTTCTCACAAGCATCCAAAGCCATGAGCACCCAGAAAACCCCAAGTAATTGGGAGCGCGTCGGGGCATTGATTGCACTAGGTTTGGCCGCTTCAGAAGTAGCCACCCGCCTTATCGGCTACGCGCTCAGAGCGGCGGTGCCTGAAGAACTAACTGCCTCGTTTCTGGCGCCACTCTTAGTTTCCGCAGCATTGGCAGTAGCAGCCCGCAAGAAAAACTGGAATCCGGCGTCCTCATCCCCTCCAGGCAAGGCAATATCCAAGAAATGGGTGCTGGTCCTATTTGGGGGCAGCGGAATAGCCTTGCTAGCTGCGGTACTGGGATTCCTCACGAGTCTACAGGCCAGAATACACGCCATCACCTACTTCGAAACAATCGAAACCAAAACCAACCCCTGCACTCCAGAGGGGCCCAATGCGAGAGCAGTAAAGACAAGGCTGTCAATCAATACCGCTTTGCCAAGCAAAACGTTCATCATCTGCCCCACCTCAGCCACTGAGCAAGTGCGCACGACACTAGAGGCATCCTCAGGCGTAGATGAACTCGAACCCTGGAGACAGAATCGCGACTGCCAACGATTCGCATTAGTCCAGCAAACACGAGAACTTGAATTCACCTCCTGCCTCACGCCACTTGCATCCACGGCTGAACAGGGTGGGTTGAGCATCAGCGTTGACACCGCAGAAGGTATCCCACAAGAAATTTATCCAAAGGAGCAGCTTGCATGGCACGACCGTCTTGGAGTGTGGCTCTTCTAGCAATCGGCCTGCTCTCAATCTTTCAGTCAGCCGAAGGCAGAGAAGTAACAGTTACTGGCAGAGTTGTGACCTATGGGACCTCGACTCCGGTTCGCGAGGCACTAGTAAGGCTACTCGACGAGTGTGAGGCGCCTAACCGGCAGGAACTCCACAGAGTCATAACAAAGGATGATGGCTCCTTCTCGGTGACCGTCGACACAGACCGAGACACGCTCTGTATCCATACTCGCACAAACCACCATCATGGCAAGCGAGACCCTAGGAAACTCGGCACCACAAACCCAACAACCCTAGACCTTGGCGACATCATATTGAAGCCGCTCAAACTCGGATTCATCAATACAGAAGGATTTACAGAGCATTTTTATGCATTGGAATCGAATAAATCCGCTCAACAGCAACTACTGGATGAGCTTTCCTTCGCCAAGAACAAGGACGAGGTAGACGTTCTCCTAAAATCGAACCCCAAAATAAAGCAGCGCCTCCTCGATGACTGCGACCCATCCAAGGAAGCGTGCCGAAAAAACAAATCTCGCATCGAAAGAGACATCGACAGGTGACATTACTCGTCAGTATCAAGGCAATGTTCGGGTTGTGGTTCGCTCTTGCGCAAGCGCCTCAGGCCGAGGCCGGTGTTCCTCTCGGGTCTCCGCTGCCACCAGCACCCCAAATACCCTTGCCCATCGGCAATACGATCGTGCAAATCCACGAGGCGATGATGCGTTCAACGCTCAAGATCATCCCGAACGGCGAAAATACGGAGGAAGTTGGCTCTGCCTTTATTCTGATTAGGCCATGCACTGCGAATCCCCGAGCATATAAATACATATTGATAACAGCCAATCATGTGCTTGATGATTTTCCGGGCGAAGAAGCACTTCTGCTATATCGCTCCTCATTGGGAGATAACTGGATAACAAAGCCTATTAAAATAAGAATCCGAAGGGACGGTAAGAAGCTATGGACCAACCACCCCACGGCTGATGTGGCAGCACTCTACATCAACGAGCTACCCACCCCCCCACTCGCAGAAGGGGGACTGCCTGCCGTCCCAGTCGCAATACTCGCTGACGAAGCCCTGTTCCGGACGATTGAGATGGGTCCTGGCGATGAAATCTTCACGCTCGGTTACCCACTGAATATTTCCTCTGGGAAACAAGGAGATTTCCCCTTTTTGCGGAGCGGGCGCATCGCATCATTCCCATTGGGACCAATATCATCCACAGGAGGCGTGTTTTACATCGACATTAAGGTGTTCGGAGGGAATAGCGGGGGGCCCGTCTACCTCAACCAACTCGGTCGTTTCTACGGAGGTTCAATCTATATGGATCGTGTTACATTTGTTGTTCTTGGCATGGTGACCCAAGACGTCACCTACAAGGAAGTCAGTGAAGGCATGGATGATACACATGTGAGGCGTCACTCTCTAGGCATAGCGAGAGCAGTTCATGCCCAGTTCATCCGAGAGACAATTGGCAGAATGCCCCGAAGCTTTGGATGCTTCTGATTTAGAGAGGTGGTGCAGCCAGGAGAGAGTGTGTGCTCTACCACCCAGTGATGGCGGCCGAGCGTCTGGCTCGACTCGATGCCCTTTGCGCGCGATGCGGGAGTGATGCGGCGCACGGTGAAGCCGCCGAGGTCCAGGACGATGCCTTCGCCATCGAGCCGGAGCGCGAAGGGGTCCGAGCCCGGACAGTTGAGATCGCGTGTGAGCTTCGTGTGCTGGGTGAGGGTGTCACCGCAATGGACGGTGGCGCCACTGAGGTTGAATGCAACCTTGGTATCCGCATCGAGCTGTACCGTGCCACTGGCCTTGGCGGCGGACGCCCCCGTGAGCAAGGTGGTCATGGCCAAGGCGACGACGAATCCGCGTGTCTGTTGCATGCTGCCTCCCAGGCCGGAGAAGTCCGGCCACGAGCAGACAGGCTGGACACGGCGCCCCAGTCGGCATCCCCTCCAGGGGTGGCGGTGCGCTGCCCGAAGGGTGACAGCCCGCATGCTCGGAAGGGTACCGAAGACCTGCTATGATCAGGCCCGGGGACAGAGGGTCTCCCCCGTCGCAATGAGGGGCGCATGCGAAGCATCGTCGGCTGGTTTCTCGTCATCCTGGGGCTCACGGGCTTCGGCGTGGAGATCGACAACCTGCGGAGGGGCATGACGGACAGGAGCGCCCTGGGGTTCATCCTCGCCACCGTCTTCGTCCTCGGAGGTGGAGCGCTCATCCGCGGCGCGCGGCGAACGAAGGTGCCGGCCGAGCTGAAGGCGGGGCCCGCCGTGGAGCCGCTCCCCGCGATGTCCGCTCGCGACATCGAGCGGACCGTCCTCTCCTGCGCGAAGCAGCATGGTGGCCGCATCACGATCGCCGAGGTGGCGGCGGAGAGCAGCCTCTCCTTCACCGAAGCCAAGAAGGTGCTCGAGGAACTCTCGCGCGCGGGCGCCTGCACGGTCGACGTCACTGATCAGGGCGCCTTCATCTACGAGTTCAGCGGCCTGATGCCCCGCGAGTCCACGCGCGAAGCTCTCGACGCCTGAGCTCGGAGCGCCGGCGCTACCAGAGCCAGAGCGCTGCCCCCGCGGCGTCCTCAACGGTGCGGGATTGGCGACCGCGGGCCGCCTGCTATCTTCGCCCCATGACTGCGTTCATCCGTCGCGAGGATCCGCGTCCCTCCACGGCCTGGTGGTCCCAGGCGGAGCAGGAATAGGTGGAGGGTCCTCGCGACGACGAGGGGCGTCTCCACGGCCGGGTGGGTGCACGCGAGGAGGCCCTGCTGCTCGGGCTCCGAGCGCAACCGGATGACGTCGCCCGGTGGCGGGAGTATGCCGAGGCGATCGCCGAGGCCTGGCCTGACCACGCCACCCGGATCCGGTCCGCCTGCGGCAGGGGAGACCCGACCGGACCGGAAGGCGTCCTCGCGGCCCTGCTCGACACGCTGCCCGAGGAGCTCCGGGAGGCCGTCGTGACGCTGGGCGGCCGCCTCACCGCCGGGCCCACGGTGTGGCTGGAGGCCGAGCAATTCCTGGCCCACCATGACGCCCTGTTTCGCGCGGCGCCGCTCGTGACGGACCTCATCCTCAGCGACGCAACCGACGCAGTGGGAAGGCTCGCCCTGCTGCCGGCGCTGCGCCGCTATACCGCCCTCTCGTTCAGCGACACCCTGCTCTTCAATGGGGGCGCGGGCCAGCTGGCCGGCTCACCGCACCTCGGTCAACTGCTGCATCTCGGCCTGATCGGCACCGACCTCGATGATGAGGATTTGTCCGCGCTCTTCGGCTCGCGCGCGTTCCCCCGGCTGACGAGCCTCGACCTCTCGAACGACCGCGAGGGCCAGAGCTACAGCCTCGACGGGCTGCGAGCCCTCGCGGGGGCCGCGTTCGCGGGCACCCTCGAGCTCCTCACGATGGAGCGCCGGTGGTTCGGCCCCGGCGTCGTCTCCGTCCTGGCCGCGCTGCCGCGCCTGGAAGGCATCGGTCTCGAAGGCGGGGCGCTGGGTGACGCAGGTGCTGTCGCGCTCGCCGCCATGCCTCGGCGCTGGACCCGACTCGGGCTGGGATGGAACGACATCGGTGATGCAGGCGTCGTCGCGCTCGCGGGCTCGGAAGCCCTCGGGGGGCTGCGCTGGCTCGACCTTGGCAACAACGACTTTGGCGACGACGGTGCGCTCGCGCTGGCGCGCTCGCCGTTCCTCACCGCGCTCGAGTCGCTAAAGCTGGGGCGACCCAAGCTGTCACCGGAGACGCGCGAGGCCCTGAGCGCCCGCTTCGGTGTTTGCGTCAGGTTCGACCTGCCGTGATGACGCGACGGCGCGCCTGCGCATCCCGCACCGCTACAGCCCACCCACCTCCAGCGCTCCGCCCAGGCCCGGGAACGTCTTGGCGACGTTGGCGTTGAAGATGATGTCCTCCAGGCGGATGGTCACCGGCAGTCCGCCGGTGGGCAGCCCGGTGGCGCGCGTGACGGTGTTGTCCAGGATGAGCCACACGCGAGCTTCTACCTGCATGACGGCGTGGACACGGTGGAGCTGGCGCGCGCGGTGGGGCAGGCGGTGGAGGAGGGGAAGCTGGGCCGGGGCGCGTCCACGCTGACGCAGCAGTTGGCGAAGAACCTCTGGCTGTCCACGGACTGCAGCCTGCTGCGCAAGGCGAAGGAGCTGATGCTGGCCCACCGGCTGGAGGAGGCGCTCACCAAGCAGCGCATCCTCGCGCTGTACCTCAACGTCGTGGAGTGGGGGAACGGCGTGTATGGCATTGAAGCGGGAGCGCGCGAGCACTTCGGCGTGTCCGCGTCCCAGCTCTCCGTGGCCCAGGGCGCGGTGCTCGCGTCGATGCTGCCGTCCCCGCGCAAGCGCTCGCCCAGGAGCGGTTCACGCGCGCTGTTGAAGCACTCGCACCGCGTGGTGGATGCGCTCAAGATCTACCGCTGCATCAGCGCGGCGCAGGTGGAAGAAGCGCACGCGGAGGTGGACCGGCTGCTCGGCCGCGCCTCCGGGGACACCGGCGGCGACGCGGACGACGACGGTCGCTAGAGCGCCGATTAGGTTAGGGCGAGGGAGCAGACAAGGGCAAAGGGCTCGACGTCGGCCCGGGGAGTGAGCAGGTACGTGCGAGGACCCGACAGGAGCGCGCATGGACCGGTGGACGCCCGAGGTGAGGTGCAGCGAGCGGGAAGAGCGGCTGCTGAAGCTGGCGGGCAAGAGCCGCAAGCTCCTGGTCTTCCTGCGACGCCATCGCCACAGTTGTTCGACGCGGCCTTCCAGGAGGAGTTGGAGGGCATGTACCGGCAGACGGGCCAGGGGGAAGCGCCCCAGCCACCGGCTTTGCTCTGCATGGGGGTGCTACTGCAAGGCTACCTGCAAGTCTCCGACGCAGAAGCCGTGCGGCTGTCCGCCACGGACCGGTGCTGGCGGGTGGTGCTGGGCACGCTGGTGCCCGACGATGACGCGCCCGCCTTTTCCCAGGGCGGCTTGCAGCAGTTCCGCGAGCGGCTCATCCACCACGATATGGACCGGCGCCTGTTGGAGCGCACGGTGGAGGTGGCCCAGAGGAGCAAGGCCTTCGACTGGAAGAAACTGCCAGCCACCCTTCGCCTGGCGGTGGACAGCCGCCCTTTAGAGGGAGCCGGGCGGGTTGAAGACACTTTCAACCTGCTCGGCCACGCAGGAAAGAAGCTCGCCGAGGGCGCCGCCCGTCTGCTGGGCACGGACGTGAAGGAAGTCTGCCGTCAGGCCCAGGCGCCGGTGCTGCTGGGCCCCAGCGTGAAGGCGGCGCTGGACATCGACTGGAGCGACGCCGAAGAGAAGCAGGACGCGCTGAATCGGCTGGTGCGGCAGGTGGACCGGCTGGCGGCGTGGGTGGCACGTCACGTGGCCCAGGCCGAAGAGGCCCCGCTGCGCCGCTACATCAAGGCCCTCGTGCAGGTGAAGGCGCAGGACGTGGAGTCGGTGGAGGCAGGCGGGGTGAGACTGCGCCAGGGCGTCGCCCCTGAGAGACGCGTCTCAATCGAAGACGAAGCGATGCGTCATGGGCGAAAGAGCAAAAGCAAGCGTTTCAACGGCTACAAGCAGCACATCGGCACGCATCTGGATGCCGAGCTGGTGCTGGCGTGCACGGTGACACCTGCCAACCGCCCCGAAGAGGAGGCCCCCCCGGAGTTGAAGGAAGACTTGCGGCGGTTGGGCCTGGATCCGGACGCGGTATTCATTGACCGGGCCTATGTGAATAGCGAGCTGACCGAGGAGGTGAAGGGGGCCGGTGGAGAGGTGGTGTGCAAGCCATGGTCCGGGCGCGGTGCCAGACCAGAGCTGTACGGCAAGAAGGACTTCGCCATTGACGTGAAGGCAGGCACCATTACCTGCCCGGCGGGCCAGGTGGAGGCCTTTGAGCCCGGGCAGGTAGTGCAGTTCGACTCGGAGGTGTGCGGGGCGTGCGCGCTGCGAGCCCAATGCACGCTGGCGGCCTCCGGACGCGGCAGGAGTGTCCGCCTGGGTGAGGACGAGGGCCTGCAGAAGCGATTGCGGCGATTGCAAAGCACCCGCGCGGGGCGGGCGAAGCTGCGCGAGCGGGTGCCCGTCGAGCACCAACTCGCCCACCTCGGCCAGCGCCAGGGCTCGCGGGCCCGCTACCGCGGCACCCGGAAGAACACCTTCGACCTGCGCCGGCTCTGCGCGCTCCAGAACCTGGAGAGCCTCCACCGCCGAATTGACGAGCAGCGGCGACTTGCGGCTTGAGGTTCCACGAACCTGTTCGGCGCTCTAGCTTGGACCTACCAGGGGTGCTGCGGCACGCCGGGTATCAACGTGCCCGTCTTCAACATCCAGGCCTTCCGCATCTGCTCGGCGGTGAATGGGGACTGGGCGCATGCCCGCTGCGGCGCCGCAGCCTACGACGGCCGGAGCCTGCACTCGCGCATCGTCATCCCCTGAGCCTCGGGGTAGGGTGCGCGTTCGATGTCGCTCCCCCTCGTCCACATCTACTGCGACGGCGCCTGTTCGCCGAACCCCGGCCTGGGCGGTTGAGGGGGTCATCCTCATCGCCCCGGAGCGGAAGTCCTACCGCAAGGAGCTCCAGGGCTCGGAGGCGGATTCCACCAACAACCGGATGGAGCTGACCGCGGCGCTCGCGGCGCTGAAGGCCCTGAAGATGCCGTGCCGGCTGCAGGTGTTCACCGACTCCAAGTTGGTGTGCAACGCCTTCGAGGCGGAAGCGGTTGGACAAGTGGCAGGGCAACGGCTGGCGCACGTCGGACAAGAAGGCCGTGTCCAACGCGGACCTGTGGCGCGAACTGCTGGAGGCCGTTCGCGTCCACGAGGTGTCCTGGCACTGGGGGCGCGGCCACTCGGATGACGTGGAGAACAACCGGGCGGATGCGCTGGCCGTGGCGGCCCGGCTCGAACTGGCGGCCCGGCTGGGGCGGTAGCGACCTTTCCCGCCTTCAATCCATCCACATACAACCCCAACCTCCCACCTTCCGGAGGGCAAGTCTTTTCACGCTCCTGCGGTGCGGGGATTGCACAGTCCTGGTATGGTAGCCCTTTCAGTCGCTGGCCTTGCACTGACGGGGGACGTCCATGCCCAACGCCAAATCACCCGCCTTCACCTTGCAGGTGGGCGCCCTTGAGGCCGAATCGCTTGTCGTCGAGCGGCTGCGGGGCGAAGAGGGTCTGAGCCGCCTCTACGACTTCAGTGTGGATTTCGCGCCCCTGGCGCCCGGGTCCCTGGACACCGCGCCCCTGGTAGGGGCAGAGGCCCTGTTGACGGTGGCCCAACCCGGCGGAACGCCGCGCCACGTGCACGGGATGGTGCGCACGGTGGAGTCCCTGGGCCCTCGCGACGGCCGCTGGCGCTACCGCGCGCGCATCGTGCCTGCGCTGTGGCGCCTCACGCAGGTGAAGCGCAGCCGTATCTTCCAGGGCCAGTCCGTGCCGGACATCCTCAAGGCGGTCCTTGCCTCCGCCCAGGTGGAGGTGCGTGTCAGCCTTCACGAAAGCCACGCTCCGCGCGAGTACTGCACCCAGTACCAGGAGACGGACTTCGACTTCCTCAGCCGCCTGATGGAGTGGGAGGGCATTTTCTACTTCTTCGAGCACTCAGAGACGGGACACGTCCTCGTTCTCGGGGATGCCCCCAGCGTCCATGAGGCGCCGCCCGGCGGCGCCGCGCTCCCCCTGCGCCCCGAGGACGGACGTGTCGAGACGGGCGAATACCTGATGGACCTGCGGCGCGTGCGCAGGCTCCGGCCCGGCGCGGTGCACCTGAAGGACTACGACTTCGAGAAGCCCTCGCTGGACGTGTCCGGCAAATCGAAGTCCTCCGAGGGCCTGGAGGCGCTGGAACTGTACGACTACCCCGGTGGGTACGTGGCTTCGGGTACGGGCAAGGCGGCGGCCCGGGTGCGCATCCAGGAGGCCACCCAGGCGTCGCTGACGCTCGAAGGGGAGGGCATCTGCCCCCGCCTCACCTCCGGACACCTGTTGCAGGTGGAGGACGACGGCACGTACGAGGGCCGCTACGTGGTGGTGACGGTGCGGCACCACGGAGGCCAACCAGAGACCCAGGGCGGCCGCGAGGCGCTGGGAGGGCTGTACCACAACCAGTTTCAGGTGATGCCCTCAAGCGTGCCCTTCCGTCCCCGGAGGCTCACGCCCCGGCACCGCATCACTGGCCTCCAGACGGCGCAGGTGGTGGGCCCGGCCGGCGAGGAGATCCACACCGACGCGCATGGCCGCATCAAGGTCCAGTTCCACTGGGACCGGGACGGCCAGCGGGATGAGAAGGCGTCCTGCTGGGTGCGCACCAGCCAGGCGCTGGGCGGCCCTGCGTGGGGGGCGCTCATCCTGCCGCGCATCGGACAGGAGGTGGTGGTGCGCTTCCTGGAAGGTGACCCTGACCGGCCGCTGGTCGCGGGCTCCGTCTACAACGGCGCCAATGCGACGCCCTACGCGCTGCCGGAAGAGAAGACGAAGAGCACCCACAAGAGCGCCTCCAGCAAGGGCAGCGACGGCTTCAACGAGCTGCGCTTCGAGGACGCCCAGGGCCAGGAGGAGGTCTTCCACCACGCGCAGAAGGACCAGGACCTTGTCACGGAGAACGACAAGGGCCAGGAGGTCCGGGCCTTCGAGGACCTGCTGGTGAAGAAGGACCGGGCGCGCACGGTGGAGGGCAACCAGTTCCTCTCCGTCATCAAGAAGGACTTCGGAGTCGTCGAAGGCCACCAGACACTTCAGGTGCACAAGAACCGCACCACCACCACCCAGGGCTGCCACGACGAGTCGGTGGAGGGCAACCAGGCTGTGACGGTGGGGCAGGGACTGCTCGTCAACGTTCGTCAGGGGGCGATGGAGAACGTCGGCGCCGCCAAGGCGGTCAGCATCGGCGGGTGTCTGTCGGTCAATGTGGCGCTCGTCTACAACGAGGCCACGGGCGGCGCGCGGCTTGAAGAAGTCGGCGGCCTGCGCTCCGAATACGTCGTCGGAAGTCGTCAGGAGTCCGTGGGGGGAGACCGCGTCGCCAAGGTGGGAGGCGACTTCCAGACGGAAGTCACGGGCGCGATGCAGCTGACCGTGGGCAAGGATCTCAAGGACGATGTGAAGGGTGGGGCGGAGCTGAAGGTGAAGGAAGGCATCGCTTGGCTTTCGAAGCAGTTCGGCCTCCAGGCCGACAAGATGTCCCTCATCGTCAATGGCAAACTCATTCTCAGCATGGAGAAGGGCGGGGGCGTGAAGTTCTTCGCCAAGACGCTCACCCTGGACGGCTCGGACATCAAGTTCAAGGGAAGCAAGGTCAAACTGGAGGCTGCCGGCTCGCTCCAGGACAAGTCCGTCAAGCACCAGGAGATCAAGGCCCTGGAGGAAGCGAAGCTCAAGCGCTCCGTGAAGGTGGACTTCGATGTCGCGGACCCTTCGGCGCTGGCGGGGCTGAAGTTCGAAATGAAGCTTCCCGACGGATCCATGACGTCCGGCACGATGGGCGCTGCGGGCGTGGCCCTCGTGGGGGAGGTTACGCCCGGCGATTGCGAGATTTTCTTCCCGGGGTTGGTGGACGCCTGAGCGTTGGCGGGGTTCCTGTTCTGGGTTCAAGGGTGAGCGTGCATGGCAGAAAGTAACGAGGTTTCCATCGACTGGCGGGACCTTTCCAAGCCGGTGAAGGGCTTGAAGCAGGGCTCCCCGAACAAGGTGGTCATCAAGCGGGAGGTCATCCCCATCATCTTCGTGCCCGGAATCATGGGCAGCCGCCTGAGGCAGGGGAATGAGAAGGTCTGGGATCCGGACGCCCGGCCCTTCATGTTCCGCAAGTATGGACTCGCGAGTGTGGACGCAGCGGACAAGAAGGCCGCGCTCATTGGCACCCATTTCGACGAGAACTTCCTGGACGTCTACCTGGACGACACCAAACACAACCAGGAGAAATTCGAGGAAGTCTATCCGGGAGCCACCGCGCGGGGCTGGGGCGGTGTGTCATGGGGTTCGTATGGAAGCATCCTCACCACGCTGCAGAACCATGCATGGCGGCCTCTGCTGCGCACTTGCTTCCACCTGCCTGTGTATGCCTTCGGCTACAACTGGACGGCTTCCAACTCCCTTGCGGGGAAGAGGCTCAAGCAGTTCATTGATCAGACGCTTCAGCAGAACCAGGACGTCCCGAAGCATCTGCCCGCCACGAAGGTCATCTTGGTGACGCACTCCATGGGAGGGCTCGTGGCCCGCTCGGCGCTCAACGAGCACGGTGCGAGCGCCAAGGTGCTGGGCGTCGTCCACGGGGTGCAGCCCGTTACGGGGGCCGCTGCCGCCTACTGGCGGATGAAGGCTGGTGTTGAGCGCACGGGCGGAAAACTCACAGCCTGGGTGCTGGGCACCAATGGTGAAGAGGTGAGTGCGGTGCTTGGCAACATGCCTGGGGGCCTTGAGTTGCTTCCCAGCCAGCACTACACCACCAATGATGGCTCCAAACGTTGGCTCCAAATCCAGGATCCAGACGGGAAAATCAAATACGCGCTGCCTATCAACGATCCCTATGAGGAGATCTACAAAAATCAGAAAGAGTACTGGCGGCTGCTCGATCCAAAACATCTGGTTCCGGAGCACAAGGACAGCCCCCTTAGTGTGAAGGTTGCCTGGGATGTCTTCGTGGGACGCCTCAATGCGGCGAAGGCATTGCATAAACGATTGGGCCTGACCTCAACCGTTCCCACCCTGGTGTATTATGGCTCCGGAATCAATCATCCCACGGCCGATCGAGTCGTCTACAAGGTGTCGAAGACCGGTTGGTGGTTGGCAGAGGGGGAAAAGGGCAAGAAGTACAAGCACTGGACGGTAAATTGGAACGATGCCATTCCGCACGGTGGCATTGCCGAAGTCACTGGGAGATGGGGCGCGGCGGTGTACCTGGGGGGGGATGATACAGTCCGACATCAGGACGAACCGTTGCGGAATGGCTTCCGCACAGAAATCGAGAACAAGAACCATATACTGGAGATCGTCCTTCAGCGCCCGGATGGCGCGGGGGATGGCACGGTGCCGGAGTCCTCCGGCAACGCTCTTAAGGCGGCCTCTCACCCTGTTCCGGGAATCGAGCATGAGGGTGCCTACACGAGCAAGCAGAGTAAGGAGTTCACGCTGGCTGCGATCGAGTCCTTCTGCCGGGAGAAGTTCAAAGCGGAGAAGTCCTAGGACGTTTGCCCCCGCCCTCGCACGTTCTTCCTTCTTGAAGGCTATCGTGGCTCGCCCAGGTAGGATGCGTCCCGTTGTTCCTCGCGACTGCCTGGGAACAATCGAGCCCGCTCTCAGTCCCAGAGGTTCACCTCATGAGCCAATCCCCTGCCAAGGGCCATGTCCGCCAGTGCGTAGGTCGTTTCTACCTGGACGTGCCCGACTCGATGAGCCGCTCCGCTGACGTGGAGACCTACCAGGTGCAACACATCTCCCTGAAAGAGGCCTTGTGGAAGGACCCGGCCGACGAGGCCCGGAGCAAGGTGTGGGAATCGCGGTTGGATGGCATTCGCGCGCTGACCTACCAACAGGCGACTCCCGAAGCGCCGCAAGGCACCATTCTTGCGCAGCGGGCGTTTTCCCCGGAGGTGCGAGGGGTTTTGTATCACCGATTCGATACTCCGCTGATCTCCACCTGGGGGGCGTTGCTACACAGTGGCGCGGTGGACGTGTGGATGCAGATTGATGGGGACCTGGAACGTGAGCAGGACTGGGCAACGCGGCTCAAAGAAGTGTCTGGCTCCTACCGGCTCCCTGCCACGGGTGAGTCCCTGCCCCATCCCGGGAAGGACTGGTTCTATCTGCGGCACGGCATGGTCGCGCTCCCCACGAAGTATCAGGAGGAGGCACGGGTCCGCTTTGAGGGAACGGACCTGAAGGTGAAGGTCGACGTCTGGACGCGAACGACGACGAAGGTAAAGAAGGAAAGCCTGTTGGAGCGGTATTCCAACACGCTGGCCCAAGCAGGCGAGGATTCCGCCGGGGACATCGTGACGCAGAAATACCAGGCGCGGACGGTGGCGGGATTGCCCGGTGAGGAACTGATCATCCGCTACAAGGAAGGCAAGCAGGCAGGCCTGTATTTTCTATGGAGCTTTCCCGGAGAGGAGAAGTCTGGCGCACGCCCCCGCTTCAACATCGAGATGGATACGGGATTGGAACAGGAAGATGCCAAGGTCGGGCTCTGGAACAACCTCCTTGGTTCAGTCCGTCCCGTGAAGCAATAGCGTCACGGGGCCCCGCCGGCTTCAGTGGGAAAGCGCGAGGAGGATGAACGTCGGCACCGCGGCGACGAGCACGCCCGCTCTGAGCGCGAGCACCTTCTGGATGAAGAACATGTCCACCAGCGCGCCCTCCAGCCGGTCGATGGCCAGCGTCTCCAGCTCCCGCACCGCTGTCGGCATGTCTGGCGCTGTTAGCACCGCGCGCAGGGCGATGAGGCCCAGGACCCGGTGGGACTGCTCCATAAGGCGGAGGCAAAGCCCTCATCTTCACCGGGCTGGAACTCCTCCGTTGTGCAGCGCGGGGGCCACCCCCAAGCGCGGGGGCCTGAGCCAAAGCAGTGGCTGCTGCTGCCAGCACCCCTGCAGGCCTCATCTCGTGCCGCGCCTCGCCTGGGAAGGTGGCCTGTGCTGGGCAGGCGTATGTCCGCTGGAGATGAATCGCTTCTGCGCCGGCCCGGCGTGCGGCTCATGGGGTCGCCGTCAGCGGCCCCCCACCTCTCGTTCTTCTGCCAGCCGCTGCACCCAACAGGGCTCCTGTCCTTCCGATACGGATACGTCTCATTCCCGGTTCGGCCCGGCTTGCGGCCCGCCACCACTTCGCCCAGGGTTGCCGGCGACCTGCTCCTCCTTTGCGCCCGGGGCCCGCGGTGGGCCCCGGGGAACGGTGGTGCCGCTACCGGGCCTCGGCGCTCAGGGCGGGGCAGGTGACGTTGGCGGGCATGGACCACAGGGCATTGCCCGGGGGCCCGCCGTTGGCGACGAAGAAGATGCGGGTACCCATCCGCAGGAACGAGGTCGGGTTCGAGTTCCCCATCGGCTGGATGTCCGCGATGCGGCCCGTTCCGGCGGGCGTCCCATTCGTCACCCAGGGCTCCTCGCCGGCGCTGTCGCCCGCGGAGCCGAAGATGAGCGTGCCCGAGCCGGAGTCGAAGAGCGTGGACCACCGCTCATCGGAGGTGCTCAGGCCCTCGCTGAGTCGCACCGTGCCCGCCGCCGTGCCGTCCGTCCCCCAGAGGTCCACCCGGCGGGGCGCGGGCCCCGGCGAGCCGATGGCCACCGACAGGTAGAGCTTGTTGCCCGCCGTCTTCGCGTCCTGGAGGTACGGCTGGGCACCCTCCTGGCCCGCGAAGGGATTGGCGAGCGTCGTCACGGTCGCCTTGCCGCCGCCCGCCAGTGACACGCGCGCCACCTTCAGCCGGTCATCCGTCGTGGGATACGACACGTAGACGTGGGAGCCGAGCACCCCGAGCAACCGCGCGTCATGGCCGAAGGTCTCCAGCCGCACCGTGCCCGTCGCCGTGCCGTCCGTCTTCCAGATCTCCGTGGTGCCGCCCTCCGCGAGCGCGAACACCGCGAAGGTGCCCTGCGAGCGCACGTCCCGCACCTGGGGCTCGCCCGCATCCAGCGAAGTGAAGGCGTAGGTGCCCGCAGCCGTGCCATCGCTCCGCCAGACTCGCGTGCCGCCAAACACCGCGTCCTGGAGGATGAACACCCGGATGCCGCTCGACAGCACGACACTCGACGCGAGGGATGCCTGGGTCTCCAGGTCCAGCACCTGGACCGTCCCCGCGGCGGTGCCGTCCGACTTCCACAACAAGAGCCCGTTCGTCGCCGGCTGCCGGCGGAAGAAGCTCAGCGCGCCTCCCACCGAGGCCAGCCCCGACAGGGACGTGCTCGCGGTCCCCGGCGTGAGGTCCGCGACGAGCCGCGTGCCCGCGTCCGTGCCGTCGGAGACCCACAGCTCCCGGCCGACCGTCGGATCATTGATGCTGAAGAAGAGCCGGTTGCCCACGGCGATGAGTCCGCCCAGGTCCCGGTAGCCGCTGGTGCCATACGCGGGGAAGTCCTTCACCGGGACGGTGCCGGCCGTCGTGCCATTGCTCTTCCACAGGATGGAGTGGTTCGGGAAGAGATCCACCGCGAAGTAGAGCGTGTCCTGCACGTTCGTCAGCCCGAAAGGCGACGGCCTCCAGGGCGGAAGGTCGGTCCCCGGCGGAAGCACGTCCTTCACCTTGATGGCCGTCCCGGGCGCGCACGCCTGGGCGTGCACCGTCGTGTCCTCCGTCGCCCCCTCCAGCAACTCGGGCTCCACACCGCCACAGCCCACCAACCCCACACCGAACAGGGCACACCAGGCCTTCACGCGCATGTCCACTCCCTCCGTCCTCAAACCGACGGACGTTGGGGTGTCGAGCGGTGCCTGGACACCGGCCCGGAAGGGCATGTGGGTGCTGGATGGCGGACACCTGGATGCCGCAACCCAGGTTCATTTGCAGCCGGGTGGCAGAGCGGGGTGGGGCGCGGCCTGGCGGTGAACGCCCGGGCCCATCCGAGGCACCGGCTCGACTCCAGGCGTCCCACCCGGCGCCACCCGGCCCCTGCGCCTGAAGGCCCTGCCACGGAGCCCCTGTCGCTCGCATCGCCCCACGACCCTTCGGCCTGCCCTTCCGGTCAGCGTGCCGCACCGTGTCCACCTCTCGCGGTGAGGACACCCACATCCCATCTGGGGGGACGCCATGGACGTCAACGAGATCATCGACCGGGCCCGCGACAGCATCAACGTGAAGCGCGTCTACGGAGAGGCCATCCAGCAGGATGGAATCACCGTGATTCCCGCGGCCCTGGTGGCCGGCGGAGGCGGCGGAGGCGGCGGCGAGGGGCCGGCACTCCAGCAGGCCGGAGTGGAGGGCGAGGCCCTGAAGGGAAGCGGTTCGGGCAGTGGCTTCGGTCTGAAGGCCAGGCCTGCGGGCGCCTTCGTCATCCGCGAGGGCAACGTCACCTGGGTCCCCGCCGTGGACGTCAATCGCATCGTCCGGGGAGCGCAGCTGCTCGCGGGCACGGCCATCCTCCTCTTCGGCATCAACCGCCTGCTGAGCGCACGCCGCTCCGCCCGTCTCCTGCGGCGCGTTTGGGGCTGAGACCTACAGCCGGAACTGCACGCGCACGCCGGGCTGGATCCAGAAGTGGAAGGCCCTGGAGTCACCAGAGATGTCTCCTTCCTCGATCGGCTGATCCAACACCCGCCCGGCATACTTCGTGTATTGCCCCAGCGTCGCGGTGACGTAGGGGCCCACCGCGAAGGAGCGGGTGAGCTGGAAGTCCACGCCAAAGTGGGCGTGCCCCCATTCGATTCCCTTGTACTCCGCCGTGGGGACCGACTCATCAAACTGCAGGAAGTCGACGTCCACGGAGGCAACCTCATACCCCATGCCCACTCCCACCCAAGGGGCCACGAACGCCTCCGGCGTGAAGTGGTAGTCCAGGTCGAAACCGAACCGCAGCACGCGGCCCGAGGTCTCGTCAGCCACGATGCCCTGGACCCCTCTTGCGAAGCCGTACTGGAAATACGCTCCCAGGGAGAGCTGCCGGCTCAGGAAATAGGCGAGGTCTACCTGGGGGGCCACGGTGTTGCCGACCAGGAAGGACAACTTCTGGTCGTCGAAGACCTTCCCCAGCGCAATGCCATACGCCCCGCGCACGCCCAGCGCGATTCCGGAGCCTGAAGACGGCTCCTGCGCCGCCGCCGGTACGCCCCACAACAAGAGAGACAGCATCAGCGAAGCGAAAAGAGGATGAGCAGTCATGTCAGGGTTCGCTAGGCGGCGGGTGGACGCAGCGGTACCTCGCATTGCAAGGCCAGGATTGCATGACTTGCATGCCCTGTGCAGTAGCCTGGCTCCAGCCAGCTACTGAAGCCGGGGGGACAGGCTCTCGCGAACGAAGGTCTCGAACGTCGTGGGGGTCGTGGTCTCCGCGGTGCGCGGCTCCGTGGGCTGGTAGTCCTTGTGGGCGAAGGACCTGAACATGTGGAAGTAGCCGTCTGCGACGGAGGGACTCGCCCCGCGCTCCAGAAAAGCGTCGCGCACGGAGTCCTGGGGAACCTGCTGACAGCGCACGGGCCTCCCGAGCACGCGCCCCAGGATGTCGGCCAGGTCCTGGGCGCTGAGGTCCTCGGGACCGTGCACGCCCCGGAGGTGGTGGCCGGTCCAGGTGGAGTCCCGCAGCCAGCGGGCGGCCACGTCCCCGACATCGCGCGTGGCCACCAGGGGGTATTTCTTGTCGGGTGGGAGCAGGGTGAAGAGCTGGCCCTGCTTCAGCGTTCCGACCGACGCGAAGAGGTTCTCCATGAAGCCCGCGGACCGCAGCGACACCGTGTGCGGCGCGACCGCTTCAAGGATCTTCTCCACCTCGCCCGCGAAGGAGACCTGGCCCAGGCCTGAACGGTCCGCACCGTGGCTCGACACGAAGACCACGCGCTGGATCCCGTTCTGCTGGAGGGCCTGCGCCGCGTTCCGGGCCAATCCCAGGGTGTAGGCCCTGAAGTCAGCGGCGCTGAAGGTGGTCGGCGTCAGCCAGAGCAAGGCGTCCGCGCCACGGGTCGCACGGACCACGAAGGCGCCATCCTCGAGGTCTCCCTGCTCCACGTGGACCCTGGCGCGGAGCGACTCCGGCAGCTTCTCGGGATGGCGAACCAGCGCGACTGTTTGCGCTCCCGCCTGGACGAGCTGCGCCAGGGCGCGCCCCGCGACGTTTCCCGTCGCGCCTACCAGTGCGATCTTCATCGTGACACCTGTCTTCCTTGAATGGCTGCGGAGGTTCGCAGTGCCTTGACTCTCCGCGTAATGGTGACAGCCTGTGGCACCTTTGAAGAAAGTGACCCACGAGAGCGTCAGCGAGCGCCTGGACAGGCTCCTGGGCCTGCTTGCCTCCCACAGGAGCTGGAATGGCCCCGCGCTTGCCAGGGAGCTGGGCGTCAGCCTGCGCACCCTGCGCAGGGACATGGCGCGGCTCGCGGCTCGCGGTGTCCCCATCGAAGCAGAGCGTGGCCGCGGCGGCGGGGTCCGGGTGCCGGTCCGCATGGGACTTGGGAGGCTTCAGCTCAACCACCGCGAAGCACTCGACCTGCTCCTGGCGCTGGCGATTGGCGAGCGCATCCGGTCTCCGCTGCTCCTGTCGAGCCTGAAGGGCCTGCGCCAGAAGATCGGGATGGCCTTCCCGCCGGAGGAGCGGACCCGGCTGAGCCGGCTGCGTCGCCGCATCCTCCACGGCCCTCTCGCCTCGCACCGGATCTCTGAATCCTGGGGGAGTCCGCGTCCGGCCGTCCTGGGGCTCGTGCAGGACGGCTTCTTCGAGCAGCGGGCCATCGAGGTCGTGTACCGGACCGCGCGCGAGCGGACCACGCGGGTCGTGGAGCCCCATTACCTGATGCTCGCGTGGCCTGTCTGGTACCTGCTCGTCTGGGATCACCTCCGTGACGCCGTCCGCTTCCTGCGGCTGGACCGCATCGAGTCAGCCCGGCTCACGGACAAGACCTTCCAGCTCCGCGAGGCCGACGCGATGCTGCTGGTGGCCAGAGACCTCTTTACCTCGCTCTGAGGGCATCCAATGACAGCCTGTTGAAGCGCGCGGTGCCCAGCAGCGCGGAGTAGAGGGCGACGTAGAGCATCTGCACGCCCAGGGTCTCCCACTCGCCTCGAAGCGCCGTGCCGAGGACGAGGGCCAGCATCAGCAGTCCCCCCGCGGCGAGCACGTGGCGCGTCAGCAGCCCGACCAGCAGCAGCGCGCCCACCAGGGTCTCCGCGAAGGGCAGGCCCAGCGCGAAGGGGCGCACCAGCACCTCCGGCATCAACGAGCCCGTGAACGCCTTCACCAGGCTGTCGGCGAAGGCGCCGGGGCCGCTCACCAGCCGTGTCACGCCGTGCAGCAGGATGTTGAGGCCCAGGGTGACGCGCAGCAGGGCGTAGCCGGCCTCGCCGTCGGTGAGCCCGAACAGGTGCCCGGACGCGGGGGGATTCTCAGTGGGAAGCGTTCGCATGGGTTCGACTCCTCCGGGGGACGCGGTTCATGTCCCGATGCCCTTGTCTTGCGCCCGGAGGCCGGGATTGGGAACGTGGTCCCGAGGAACGACGCCTGTGCCCGCGCGGAAAAGAACGAACCCCCTGCTCTTCGACGAGATGATGCCCCTGCACGCCTTCGTGCGGGTCGTGGAGGACGGAGGCTTCTCCGCGGCCGCGCGCCGGCTGGGCGTGACGCCTTCCGCGGTCAGCAAGCAGGTGGCCCACCTGGAGGCACGCCTGGGTGCCCGGCTGCTCCAGCGGACCACGCACCACGTGAGCCTCACGGAGGCGGGCAGCGTCTTCTACCAGCACTGTCGCCGGGTGCTGGCGGAGCTGGAGGACGCCACGCTGTCGGTGACGGCCCTGGATGCGCGGCCCCGGGGCCTGCTGCGCATCTCCGCGCCCGCGGTGCTCGGGGAGGTCCACGTCGGAGCCATGGCCGCCGAGTTCCAGGACTCCTTCCCCGACGTGCGCGTGGACCTGGACGCCAGCGACCGGCTGGTGGACCTGGTGGAGGAGGGCTTCGACGTGGCGATCCGCATCGCGGACACGCTGGAGGACAGCACGCTGGTGGTGCGGCGCCTCGCTCCGGAGCAGCGCCTCCTGTGCGCGAGCCCCGCCTATCTCCAGCGGCGCGGGACGCCACGCACCCCGGACGACCTCGCGGACCATGACTGTCTTGTCTTCAAGCGCAGCCATGCCCCGCTGGAGTGGCAGCTCGAAGGCCCCGGAGGACGGCGTGAGCTGCGCGTGTCCGGGCCCTTCCAGTCCAACAACAACCTGGTCCTGCGACACGCCGCGCTCCAGGGACGGGGCATCGCGAACCTGCCGGGATACCTGGTGCTGGACGACCTGCGCGCGGGCTCGCTGGTGACCCTGCTCCCGGAGACCCCGGTGGTGGGGCGCAGCATCTTCCTCGTCCATCCCCACCGCCGGCTCCTCCCCGCGAAGGTGCGGGCCTTCGCGGAGTTCTGCCTCCACGCCTTCGAGCGCTTCTTGCCGCCCGCGCCGCGCCGGTAGCAACCGCCGCGGCCCACCCACCCTCCAGGCTGGAGTGTAGGGGCATCCGCGAGCCCCCGAGTCCACTGGCGAACGTCAGGCCCCTGGGGACAGAATGCGCGCTCGCCTTGTTCCGGTGTGCGTGGCCCCGCACCCGGTTGCCTCGTGCTGTCAGGGACCGCTCCCGGACCGCACGCGTCTTTCTTCTCCTGGGGGTTGTCATGCGCGTCCCTGTTGCGACCGTGGTTCTTCGTTCACACGTGCTGCGAGCCGTGCTCGCCGCGGGGCTGCTCGGCGTCGCCGCCTGCACGGGCTCGACGGGCTCGGGTGGCTCCCAGGGCCCCGCGGGTCCTCAGGGCCCACCGGGTGCCCAGGGCCCTCAAGGTCCCGAGGGCCCCGCGGGAGGGCCGCAAGGTCCACAGGGACTGAGCGCCTTGCTGCTCACCACGCCCGAGCCCGCGGGCGCCAACTGCGGTTTCGGCGGCGTCAAGTGGGAGACCGGCATCGACCGGAACAGCGACGGCGATCTGGATGAAGGCGAGGTGAACGCGTCCGCCACGAAGTACCTCTGCAACGGTGCCCAGGGGCCCCGGGGCGACACAGGCGCGGTGGGCGCGGTGGGCGCGGTGGGGCCCCAGGGTCCCAAGGGCGACACCGGCGACACGGGCGCGGTGGGCGCGGCGGGCCCGCAGGGGCCCAAGGGCGACACGGGCTCGCAGGGGCTCCAGGGTGAGTCCGGAGCGCTCGCGCTCGCCTACGGCGACGGCTCCGCGGGGGACTTCACCCTCTTCTCCGGCGCACAGACGCGGTCCTTCCAGGGCGGGAACTTCCCCCAGCCCGCTGGCGCCAACCTGATGTTCCACAACGTGACCATCGACAGCATGCTCATCGTGTCGAGTGGGACGACGATTCGCGCCACCGGCGACATCATCATCGGTTCGAGCGGCAGCATCGTCGTCATCCCCGACTCCCAGATCCAGACCCTCAACCCGTCGCAGAAGGGCATCGCCATGTCCGCCTCCTTCAACTACCTGGGGGGCAAGGGCCTGGACAAAGGGCGCACGTCATTGGTCTCCCGCGCCGACCTCCTGGGGGGCGGGAGCGGGTTCCGCTCGACGACGAACTCTGACATCCGCGGCGGCGACGGTGGCGGGCGGCTCATCCTCGCTGCCAAGGGCAACATCATCATCCGTGGCTACATCGACGCGAGCGGTTACCCGGGCATCAACAACAGCATTCCCGCCGGCGCGCCGACCCCCGTGGCGGGTGGCGGCGGTGGGGGTGGCGGCGTCGTCAGCCTCATCTCCCGCGGCACCATCACCGTGGATACCTACGGCAGGATCTACGCCAATGGAAGCAATGGAGCCCCTGGCTGGAA
>NZ_RAWB01000990.1 GCF_003612055.1 Corallococcus llansteffanensis
GGTGGCGGGGCCACCGTCGGGCGCGGCGGACCTGGCCGGCGTGGCGAGGAGCAGCACGGCGGTGCACACGGGACACAGGAGGCGGCGCATGGGAGCAGCACTATCGGTCCGGGACTCGTCACCGGACAAGCGTGGGGCCGGGGCGAGGCGGGGAATGGCCGTGCTCGCGCTGCTGCTGTGCCTGGGAGGCTCGGTGGCGCATGCGGAAGGGGGCGCGCCGGATGCCCTGTTCGGGCTGCCCCTGGTCGCCCGGGAGGGCGGCTGGGCGCGCTACGTGAACACGTCCGCGGACGGGCCCTCGCGGTTCGTGGTCAAGGTGGGCGGACCGGGGCGCCACGAGGGCAAACGCGGGCGGTGGATGTTCCTGGAGGTGGACGTGCCCGCCACCGGCCGCATCCGCTTCGACTTCCTGGTGGAGGGTGAGCGCTTCAGCGCGAAGAGCGTGCTGCTGCTGCGCCTGCGCATTCCGGGCAGGCCCCCGAGCGACACGGTGGCGCCCTTCAACCAGCCGGGCGCGGAGCGGCAGCCCCACCTCCTGCGGCAATCCACGGAGACGGTCGCCGGCAAGAAGCTGGCCGTGACAGAGTACTCGTATCCGATGGGCATCACCGCGCAGTGGTCGCCCGGCGTTCCGGGCCTCGGGCTGGTGCGCGTGTCGGGGACCCAGTCCTTCCAGCTGGAGACCTTCGGCGTGGGCGGAGACCCCTGGAAGGGCGCGGACGCGCCGTGAGCGTCAGCGGCCCCGGGGCCGTGAAGCCAGCCCGGCCCTGAGGAGCGCCGCGCGCACGGCATCCGCGTCCGCGCTGGCGAGCCGCGCGTCGAGCAGCAGCCGCGTCCCGTGGCCCGCCTGGAAGAGGACGCGGGGCAGCTCCCCTTTGTCCTTCTGGAGCGAGAACCACTCCAGCCGCGCGAAGGGCGTCCGCCGTCCCAGCGAGTCGATGAAGCCGTCCGGCGCCAGGAACAGCGCGGGCACCGCGTGCAGGCCGACGCCGACGAGCCATGCGCTGAGCCCCAGGCAGAAGGTGGCGAGCGCGGGCCGCCCCTCCGCGCCCAGCAGGCGCAGCCCCACCAGCGCCAGCACGCCCAGGGCCGCGAGCACCAGCGCGTAGGTCCCCATCTCCGCCCGCGACTGGAGCGCGGCGAGCCTCCCGCCGCGCAGCAGGCCAACGAGCGCGCCCAGGGCCAGCAGCGCCAGGCCTCCGGCCGCCACCGCCACGCCCAGCCCCATCATCCCGGGCCGGCCTCCGAGCCCTCGCGACTCGCGCACGAGCCACGCCGCGCAGCCCGCGAAGAACACCAGCGTCACGCCGTGGAAGGCGAGCGCGGAGACGGGGCGGCTGGGGGTCTTCGTCGCACTCACGCCCGGTCCTCTACTCCCGGACGCGCCCGAGGGAAACCTCGCCCGGCCAGAAACCTCCCGAGTCGGATGGTTCCCGGACTACCAGAAAAACACGCTTTGACTGAATTTATCAATATCCTAGAATTCGTCTCCACATCGCGGCCCCGGCGTTCCCGGGGTCGCGCCCCCCGCTGTCCCCAGGAGAGATGGATGCTTCGTCGCACCGCCCTGGCCCTCGCCTTCTGCGCCGTGTCCTGCGCAGACGTCGAAGGGCCCCCCGAGCAGTCCCCCCC
>NZ_RAWB01000991.1 GCF_003612055.1 Corallococcus llansteffanensis
GATCGACCGGGCGGGGCGCAGCGTGGGGCTGGGCCTCTACATCGTGCGGTCCATCGTGGAGGCCCACGGAGGGCGCATCATGGTCCAGTCGACCGCCGAGGAAGGCACCACGTTCACCGTGCGCCTGGTGCGGCTGCCGGGGCCCGGCGTCAGGGATTGACCGGGCCCGGGCTCAAGGCTTCTCCGGCAGCGTCCAGTTCACCCAGAAGCGGTGCGCTCCGTTGGGCGCGCTGTCGAGCCAGCCGGTGATGCGCTCGCTCTTGGCGAGCAGCGGCCCCAGCTCCGTGCTCGCGCCGAAGAAGGCCGCCAGCCGCTCGTCGCCCATCACGTCCATCAGCGACACCTGCGACAGCGCGCGCGCCACCTTCTTGGGATCCAACGTGAAGTCCACCGCGCGGGCCAGCGGCGCGCCCTTCTCCGGCACGGACGCCAGCACCGTCTGCGTCACGGTGGAGTCGTTGCCGAACACCAGGTGCTTGCCCTTGAGCCGCACGTAGACGCTGCCGCCCTTGGCCTCCATCGAGTAGCCGTCATCCAGCGCCTTCGCTCCCGGGAACTTCGCCAGCGGGGCCAGCGCCGCCTTCACCGCCGCGGCGTCCACCACCTCCGCCGCCAGCGCCTGCTTCGCGGCGAAGAAGCGCACCTCCGGCTTGCGCAGCGAACCGCGCACGCTCACCGAATCCACCCCGAACAACAGGTGCCCGGTGAGCTGCTTCGCCAGCGCGTCCGTCATGCCCCTCACCTGCTCCGCCGGGCACGTGGGACACACCGTCTGCACCGCGTCCCGCACGGAGTCCACCGCCTGCGCCACCCCCGTGGGCGCCACCTGCGCGCGCGCGAACAGCAGGCCCGTGGCCGCCATCGCGCCGTAAGGGCTCGTGCCCTGGGACTGGAAGGGCGGCAGGGGCAGCTTCGTCGCCGTGCCCTCCACCTTCAGCCCGTTGGCCGTGCCGTCCAGCCCGAACACACCCTGCTGGGTGGCCACGTACAGCACCCCGGGCACCGCCCCCATCCGCGCGTCCGCGGCCGGCGCCTTGAGGGACACCAGCTTCGCCGCCTCCTTGCGCAGCGCCTCGTCCGACTCCGTGGTGCTCAGGAAGGCGCACGCTTCAGAGCCCTTGATGACGTAGCCCGCGAAGCTGCCCATGCCCGTGGTCGCGCGCAGCGTCGTCACGCCCTTCACCGTGCCCGCCTTCACGTCGCCGTTGCGCGCGAGCACGTTGGCGGACGCCTCCTGGAACACCTTCGCGTCCTTCACCCGCGTGCAGGACAGGCGGCCGTCCTGGCGCATGGACACGGACAGCGGCCCCGCCGCGTCGATGCCCAGCTCCGCCAGCGACTCCGGCCGCGTCACGTCGAGGGACAGGAACGGGTGCAGCTCCCCGCTCCACGACGCGGGGTTGAGCATCTGCGAGGACGCCCCCGCCCGCGTCATGAACGCGGTCAGCCCCTGGAGCTTGTCCAGCTGCGGGATGTGGAGGACCGTCACCGTGGAGGAGGCGACGCGGGGCGCGGGTGCGGCCGCCAGGGTGGCGGCGAGGGCGAGGGCGAGCATCCCCCCAAGTGAGAGCACCCCACCGCCCCTGTCAAGGCACTCCCGACCCGGACGCCCTCCACCCAAC
>NZ_RAWB01000992.1 GCF_003612055.1 Corallococcus llansteffanensis
CCGCGCAGCCACCCGCGGCCGCGCAGCCTCCGAACCGGGGCGCGCCCCCGGCGCCGCGCCTCCGACGCTCTATCCTCCGGGCGAGCGCCCCCTGCCGCCTCCGCAGACCGTGCCCGTGCTGACGCCCGTGGGCCCCGCCACGCCCCAGGGCGCTCCGGCCGGCTCACAGCCGAACCGCCCCGCCGGGTCGCAGGCTCCCGCCGCGAACGCCCCCCAGGGGCAACCGTCCGCCACGAGTCCGTCCCAGCCTCAGGGAACGCCCGCCGGACGCGCGCCCGCCTCCGGGCCCCAGGCGCCGAGCCGCGCGATTGCCACGGACGGTGTCGCGGGAACCTCCGCCACGGCGCAGCAGCCCGGCACCTCCGCACCGGCCGCGCAGGGCTCCACCGCCACGCCGCCGCAGGCCGCTGCTCAGAACGCTCGGCCAGGCACCTCCGCGCCGCCGCAGACCGCCGGGTCGGGCACCACGTCACCGGGTACTGCCGTGCCGCCGCAGGCCGCCGGTCAGAGCACTCGGCCAGGGTCCGCCGCCACGCAGTCGCAGGCCGCCGGATTGGGCTCCACGGCACCCGGCACCGCAGTGCCGCAAGCCGTCGGGTCGGGCTCCACGTCACCGGGTACTGCTGTGCCGCCGCAGGCCGCTGCTCAGAACGCTCGGCCAGGCTCCACGGCACCGGGTACCGCTGTGCCGCCGCAGGCCTCTGGCCAGAACGCTCGGCCAGGCGCCATCGCACCGGGCACCGCCACGCCGCAGGCCGCCGGTCAGAATGCCCGGCCGGGCACCTCCGCGCCTCCGCAGACCGCCGGCCAGAACGCTCAGCCGGGCACCACCGCGCAGCCTCCGCAGGCCGCGGGCGTCCGCCCCCAGGGCACGCCCGCCGTGTGGCCCCCCGCACCTGGACAGCAGGCCCGCGAGGCCTCAGGCGCCACGCTGCCCGTCACGCCCCCGCCGCTCCGGGGTGAGCCGTCGTTCATCATCTTCAGCAACCCGGCCGCGGCCCAGGGCGCAAGCCGTCCGCGCGCCACGCCGGAGGCCGCGCCGTCGGTGCCGGGCGCCTCCAACGCGCCAGGGGCCGAGGTTCCAGACTGGACGCTGCCCCAGGCACGCGCCGCGCTGCGCGAGTCGACGCGGGACCGCGACCGGCTGGTGGACGTCGCGCTGCGCTTCGGCCGCCGCACGTTCGACTACGTGGCCGCCTTCGCGGTGGTGCGAGGCGCCGCCGGCGGCTGGGACGCGCGCGGCGAGGGCCTGGACGCGAGCGCCCTGTCGCAGGTCTCCATCCCGCTGGACGCGAGCAGCGTCTTCCGCACCGTGGCCGTCACGCGCGGCAGCTACGCGGGTCCGCTGCCTCCGGACGCGCTCACGCGGCACTACCTGGAGCTGTTCGGCCGTCAGTCGCCGCGCACCGTCTTCCTGTACCCGGTGGAGGTGAAGGGCCGGCTCGTCGCCATCCTCTACGGGGACTGCGGCCAGAAGCCGATGAGCCAGCGCCGGCTGAGCGACTACATCCTGTTCTGCCAGGACCTGCCGGCCGCCTTCCAGGAGCTCATCCTCTTCCGCAAGCAGCGCGTGGCCGAGCTGCGCGCGCCCGAGGAGGACTTCACCATCGACGTGGAC
>NZ_RAWB01000993.1 GCF_003612055.1 Corallococcus llansteffanensis
GGCGTGGGGGGCCACTCGTGAAGTGGGCCTGGGCGTGGGTGTTGGGCTGCGTGCTGATGGGACCGGGGCTGTCAGAGGCTGCCAGTTCGCGCACGCAATACGTGGGGGTGGTGAACCTGAACGAGGCCACGGCGGCGGAGTTGGATCTGCTGCCGGGCGTGGGAGAGAAGGCGGCGCAGCGCATCCTCGAGCACCGCAAGAAGCGGCCCTTCGGTCGCGTCGAGGAGCTGGTGCGGGTCAAGGGCTTCGGCAAGAAGAAGTTCCTCAAGCTGCGCGCGCACCTGGCGCTCAGCGGCCCCACGACGCTCAAGGTGGAGAAGGTCCCCGTCCCCCCGTCGCCGGGAAGGGAGGGACTGGCCACGAACCCATGACATCCATCGGTTGAATCCGGCTCGGAAGGGGCCGCCGCTCCCAGGCACCGGCATGCCCGGGGGTGGCGGCCTTGTTTCGACGACGCGAGCGTGGTGACAGCCGAGGCTTCCGACCTTGGGCCTCAGGGCGACCCGTTCACAAGAGCAGGTACAATGTCCCCCATGCCAAGGCTCCTTGCCGTCCCCTTGCTAGGGGCGCTGACGATGATCGCGTGCGCGGTCAGCCCAGACAGGCGCGGAGGTGACCTCTACCAGGCAGCACCGGTCTCCGGCCCTGTTCTGCCACCACCCACCGAGGGGCATGTGGCGTCGTTTTGCACGCTGAACCCGGAAGCCTGCGTGGAGCCGCTCCCAGCCCCAGAGGCCGGGGAGGCCGAGACCACGGCGGATCCGTGGAAGTCCTTCGCATGCACCCAGGCGTGTCAGGCAGGAAGTCAGGCCATGGAAACGTTCTGCGAGAAGCTCCCAGGAAGAACGAAGCGACAGCAGAAGCTCAAGACCCTCTGCTTCGGCTCATGCTACGCGGGCAAGGCCTCCTGCCTCGTCTTCTGCCGGGCCTATTTTGGTCCTCCCAGAGCCCCATGAGGTCGCGCTCCATGCCCGAGAAGGATGAGAACTGGCGCCCGAAGTTGAAACGGATCGAGGATCCGATCGCGGAGGATTGCTGGGAGTACACGACACCTTCGGGCCAGCAGCGCACATCAAGGCTCATGGTGGGCCGTCCGGTGCACTTCCCCGAGCAACAGCTCTGGTACTGCCCGGTGCTGATCGAAGGCCATACACGCCCCCGGATCCGACCGATCTTTGGCATGGGGCCCGTGGACTCGCTGATGAACGCAATGACCTTCGTCCGCGGGTTCTTCGAGAGGAACTCCGGAGTCCTGCCTAGAGCAAGGCCAGCCCAGCCCGCTCCACGGCCGATCAGGAAAAGACCCCCCCCGCGGGCCATGCCACGCCGGAAGTAACGCATGCGCGGGAAGTGAACCCCGGGCCATGGAGGGCTACAAGCCTCCGCGGACACCCGGCCCGCCACGTCTCTTACCCGCCAAGAGCCCCGCTGGAGCATCCACGCCCATCCTTCCGCGTGGACGCCGCGTGCGGGCCCGCACGGTGATGTGCACGCGCCTTCCGAGGAGGCAGCTCCTGGCACGCGGACTGCTCAAGCCCCGACGCGACCTCAGGCGGTCGAAGCCAGAGAGGGACCCGGGCCGTGGTGGCGCGGGA
>NZ_RAWB01000994.1 GCF_003612055.1 Corallococcus llansteffanensis
CCTGGAAGAAGCCCTCCAGCGCTTCGCGGGTGTCCGCGCGAGCCTGGGGCATCTCCGGGGCGAAGGAGAGGAAGGAATGCATGGTCACGGAATCCACAGGTAGCTCCAGGTCTCGGTGAGGGTCTCGGAACCGCGTTTCAGGAAGCAGCGAAGCTCGATGGGGCCTTCCCCGTCAGGCAGCAGCTCGAAGGCCGCGCGGTAGCCGCCGGTGATGGCGTGGGCCTCCGCGCGCGGATGCAGCACCTGACCCCGGGAAGCCGTGACGACCGCTTCCACCGGGCCCGTGCCCTCCCCGTTTCCGGGGGTGAAATCGAGGACGAAGCGACGCGCCCCCACCCGGGTGCCCGCCGCGACACGCGTCGCCGCGACGACGGCCCCCCCGGCCTTCACGCCCTCGGGCGCGAAGCCCCAGGACAGCCGGTAGGAGAACCCAAGGTGTGCACCCGCCGGCACCGGTGCATCCGGCACCCAGAAGGCCACGATGTTGTCGTGGATCTCCTCGCGGGTGGGGATCTCCACCAGCCGCACGGAGCCCTGCCCCCAGTCCCCCACCGGCTCCACCCAGGCTCCGGGGCGGCGCTCGTAGCGCGCCTCCAGGTCCTCGTAGCTGGTGAACGCCTGGTCGCGCTGCAGCAGGCCGAAGCCCGCGAGCCCGTCCGTGTGGAAGCTGCTCACCTGGAGCTGCCGGGGGTTCTTCAGCGGGCGCCACAGCTTCTCGCCGTTCTTCATCCAGACGGAGAGGCCGTCGGAGTCGTGCACCTCCGGACGGAAGTCGTCGAAGTCGCCCGGGTCGTTCTCCCCGAAGAGGTACATGCTGGTGAGCGGCGCCAGGCCCAGCTGCCGCACCTGCTTGCGCGCGAACACCGTCGCCTGCACCTCCATCACCGTCTGGACACCCGGGCGGATGGCGAAGCGGTACGCGCCCGTGGCGCTGGCGCTGTCGAGCAGCGCGTGCACCACCACCGTGTCCGCGCCCGCCGCCGGCGTCTCCAGCCAGAACTCGCGGAACGTGGGGAACTCCTCGCCCCCCGGCAGCGCCGTGTCGATGGCGAGCCCCCGCGCGGACAGCCCATAGAGGTTGCCCTTGCCCAGCGCGCGGAAGTAGCTGGCCCCCAGGAAGGCGACGAGCTCGTCGTAGTAGCCCTTCGTGTTCAGCGGCGCGTTGATGCGGAAGCCCGCGAAGCCGTTCACCTTGCCCTTGGGCGGCGTGCCCACCAGGGCTCCGTAGGTGAACTGGTCCGTGGAGAACGGCAGCGCTCGCGCCTTGCCGCCCTCCACCACGTTCACCCCCACCGGGCGTGTGTAATAGAAGCCCGGGTGGAAGAACTGCGCCCGGAACGGCAGCCCCGCGGCACGCCACAGCGAGCTCTCATCGCGGAAGCGGATGTCCCGGTACTGATCGTAGGTGAGCGTCTCGAAGGACGGCGGCACCCCGACGGGCGGCTCCTGGTACGGCTTCGCGGCCAGCGCACGGGCCTTCTCCAGCACCGTGTCGGCGGAGAAACCCGACCCCGCCCCCCGCGCAGCCGGGGCCGTCCCCGACTTCGGCTGGGCACACGCCAGCGCCGCCACGCACAGCCCCACAC
>NZ_RAWB01000995.1 GCF_003612055.1 Corallococcus llansteffanensis
GATGGGGTGTGGATGCTCAACGGGGAGGTGCACGCGCTGGGGCCGTTCCCGGGCAACGCGCCGCCGTACCTCGCGTATGCGCTGCTGCGCGGGGAGGACGTGCCGCTGGTGTCGCGGGCGCTGGTGCCCACCGACGACGTGCACGCGCTGCTGCTGGGCACGGACGGGGTGGGGGACCTGCTGGGGTTGTCGGAGGCGCGCGTGCCGGAGCGCGACGAGCCGGTGGGCCCGCTGTCGCGGTTCTGGACGGAGGACCGCTACTTCGCGAACCCGGATGCGGTGCGCAGGCGCCTGGCGCAGCTCAACCGTGAGTCGGTGCGCGCGGACTTCGCGGAGCGGCGGTTGCTGCGCACGCCGGGGCTGCTGACGGACGACACCTCGCTGGTGGTGCTGCGTCGGCGGATGGGGAGGGCGTGAGGCCATGGACGTCTGGCTCGAAGGCAAGAAGGTGCGGTTGGATCCGCAGCGCGCGCTGGGCAAGGGCGGCGAGGCGGATGTGTATGACCTGGGCGACGGGCGTGCCCTCAAGGTCTTCAAGCGGCCCGAGCATCCGGACTACCTGGGCCTGACGCACGAGCAGGCCGCCGCGAAGGCGCGACTCGCGGAGCACCAGCGCAAGCTGCGCGCGTTCCCGCAGGGCCTGCCGGCGCGGGTGGTGACGCCGCAGGCGCTGGCCACGGACCGCAAGGGCGTGGAGGTGCTGGGCTATGCGATGCGCAAGCTGGACGGCGTGGAGCCGCTGCGTCGGCTGGGGGAGCCGTCGTTCCGGCGCGCGGGAGGACGGGCCGCGGACGCGGTGACGGTGCTCACGGGGCTGCACCGGGTGCTGGGGGCGGTGCACGCGAGCGGCGTGGTGGTGGGGGACTTCAATGACCTGAACGTGCTGGTGGTGGGGACGGACGCGTATCTCATCGACGCGGACAGCTTCCAGTTCGGGCCCTATGTCTGCCCGGTGTTCACCGAGCGGTTCCTGGACCCGCTGCGGTTGGATCCGGCCGCACAGGCGCTGACGCCGGTGCGGCCGGCGACGGTGGAGAGTGATTGGTATGCCTTTGCCGTCACCGTCATGCAGTCATTGCTGTGCGTGGGGCCGCACGGCGGCATCCACCGGCCGAAGGCGCAGGGGGCCCGGCTGAACGCGGTGGCGCGGGTGCTCCAGCGCGTCACCGTGCTCCACGCGGACGTGCAGTACCCGAAGCCCGCGCTGCCCCGGGCCACGCTGCCGGACGACGTGCTGCACCTGTTCCACCGGGTGTTCGTGGAGGACCTTCGCGGCGCGTTCCCGCTGCCGGTGCTGGAGGGGCTGCGCTTCACGGTGTGCGCGTCGTGCGGCGTGGAGCATGCGCGGGGGGCGTGTCCCTCGTGTCAGCCGCACGCGACGGCGGCGGCCACGCCGGTGACGGCGGTGCGGGGGCAGGTGGTGGCGACGCGGAAGTTCACCACCCGGGGCGTGGTGGTGCACGCGAGCGCGGACGACGGGGTGGTGCGCTTCGTCTACCACGCGGACGGCGCGTACCGGCGCGAGGACGGGCGCACGGTGATGCGCGGTGGGTTGGATCCGTCGCTGCGCTGGGCGGTGCAGGGA
>NZ_RAWB01000996.1 GCF_003612055.1 Corallococcus llansteffanensis
GTGATGTTCTCCCACGCGCTGGCCTGCTTCATCGCCACCGCGAACTGCGCATCCAGGGACTGGGGGGCCGTCCCGGGCGCTGGGGTGGGCACGGGCACGGGCGGCGAGGCATTGGGCCCCTGCGCGGCGGGCACCGGGCTGCCGGTGAGCGTGAAGACGAGGTTCGAGGCCCACTTGTAGGAAATCACCGCGCCGGACGCCGTCAGCACCACCAGCACCGGCAGCGACCAGAAGCCGATGACGTTGTGCCAGTTGAAGTCGCGCGCCTTGCCCTTGAGGCCCCGGCGGAACCACAGCGTCGGCCGCATGGAGCGCAGCGTCCACTTGCGCGGCCACCACAGGAACAGGCCCGTCACGCCCAGGAGGAGGAAGGCCAGGTTGCTGACGCCCGTCACGGCCTTGCCCACGGCGCGCTGCTCACCGGGGGCCGCGAGCCAGCGGTGCACGTCCTCCATCTTGGAGAAGAACGCGCGCCAGCCCTGCGCGCCCTGATCGCGCACCTCGCCGGTGAAGGGATGCACGTAGACAGCGCTGCCGCGCCCGATGGCCACCGCCACCACGCTGTCCGCCTCCGGGTACACCGTCACGGCGCTGGGCTGCGCGCCCGGCCGGGCCGCCTTCACCCGCGCAAGCATCTCCTCCAGCGACAGGCGCGGAGTCCCCGCGGGAGGCGGCGTCGCGAGGCGGGCATCGCGGTCCGCCCAATCGACGATCTGCGACTCGAACGCGATCGCCACGCCGGTGATGGACATCACCCCGACGACGAGCCCGACGATGAGGCCGGAGACGAGGTGGATCCAGAAGAGGACGTTTCGGAGGGTGCTGGGCATGGAGGGGCGTCACTTCACTTCAGGGCGAACTTCACGGGGATCACGACCTTCACACGCACGGGCCGCCCGTCGTGTCCCAGGGCCGGCGAGAAGCGCCAGCGCGTCACGGACTCGATGGCCGCCTCGTCCAGGCCGGGGACGGAGCGCTGGATGCGCGTGTAGGCCGGCTCCACGCGCCCGTCCGCGCCGATCACGACGTACACCATCACCACCCCGGCGATGCCGTCCTCGCGGGCCCGGCGCGGGTAGTCCGGCTTGCCGTCGAGCAACACCGGCAGCTTCATCACCTCGCGGGGCGAATACAGGGCCGGCGCCGTGCCCAGGCCGCCCACGCGCCCACCGGCGAGCCCGCCCACCGTGCCGCCCTCCACGCCTCCGACGACGCCCTGGGGCACCCCGGGGCCTGGCGGCGCGGACGCCACCGCCGGGGCCTGCTCCGGGGCCACTTCCTTCGCGGTGGCCTCCACGGGCGGCGTGGGCTCCTCCGGCTTCACCGGCTCCGGCACCTTCGCGGGCATCACCAGGTCGCGGTGCACCGGGCGCGGCTTGCGCGCCAGGGGCTTCACGGGCTCCGCGGGGGCCTGCTTCGCCTGGAGTCCACCGCCCAGGGGCGGAGGCGGCGGCGCATAGGCCATCAACACCAGCTCCGGCTCCGGCGGCCGCGCCTGCGCAGGCGGCGGGCGGCTCACCAGCGACAGCGCCAGGGCCAGCGCCGCCCCGTGCGTCACGGTCGCCGCGATCAACGCCCCGC
>NZ_RAWB01000997.1 GCF_003612055.1 Corallococcus llansteffanensis
GTGCAGCCCCTGGCGACTGCCTCGCCCACCGATGCCGGGACCTCGTCCCCGGGCGATCCGCCCATCGCCCCCGAGCGCCTGGCCGAAGCGCGCGCCCTGGTGCCGCCCCCGCTGCTCTACGGCCAGCTCCAGCCCGTCGTGGGCACGTGGGTGGAGTACACCTTCCACTCGAAGCAGGGGACCTTCCCGGTGCGAGCCGCCGTGGTGGGCGAAACGCCCCGCGAGCACGACACGCTGTTCCAGGTGGAGCTGGACTACCAGACGTCGCCCCGCGTCCTCATCATCGTCTGGGTCTCCCGCGCCGGCACCGCGCGCCCCCTGGTGGAGCGGCTGGCCATCTCCATGCCGTCCAACACCCCCATCTCCATCCCCGTGGACCTCCTCGCGGACCACTCCGCGCTGCGCGGCGTGCCCGTGCGCCAGCGCGACACCGAGCTCAAGGCCGGCCCCTTCGCCGGCAAGGCCCGCGAGCAGACCTTCCGCCTGGAGTCCGGCCAGACGATGACGGTGGTGACGTCCGCGAAGGTGCCCGTGTTCGGCGTGGAGTCCCTGCGCGACAATGAATCGAGCTGGTCCGCGGTCCGCGCCGGCACGGGCGCCCGTCCCTCGCTGGGGTCCGTTCCGCTCGCGCTGCCCCGTGTGCCGGGCCCCTGAGGCCGCCTCAGCCGAAGGGGTAGCCCAGCACGCAGTAGAAGCCGCGGATGTAGATGGTGAGCGCCGCGAACATCTCCGGCGCGAACGTGGTGATGGCCCCGGTGCCGATGAGCAGCACCATGAGCAGCAGCGTGAACTCCGCCATGGCCTGACCGCGCGAGCGGGGCCGCCGCATCCACCGGTAGCCACGCGACATCCATCCGTTCATCGGTTCGACTCCTGGGGAGGAGGAAGGGGGGCACGCTCGATGACGAGCGTGATGAGGGACTCCGGGAGGCCGTCCTTGTTGACGGGCGACAGCGACAGCGACAGCCGCTCCCCGGGGCGCTGGAACTCGAGCAGCTCCACGCCGCGCGCCGAACGGCTGTCCATGACCGCGTAGCCTCGCGCGGGAAGCTGCTCGCGGTAGAAGGCCATGAGCATCTGGGGCGTGCCGTGCGCCACCTGGGTGAGCGTGGTGCTGCCCGCCGTGGCGCCGGAGCCCCGCTCGTCCACGCGCAGCACCGTCACCGCGCCCGGAGGCTGGGGCAGCGAGGCGGGCGCGGTGCCCTGCAGGTGGATGCCCTCGGGGGCCTCGACGAGCGAGGGGAAGACGAGCGTGCGCGGCATGGCGCCCCCGGAGCGGATCGTGGTGACGGACACCAGCGCGCCCAGCTTCGCGTCGTAGTAGTTCACCGCGCCGCCGCCCGCGCCGTCCTCCTGCGTGACGATGTCGCGGCCCCGCAGGCGGAACTCGCGGGCGTAGAACTCCAGCACCTCGCTCGGCGGGTGGTCCGTCTCGAAGTAGCCCATCTCCATGGGGCTGCCGTTCGTCTCCAGCCGGCCCATGGGCACCATCGTGGCCCCGGGGAACGGCGGGAACACCCGCTGCACCCGCTCCGCGCCGGAGGAGGGCAGGGGCGGCGCCGGGGGCAGGTCGGCAA
>NZ_RAWB01000998.1 GCF_003612055.1 Corallococcus llansteffanensis
CTTGGCGGGGGCCGGGGCCTGGGTCGGGCGGCGAATCTTGGAATCACTCACGGGGGGATGCCTCCGACGGCCCGCGCATCGCGGGCGTCCTCATCTTGTCGCGCTTGCAGGCTCCGGAGTTGTGTCCGGGGGGCCCGAAGGTGCGGGCGTTGACGGTGCGATCAGGGGAATCCGGGGAAGACCCTGGCCTTCGCCGCGCGGTCCGCTGGCGGGTGGGTTGAGCCGGCCCCCCTTGAAGCCGCGCAGGTACACGTAGCGGCGGAAGTCGCGCAGGAAGGCGTCCACGGGAATGCCGATGGTCTCCTGGAAGGCCGCGTTGAAGTCGCGGCCCCGGCGCATGGCGGAGAAGGTGCCCCGGATGCGCTCCTCGCCGTAGCGGGTCATCAGGAAGGTGAAGGCGTGGTGGGCGGCGCCGTACACCGTGGCGTTCTCGGTCTCGTACAGCGACTCCGCGCGTGCGAGTGGATCCGCCTGCGGGTACTCGTGGAGGAAGCGGGCGAGGTCCTCCAGGCTGGGGACGCGGTAGCCCTGGCCGGCGGTGTAGGAGGCCATGCCTTCGCTGAACCACAGGGGGATGCCCTTGCGCGTCCAGTCCGACACGGAGGCGGAGGCCTGCCACATGAGGCTGTGGGTGAGCTCGTGCAGCAGCAGTTCGTCCACCTGCTTCTGCGAGGCGCCGGAGCGCGTCCAGGTGCGGGGGCTCTGGACCTCCACCTGCTCGTAGCGGGCCCACGCGCGCAGGAAGTCGTAGCCGCGGCGGTTCGCGGCGCGCTCCAGGGCGGCGTGGTTGGGGTGGATGACCAGCGTGACGGGCTCGTGGAAGGTGCCCCAGCGGGCCAGGCGGGGGCTGGCGTTCGCCACGGCCCGGCGCACCATGTTGGCGGCCTGCGCGTCCTGGGGCGCATGGGCGAAGAGGAACTCGCCGCCGGGCAGGTCCAGGGTGGCCTCCGGAGCCATGGGCTGCCGGGGCGCGGAGGCACACGCGGAGAGCAGGGCGAGCGCCACGAGCACGACGCTCCATCGTCCGGTACCGGTACCACCCACCCGCATCCCGAGCCCCTCAGTTGGCCCCAAGCCAGCGCACCACGGCCCGTCCCACGTCCGCGACGGAGGTGAACGAGGCTACCTCCGGGGCGGAGGGCCCGAAGTAGAGCATGGGCACGGGGTGCACGGTGTGTCCGCGAACCGACAGGTCCTCCACGTTGCCGTGGTCGCTGCACACCAGCACGCGCGCGTCGTCCGGGCGGGTGGCGGCGACAGCGCGGAGGAAGGCGTCGAAGGTGTCGAGCGCGGCCCTGGCGGCGGTGAAGTCCTGGGCGTGGCCGGCCTCGTCGGCGAGGTAGTGCTCGAAGAAGGTGAAGTCGGCCCCTTCGGCGATGCGCCAGAAGAGGGCCGCGGCCGCCTCCGGGGTGCGTTGGGGGACGGACAGCCCGTGCGCGAGCGCGTACGCGCCGGTGATGTCGTGGGTGAGGCCGTCGTCGGCGCGCGCGTCGTCCAGGGTGCGCAGGGGCTCGTCGCCCGCGGCGAAGGCGAGCTTCGCGGCGGAGGGGCGCACCTTGCGCGCGGCGCGCGGGGGC
>NZ_RAWB01000999.1 GCF_003612055.1 Corallococcus llansteffanensis
CTTCTTCCGCTTCGCCGAGAACCGACCGCGCTCCGCCGTCCTGTCCTGCTTCTGCTTCTTCACATCCACCTCACGAGGGGGAGGCTATCCCCCAGAAAGGTGTCTCAGGAAATACTGGGGCGGAGGACTCCCCAACAGTGCGCTTCTCATACGAGCCACGCTCCGTTCCTGTGGATACTTCTATCAAGTGTACAATTCGAATTGCCACTTCTCGTTTGGAACAGGCATTCGATTCAACGCGGGAGAACGGATAGGTGTTGGAATGGCGGCTGTATCCGCGCACGTAACCCTGACCGGCTACGAGTCTGATATACCGCTCTGATGAAGCCGTCGTGCCTCGCGGGTTGAACGTGCGTGATTCGGCCGGGACTGACAGCCCCTGACGAAGGTCGGGGTTGGGCTGGCCGTTGGCGAGGGACGTCCTCCGCTTGAGGGACCTGGTCCGTGGACTCGTCCCCGACGCTTTCTGGCGGCGCGTGGCGCCGCTGTAGCACCCCGGCCCGTTACACACCTGGACGTGCACGCGGGATGGCTGCACCAGCGCCACCTCGCGCGCGCCCGCATCCGCTGGCGCTTCGGCGTCGACTCCGCCCGACAGAAGCTGGGCAAGTCCTACCCGCTGACGGCGCAGGCGGCAGCACCCAAGGCCGCCGCCTGAACCATTCAGAATCCCTGTGTCGGCGTACCAGGCGAAACGGCAGCTGCTGCTGCCGTACGCGACGAGCTCAAGAACCTATTTCGGTGATGACGTCCGAAACCTGGGAAGCGTCGTGGAAGATGATCCCCGCCGTGTGCCTCTGGCCGGAGCGCACGCGGCTGACGCCGTGCCGGAGGTTGACGCGGTACGTGCCCCGCGTGCCCTGCACGGGTCGGTGGTGCACCGCGAAGACGACCGCGTCTCCCTGTCGCAGGGGGACGACCTCCGCGCGTGACTGCATGCGGGGACGCTGCTCCATCAGGACGAACTCGCCGCCCGTGAAGTCTCGTCCGGGTTCGGAGAGGAGGAGGGCCACCTGGAGCGGGAAGACATGCTCGCCATACAGGTCCTGATGCAGGCAGTTGTAGTCGTCCATGCCGTAGCGCAGGAGCAGGGGAGTGGGGCGCACCTGGCCTGCCTCGTGGCAGCGAGCGAGGAAGTCCGCGTGCGCGTCCGGATATCGCACGTCGATGCCCATCGACGTGTTCCAGCGGTTCGCGATGGGCGCGAGGCACGGGCAGCGAAGGGCATGCCGTCGCCGGACCCGGTGGCGACATCCTCTGGCACCGGGCATGGCGTTCGCGCGGGTGAGAGTCTCTTGGCAGCGGCGGGTTCGAATCCCGCCGCCTTGAAAGGAGCACGGCTTCTCTCGAATTCGCGGATTCGCCGCATCTGTGCTCCAGTGGGTTCCCCTCCCTTGCGCCCATGACCACCGGAACCCCTTCGCCTCCTCCTGAGCTGGGCATGCAGCGCGCGGTATCGCGCTGGGAAATCGTCGGGTTCTCCATCAACGACGTCATCGGCAGCGGTGTCTACCTGCTGCCCGCGGCCGCCGCCGCGAACCTGGGCTCGGCCAGCACGGGCGCCGTCGTGCTC
>NZ_RAWB01000099.1 GCF_003612055.1 Corallococcus llansteffanensis
GGGAAGGATTTCTCCTGGGGTGCGTCCGCCCGGAAGTACGAGGCCCTCTTCGCCTCCCTGGTAACGGAATAGTGGGGCACCTCCCGGAACCGCGATAGTCTTGCAGCCGTGGCGGAAGCTCCGGACCTGGGTGGCTATGAGGTGGTCGGCCGGTTGGCGGTCGGTGGCATGGCCGAGGTGTATCAAGCACGCGCCCGTGAGACGACGCAGCGCTCCCCGGGAGAGCCCGAGGAAGTCGTCATCAAGCGGCTGCACCCGTCCTTCCGCAACGACCCCGCGTATGTGAAGGCCTTCGTCGACGAGGCGAAGCTGACGGTGCGCCTGCGCAACGCGCACATCGTGAGGACGTTCCGGCTGTTCCGCGCCGGCCCCGACTACCTGATGGTGCAGGAGCTCGTGAGTGGCCGGACGCTCGGCTACATGCAGGAGCTGCTCATCAAGGCCGGCGCCGCGATGCCGCCCGAGTCCGCCTGCTACATCGCGTGGTGCGTGCTCAAGGCGCTGGACTACATCCACCGCGCCAAGGTGGGGGAGAACGGCGCCACCATCGTCCACCGCGACGTGAACCCCGCCAACGTGCTGTTGGGCATCCAGGGCGACGTGAAGCTCACCGACTTCGGCGTGGCCGAGGTGGAGGGGATGATGCGCGGCGACTCCGGCGCGCTGCGCGGCACGCTGCCGTACATGAGCCCGGAGCAGGTGCTGGGGCAGGTGGTGGACGCGCGCACGGACCTGTACGCGGTGGGCGTGATGCTCTGGGAGCTGTGGGGCGGCCGCCGCCTGTTCACCGGGGAGAACGAAGCGCAGCTCATGCACCAGGTGCGCGACGCGCGCGTGCCGCTGCTCTCCACGGTGTCGCCGGACCTGCCGCACTACGCCGCGCAGGTGGCGCGCAAGGCGCTGTTCGCGGACCGGGCCCGCCGCTTCCAGTCCGCGGCGGAGTTCATCAAGGCGCTGGAGGTGCTGGCGCGCCGCGCGGGCTGGCCCCTCACGGTGGAGGCGCTGCAGCCTCTCTTGGGCGGCTGATGCGCTCGCGCCGGGCGGTGCGGGTGGAGTCGGTGGACGTGGTCTTCACGCGCGAGGGCGCGGGGGCGCTCACGCTGAAGCTGAAGGTGAGGAACCCGTCCTCCGACGCGGCCTCGCTCACCCGCGTGGACTTCGACCTGCGGGTGGATGGGCGGCGGCTGGCCACGGGCGAGCAGGTGATGGGCGAGCCGCTGGACGGGCAGCATGAAATCCCCCTGGAGGTCCGCTTCCCGCTGGCGGTGCCCCGGTCGGCGGCGCGGCCGGAGCCCACGTCGCATGCGGTGCGGGTGGAGGGAGGCGTGGTGCTGCGCTTCGGAGGAAGCGAGCGGCGGGCGCCCTTCCGGGATGTCCGCTCGCTGGAGATTCCGTGGATGCCGGGGGCCGAGTCCGCCCCGGCTCCCTGAGGTGCCTCCGCGCTTCGCTGCGCCCCGAGCGCTTCAGCGCTTGGCTTCAGAAGACGGGGCGGCGCCGGAGTCCGGGGGGGATTCGGCGTCGGCGCGGCGCGAGGCGCCCTGGGCGTCTTCCTTCGGCGCGGTGCCGTCGCGAGGTGCGCCGTCCGCGGGGGCGGGCACGGAGCTCTTGATGCGCGTCATCTTCACGCGGTCGATGCGGGCGCCTTCCTTGGTGGCCACGACGAACTGCCAGCCGTTGTAGGTGAAGCGCTCGCCCACGTCGGGCAGGTGGCCCGCGAGCGAGGACAGGTAGCCGCCCAGCGTGTCGAAGTCGCCCTCGGGCAGGGGGAAGCCGAAGACCTTGGTGAACTGATCCACCTCCATCGCGGCGTCCACGAGCGAGCTGCCGTCGGGCAGCTTCTCGACGAGCTTCTCCTCCACCTCGAACTCGTCGCCGATGTCGCCCACGATTTCGCGGAGGATGTCCTCCAGCGTGACGACGCCCATGAAGCCGCCGTACTCGTCGACGACCATGGCCATGTGGATCTTCCGCTTCTGCATGTCCCGCAGCAGGTCGCCCACGGGCTTCATCCACGGCACGAAGTGGGCGGGGCGGATGATGTCCTGCAGGACGATGAGCTCCGGGTGCTGGAGCAGCGGGATGAGGTCGCGCGCGTGCAGCACGCCGACGATGTGGTCCACGTCGTCGCGGTACACGGGGATGCGCGAGTGGTTCTCCTCCGCGAGGATGCGCAGCACTTCATCCGGCCGCGTGGTGACGTCCACGGAGATGACGTCCGTGCGGTTGACCATCACGTCGCGGCAGCGCTTGTCGGACAGCTCGAAGATGGAGCGGATGAGCTGCGGGGCGCTCTTGTCCACCTCGTTGCGCGCGGCCTGGGCGGCGAGCAGCTTCTCCAGCTCCTCCAGGGGCGGGGGCGGCGGCTCGAAGCGCAGGGTGCGGCCGAAGGTGCGGGCGCCCAGGTTGAGCAGGCCCAGCATGATGCGCATGGGCGGGTAGAGCACCAGCACCAGCACGGACACGAGGAACGCGAGCCGGAGGGCCCAGCGCTCCGGGTTGCCGTTGGCGAGCCCGCGCATGGTGACCTCCATGAGGCTCGCGAGCACGCCCACGAAGAGGGCGCCCGCGCACACGGTGGCGACGGGCACCCAGGCGGCCTCGCCGTAGCGGCTGAAGTCCAAGAGGCGCGGGGGCACGAAGGCGCCGATGGCGGCGGCGAGGAAGCCGCTGAGCACCATGCCCAGGCGCAGGGCGGTGGCGGTGGCCTCGCGGTGCGTCTTGTGGCGGAGCACCCGGCGGGCGGCGGTGGTCTTGCTCTCCTCGGCGAGTTCCTGGGCGCGCAGGTCCGACGTTCCGTAGAGCGCGGACTCCGCGGCGGCGACCAGGGACCTCGTGAAACAGAGGGCCAGGCAGGCGACCCAGAGGGTCCAGGTAGGCATAGGGCGACGTTCTTATCCCGTGCTAGAGGGGCATACCACCCTGGCGGGAGGCACCATGCGGGGACGTCGGATGTACGTCATTGGCGGGCTGCTGGGGCTGCTGGGCCTGCTGGCGCCCAGGGAGGCCCTCTGCTGGCCGGTGGACCAGGCGCTCACGCTGGAGCCGGGCAAGGAGCGCTTCGTCAAGCTGACGGCCGTGGACTGGGTGGAGGTGGCGGATCCGTCGGTGGTGTCGGCGGAGGCGCTGTCGGCCAGCGGCGAGCTGCTGCTGACGCCCACGCCCAAGGGGGCCGGCGTGACGGACCTGCTGCTCTACGCCGAAGGGCGCTTCGCGGTGTGGCGCATCATGGTGGGGCCCATCGAGCTGCAGAACGTCGAGCCGCTGATCGCGGCGGCGAAGAAGGCGTGCCCGGGGCTGAAGGCGACGCAGGGCGTGGAGTCGTCGCTGACGGTGACGGTGGGCAGCACCGCCTGTCGCAAGTCGCTGCGCGAGCTGCTGCGCACGCAGGCGTTCCTGGCCCGGGACCTGGACGTGACGTTCGACGTCACCCAGCTCCAGGAGCAGCTGGAGGACTTCGCGGCGGGGATGCCGCCGGGGCTGTCGGTGCGCTACAGCGGCGCGGGGCTGGTGCTGTCGGGGAAGACGGACCGGGCCGGGCACCGCAAGGCGCTCTGGGAGCTGTTCCGCCGCGGGGTGGGGCGCGTGCCGCTGGAGGACCGCGCGGAGGTGGAGGCGCCCCCGAAGCCGGAGACGTCGCCGGCGGACCAGGCCGCCCAGGACGCGACGGTGTCGGACGTGCCGGCGCCGGACGCGGGGACGCCGGACGCGGGGGCGAAGCCGGTGAAGGGCAAGGCGAAGCCCGCCGTGCCTGGCAAGAAGCAGCGCTGAGGCCTGCCGGCGGACGTGCTCCGCCCCGGGGTCCGCTTGCGGTATGACTTCAGGCGGAGGTCCGACGATGACAGGTGGAGCGATGCGCGCGGGTTTCGCGCTGGTGCTGGCGCTGACGGTGTGGCCGCGGGCCGCGCGGGCGCAGGTGGATGAGGACAACGGCGACGCGGTGGTGGTGGACATGCCGGAGCCGGACCGGGGCTGCCCGGTGAAGCCGGAGTTCCTGCCGGTGACGCCCATGGGGCTGGTGGGCCTCGAGCGGCCGGGCTGGCTGGTGCACCAGGCCATCATTCCGCCCGCGAAGGACAAGTTCTTCCAGGCGGGGGCGCGCAGCCGTTCCGGGGTGAAACCGGTGCCGGCGGAGATGGCGCGCAAGCTGGGAGCGCCCGACTTGAAGGTGCCGCTCTGGGTATTCGGCAAGGCGGACGCGAAGGCGTGCAAGGCGACGCCCATCGAGTGGTGGGCGGTGCGGATGGGCACGGATGAGGACCGGCAGACGTACCTGATGGCGGAGCTGCGGACGGACTGCGAGCTGTTGCCGCCGGGGCGCCTGTCGGGGACGCCGCTGGTGCTGCGGCAGAAGGACGAGCCCACGGGGTGCAGGCTGCGCCGGCCCAACCGCAATCAGACGGGCAAGGAGACGGACGGCATTCCGCCGGACTACGCGGAGCACATCCCGCCGCAGGACTGCGTGGCCCCGGAGTGCGCGCGGCTGTGGGAGTACTTCGGTGTCACGGGCGAGGACAACGCGGGCGCGTTCGACCTGACGGTGTCCTATCTGCACCGCAACGGCAGCAACCCGTGCAACTGGGCGACGGAGGACCTGTCGAAGCTGTTCGTGAGGGCGCCGGAGAGCACGGCGTTGCAGGAGCTGAAGCCGGGAGGCGTGCTCTTCGGAGGCCTCTGGGACTTCAACGGCCTGCGCTACATCCTGAGCCGGCAGATGGGCGTGTTCTACGCGTACGACTACCAGAAGCTGAAGGCGCCGCCGAAGGCCGTGCGCTACGGCAGCCCTACGGAAGAGGACCTGATCCACGCGAAGCGCAGCCTGTCGCCCTGCAAGAAGTAGCGCGGGGCGCTAGGCAGGAGAGGTCAGCCACGGGCCCCTGGACGCCGGACGACGGCAGCCGGGGGCTTTCGCTTTGCCAGTCGTTGTCAAGCGAGCGAACTCTCGAAGGAGCTTGAGACAACATGGCCGATGATTATGCGAAGGCTTTTGCGAATATCGTGAAAGTGGTCTTCCCTGAGGTCAGAGCCCAGGCGGATGGGACGTGGATTGAAGAGTGGGAGATCAAGACTGCTGGGCCGGTGAAGCTTGTTTCTGCTGATGACCTTGTGCGGCTCGGGCAGGCGATGTCCCAGGCTGACTTCCAGGTCGAGGCTGTTCAGCGTTCTGAAGACTTATTTGTCCTGAGGGTTGTGATGTTCGCGGATGCGAAGCAGGGACGTTTCCTGTCGAATTGCTACGTCATGCTCCGGTTATTTGATGAGCATTTGGCGCCCATTGCGTTTGTGCAGGGGCAGCCACGCATGAACTGGACGCCGTTCCGCAAATGGCCGGCTCAGGAGTAGGGCACGACCATCGAGTGGGTCGGTACGTGTCCACCTGGGCGCTGCGTACGAGGGAAGTGGATGCCGGGATTGGAGCTGTGTGGAATGGAAATTCTCGCTCTAAACGACAGGTTGTCGAAGTACCGGGGTGGAACAGGCCGCCTTTGGGACTTCAGTCCTTCGCATGACAGGCTGGCGATTGAATGGAATGCCCCGAGCGAACGACGCGCCTATCTGGTGCTTCTTGGGTGCATGGACATCCGGGTGCCAACAATGTGGGTTTGCGAAAGCCCATGCATCCGCGCCGAAGGTGAGGGATTCGTCTTCACGGATAAAGACGTTCGAATCGTGTTCATGCACGAGTTCCAGCTCCGCGAAGACTATCCGCGCTGAAGGGCATGACCCGGATCGCTCGTCCCGGGAAGGGATCAGTGCGCGCTGGACCCGTGGTACGTCTTGCGCAGCTTGAGCACCGGCACCTCCACGGTGCTGTTCTGCCCGTTCTGGCAGAACCACAGCGAGCTGCGCGGCGCCGTGCCATTCTGCCCGTGGGACAGGCCGTTGTAGACGGAGCCGGCGATGAGGTAGCGGAACACCTGGGGGGCGCTGGCGCTCACCAGGGTGTTGTTCTGCTGCATCTCCTTCCAGACGACGCAGTACTGGCGCAGGGCCGCCCAGGCCCCCTTGGAATACCGGGGGCTCGCCAGCATCCAGACTTCAATCTGGGGACACATCTCCCCCTCACCGTCGTCCGCGGCCCCGTAGTTCATCGCCTCGCAGACCTCGTCCGCGCGCATCTCGTTGAGCGTCACGTCGCCCTGCCCCTGCCACCCCGCGAGCCGTGACAGCCGGAACCGGCGCATCATCAGCGCGTCCTCCTGGGTCAGTGACGGGCTCATGAACGCCGTGGGCTCCGGGAGTACGAACGCGCCGCCACCGTGCGGCCCCACGCCCGCGTCCAGCACGTAGCCGCCCCACGTGTACATGAGGAAGAGCGACCAGGCGTCCTTCACGAACGCGCGGTACGAGGTCGGCGTCCCCTGGGCCAGTCCCCAGTTGAGGATGTCTGTCATTGCCGCGACGGCCCAGTCGTCCGACTCCTGGTACCAGTAGTACCAGCGGTAGGCCTTCGTCGTCGCTCCCGTGAGGAACGCCTGCATGCCGCGCACGGTGACGTTGCTGTGCGCTGCGAAGTCCCGCTGGTACCCCGCCACCTGCGCGTCGAGACACCAGAAGTAGATCTTCACGCCCTTGCCCACCCGCGCCGCCAGCCGCTTCGGCTCGTCGATGTCACGGCTGCGGTCCGTCGGAGGGGGGCCAATCCAGGTGTAGTGGACATCCATCCGGGCAGTCTACGTCGCTTCGGCTTCCGTCCACGGCCCCTGCCGCGTGGGCTCCTTCAGCGCGTCCTTGAGCGCCGCCAGGAACCGCTTGCGAGGCCACGGCTCCGCGCCAAACCGCTCCAGGTGCTCCGTCTCCACCTGGCAGTCGATGAGCTGGAAGCCCCAGCCCCGGAAGCGCTCCACCGCCGTGGCGAACGCCACCTTCGACGCATCCGGCGCGAGCGCGAACATGCTCTCCCCGAAGTACGCCGCGCCCAGCGACACGCCATACAGCCCGCCCACCAGCACCTCGTCCTGCCACGCCTCCACCGAGTGCGCCAGGCCCAGCTCGTGCAGCCTCACGTAGGCCTGCTTCATCGCGTCCGTAATCCAGGTGCCGTCCTGCCCCGGCCGGTGCACGCGCGAGCACGCGTCGATGACCCTCGCGAAGGCGGTGTCGTAGCGCACGGTGTACGTGCCCCGGTTCATCACCTTGCGCAGCGAGCGACCCACGTGGACCTTCGCCGGCTCCAGCACGAAGCGCGGATCCGGCGAGTGCCACAGGATGGGCTGCCCCTCGCTGTACCAGGGGAAGATGCCCTGCGAGTACGCCGCCACCAGCCGCTCCGGGCGCAGGTCTCCGCCCACCGCCAGCAGGCCGCTCGAGTCCGCCTTGGCCGGAGGCGGGAACAGCTCCGGCTCGTCATCGCTCAACAGGTAGATGGGCACTGTCGCGCCCCAGTCTAGCGGGACACGTTGAGCTTCACGTCACCCTTGAGCGTGTAGGGCAGCTGCAGCATCGGGCCCTTCACTTCGCCCTTCACGCTGTAGGGGAGCACGCCCTTGGCGATGAGCGCCTTGACGCCCGGACCCCACGTCTGCTGGGTCACCGCCACCTCCACCGGGTACACGCCCGTCGCGGACGCGTCCACCGTGTCCGCCTGCCCCACCGTGCCCTCCGCCAGCGGCCGGTCCGCCACGGCCACCTGGTAGGTGAGCGAGTCGAGCCGCAGCGGGAACGGGTTCGGGTTGCGCACGCCCAGGCGCAGGTTGATCTGCACCTCCTCCGGCGAGTAGCGGGCCCCGTCCAGCTCCTCCACGACGACCTCCGGCAGCCGGGGCACGCGCACCGCGCGGCTCGCGGCGAAGGGCAGCGTCTCCTCCGTCTCGCCCGAGCGCACCACCAGCGTGCCGCGCAGCGCGATGAGCACCGTGCCGCCCTGGGCGCTCAGGCGGGCCAGGTCGTCGGGGCCCTTCACGTAGGCGGACTTCTCCTCGAAGGAGAAGTCCGCAGGCGTGCCCGGCGCGAACGGCACGCCCAGCTTCTGCGAGCCCTTGCGCAGCACCTGCCCGTCCGCGACGAGCTCGTAGTCGGCGCGCTCCAGCACACCGTTGGAGGTGCCCGTCACCTGACCGGTGTAGCGCACGGTGGCGTCGGTGAGCCCCTGGGACACCACGGACGTCTCCTGCGCCGTGAGGGCAGGGGGGCCGCCCGAGCGGACCGGGGCGGAGGCACACCCGGAGACAAGGGTGAACAGCACGGACACCAGGGACACCATGCAGAGCGAGCGATTCACGGCGGACATTCTGGGGAGGTCGGGGGCTGTCCCCAAGGGGTTTTCCGCTAGACTGTCCACCAACCGTGGCCCCTCGCCGTCCCAACTTCAACCGGACCCTGCGCTCCCTCATCCGGGACATCGCCGCGCGCATGCCCGAGTTCGGCCACGTGAAGGTCAGCCGCATCCTGGTGGTCGCGGGCGAGGCCCGGCGCGCCTCCCGCGGCACGGTGAAGCCGCTGTGCTTCAAGGGCGGCAAGAGCATCGACAAGGCGGGGCGGCGCAAGCCAGTGGTGCGCATCCGGGGCCGGCGCATCCTGTACTGCATCACCCTGCGGCCGCTCTTCTTCCGGGGCTCCACCGCGAAGGCGCGGCTGGAGACGCTGATGCACGAGCTCTTCCACATCTCGCTGCGCTTCGACGGCACCCTGCACGCGGGCCGCCGTCACGCGAAGCTGGGGGCTGACTTCGCGCGCCGGCTGCGGCCGCTCGTGCGGCGCTACCTGAAGCTGTGCCCGGAGGCGCTGCTCGCCGACCTGGCCCACTCCGGCGAAGTGCGCGTGCTGCAATGGCTGGAGCGGCCGGGCCCGGCGTACCACCCGCGCATGTCGCACCGCCGCGTGCGCAAGGTCTACACGGAGGATCAGCTCTTCTCCGGCGTCGCCCGCATGGTGACACCGCGTCCCCGCGTGGCCCGCGAGGCGGGTGCCCGCGACGACAAGGTGCACTGAAGGCGCGTCGCCGCGATGTCCGTGCCCTCCGACTTCGTCAGCCTTGGCGCGCTCCACCGCGAGCTGGAGGAGCTGTTCCTCCAGCACCAGGAGGCGCTGATGGGCCTGGACCTGCCCGTCGCCCGCGAGCGGCTCACGCGCTACCGCGAGGAGCTCACGCGGCACCTGGAGGCGGAAGAGGCGCTGCTCCTGCCCGAACTGCCCCGGGCCGGACGGATCCGCGGCGCCGCGCCGGAGCTCTTCACCGGTGAACACCAGCGCATGCGCGAGCTGCTGGCGAAGTGTCAGGACGCGGTGGACGCCCTGGACCCCGCCGCCCCGGACTACCGCCGCGCGGTGCTGCGGGTCTTCGACATGGAGAGCACCTTCAAGCACCTGGAGCACCACCACTCGCTGCGCGAGGAGACGTACCTGTTCCCCGCGCTGGATGGGGTGCTGGGCGAAGCGGAGCGACAGGCACTGCTGGCCGCGTTCCTGGCTCGCACGGAGGGTTGAGCGGGCGAGCAGGGAGGCCTTGGGTCGCCTGCCTCTGCCTGCCCGGGCGGGGCGCGTGCTGTCCTCGCCGCGCATTCAGCCCCCGGTGAAGACGCCGGCTTGAAAGAGGGTTCCTCCTGGTGGGACGCGGAGCATCGGCGCGGTGGCGGACCTGGGCGCTGTTCTGCGCGGGCCTGCTGGGCCTGGGGTGTGACTCGGGCGCGGAGCTGACGCCGTGTGCGCCTGACTGTGAAGGCGCGGCCTGCGCGGCCTGTGTCTCCACGCTGCCCGAGGAGCAGCTCCGGTCCGCGCAGTCGTGTGATCAGCTCCCCGCGCAGGGGCGGTGCCTGGGGCCCCGCGTGCTGGAGCGCTGCGAAGGCGGCGTCGTGCACCGCGAGGACTGCGGCGCGGACACCGCCTGTGTCGAAACGCCGGAGGTCGCCTGCGTCGCGGGCGCGGCGTGCGTGGACGGCGTCTCGCGGTGCTCGGAGGCCGGGGCGTGGGAGGTGTGCACGAACAGCCAGTGGGTCGCGCGTGCGTGCGATGCCGGCTGTGAGCCCGCGGCGGGCCGGGGCTTCTGCGGCGGGCCGGGGCCCACGCTGAGCGGCACGGTGCGCTACGCCCGCCGCTTCCCGGATGCCGCGTTCCGGGGCTGGACGGCGGAGGTGGACCTCGTGCCCGCGCGAGGCTTCCTCATCGTCTCCTTCCAGGGCGGCGCGCTGCTGGACTCGCAGGTGACGGACGGCGCCGGCCGCTTCACGTTGAAGGTGCCCGCGAGCCTGCGCGAGGACGACCGCATCGTCGTGTACGCGGTGGGGCAGGGGCGCGACGGCGCGGTGGCCTACGCGGTGGCGGACCCCGGCCTCCCGGGCGAGCAGCGGGTGGCGACGGTGCCGGGTGACACGGCGCGCATCTGGAGCTGGGCGCACCCGACGCGCGAGGTGTGGGAGCAGCCGGTGTTCACCCTCACCGAAGCCGAGGGCTCCGGCGCGGCGGCGGTGTTCGACTCGCTGGGCACGGCGTGGCGCCGGATGCGCGAGCGCTTCGGCGGGCGGGACGGGCTGCCCGTGGTGGCGTGGCTGGGCTTCGGGACGACGTGGTCCTGCGGAGCGTGCTTCGCTCGCTGGCCGGTGACGGCGGTGGGCCGCAAATGGGACGCGCAGGTGTGGCTGCCCGGGGACTCGGATGCGGCGTGGTGGTCGGACGCGATGGTGATGCACGAGCTGGGGCACTGGGTGATGGCCAGCCGGGGCGCCCCTCCCGACGAAGGCGGCCCGCATTACGTGGGCGTGCCCACCTTCCCGGGCCAGGCGTGGAGTGAAGGCTGGGCCACATGGTTCAGCACCGACGCGCGGCGCAGCCCGCGCTACTACGACCGGCAGGGCGGGACGATGTTCTGGGTGGACCTGTCCGCGCGCGCCTCGTCGGTGAGCGCCTGGGCGCGACCCCACGCGGAGGACGGCCTGCTCCAGGCCATGGACGAGAACGAGGTCGCCGCCATCCTCTACCGCACCGCCACCAGCACTCCGTCGAGCCAGCCCCTGTACGACGCGCTCTCCGCGCCCGCGATGAACCGGGCCCCCTGGGCGCGCGGCTACACCCGCCACACCTGGAGCCGCGATGCGAAGGGCGCGCTCTCGGGCGTGGTGGACACGGGCAAGCCGTCGCCGTGCCTCGCGGACTTCCTGGACGCGATGGTGTGCCAGGGGTTCCCCCGCGCCCGGGTGGACGCGGCCACCGAGCCCGCCACCGCCTTCCCGTACCCCAGCCACGAGCCCCTGTGCCCATGATGCTCCCTCGCTCGAAGCAGCCTCGCTCGAAGCTCCGGATCCGGGTGCCTGGGCTCATGCCGCCGGTGCGCGCGAAGCCGCGAAGGCGGATGTCATGCCCATGAAGCTCCCGCGCATGAAGCTCCGGAACCGCGTGCCTGGGCTCGTGCCGCCGGCACGCTCGAAGTTGCGCAGGCGGATGGCCGGGGCCGTGCTCGCGCTGGCCCTGGTCGGTGCGCTGTCGGCCAGCATGGCGTCGGGCGTGGACCGCGCGCGGCGCAAGAAGCTGCCCCGTGCGACGGACCTGCCACCCCAGTCCGAGGAAGTGCCCCTGCGCACGGTCCAGACGCCACACGACCTGTCGCGACCGGCGGCGATGGACGCTCCCACGGAAGCGTCTCGTAATGCGCCGTCACGCGAAGGCCGGAAGCCCCAGGCCCTCCCTGTGAAGACGAGCGGCCCCGTTGTTTCCGAGGCTCACGGGATGCTCGCGCGGGCCGCGCCCGAGGACACCCGGGACACGGACGACGCGACGCCACCGCCGACGGTGCTCGCCACCACGGCCCGCGTCCCCGCGCCGCTGCACGTCTCCTGGCGGGTGGTGGAGACCGGCACGGACACCGTGCGGCTCATCGCGCGGCTGGAGCGCAGCCCCGGCTTCACCGCGCCCGTGGAGGTCTCCCTGCGCGTGCCCTCCCGCGCGCTGCTCCAGGAAGGGCCCACGTCGCCCATCGTGCTGGAGGGCGACGCCCAGGAAGTCCCGTGGACGCTGCACCTGCCCGAAGGTACGCGCCCCGACGAAGACCTCGTGCTGCTGGCGAGCGCGGAAGGCGAGTCCTTCGGCGTCCACGCGGAGGCCCGCTACCGCTTCGGCCGCGAGCTCGCGGAAGCCACCCCTCCCGCGCCGACGGGGCCGCCGCTGCCCAAGGGCTTCATGCGGCCCCGCGACTGAGCGGCCGGCTCAGTCCAGGTTGAAGTACACGTCGTCGATGGCACCGTGGAACTGGTCGTTGTTGTTGCCCACGCTCTTGGCCCCGATGGTGAGGGGCTGGCCCGCCGGGTTGATGTCGTAGGTGCTGGCGAGCACCGCGCTGCCCCGGGCCACGTTGTCGATGAGGATGGTCAGCGTGGTGCTGGTGCGCTGACAGGTCACCTTGTGCCAGGTGCCGTCCGCGATGCCCACCGACGACTTGACGATGACGGCGCCCGTGCCGCCCGTGGTGCGCACCACGCAACTCGGCTTGCCCGCCACCGCGTCGTCGAGCTGCAGCTTCCACTGCGGCGTGGTGGAGAGCCCCTTCTGCACCAGGTTGGAGCCGTGGTCCGCGCTCAGCTCCGCGAGCGTGACGCGCACGCGCGCGCCGAAGGAGAACAGCGCCGTCCCCGGGTTGAGCGACACGGCGTCCGCCGCGGTGATGGCCGCCTTGGGACACGTCGTCCCAACACAGACGGCGGGGAAGCGCACGCCCTGGCCCTCATAGCCAGGCGTCTCGATGACGACGGTGCCGCCATTGCTGCCCTGCGCGGTGCCCGTGTGGCCCTTGCCGCTGTCGTCCACCACGGTGGTTACCGGGTCGGACACCAGCTCGAACTTGTAGCGCAGCTTCTGGCTCACCGCGCCCGCCGTCAGCGGGCCCAGCAGCAACACCGCGGCCAGCCCCACGCGCATCGGTTGGCTTCGCACCTTCATGACGTACCTCCTCCTGGACTCCGTGACCGTGCCACTCCAGCACAGCCACAACCCGTCCAGGAGGGACAAAGCTTCCCCGTTCGGGGCGTCAGGGCGTGCCGGAGGCGACGAGCTTCTGGAGCGCCGTCTTCGCGTCCGCGTGGTCGGGCTGGAGGCGCACCGCGGCCTCGTACTCCTTCTTCGCCTCGTCCTTGCGGCCCGTGGACTCCAGCAGCTGCGCCAGCGCGAAGTGCGGCTCTCCGGCGATGGGGTCCACCTGCGACGCGCCCCGGAAGGACTTCTCCGCGTCCTTCGCCTTGCCCTGCCGGTACAGCGTGTGGCCCAGGTACAGCAGGCCCAGCGAGTTGCGCGGCTCCACCGCCAGCAGGTCGCTCAACACCTGCACCGCCTTGGACTCGTCACCGCCACGCAGGTACAGGAAGCCCAGCTCCGCGCGGGCCTCCAGCTGCGCGGGGTCCTTCGCCACCACCGACTCCAGCTCCGGCACCGCCAGGTCCGGCCGGCCGCGCCGCGAGTGCAGGATGCCCAGCCGCGCCAGCGCCCCCGTGTCCGGCTCCTCGCCCGCCGCGGGCGTCAGCAGCTTCTCCGCCGCCGCGTAGTCGCCCATGGCCAGCAGCAGGTCCGCGAGCCCCAGCTTCGCCCCGCGGTGGTTCGGATCCTCCGCCAGCACCGCCTCGTAGAGCGGCTTCGCCTGCGCGCCCACGTGCTTCTTCGCGTACGCCTCCGCGAGCACCAGCCGGTTCTCCGTCGTGGGCGCAAGCTTCAGGCCCACGGTGTATTGCGCGATGGCGCCGTCCAGGTCGCCCTTGGCCTTGAGCGCGTCGCCGTAGCCCGCGCGGGTGCCGGGCTCGTCCGGGAAGGTCTCCACCGCCGTCTTCAGCGTGGCCACCGCCTCGTCCACCTTGCCCAGCCCCAGGTACGCGCGCGCGAGCCCCTGGTACGCCTCCGTCGTCTTCTTGCCGTCGTCAGCGCTCTTCTCGATGGCCTTCTGGAACGCGGCCACCGCCTGCGCCTTCTTGCCCTGCGCGAGGTAGAGCTGGCCCAGCTGCGTGTACGGGCCGCTCGCGCGCCGGGGCTCCAGCATCAGCGCCTTCTCGAAGGCGCGCGTCGCGCGGGAGTTCTCTCCCAACTGGAAGCACGCGAGCCCCAGGTTGAAGTGCGCCTCCGCGTACTTCGGATCCAACGCGATGGCGCGCGTGAACGCCTCCGCCGCCTTGCGCGCGTTGCCCTGGCCGTCCAGCACCACGCCCAGGTTGTTCTGCGCGCGCGCGTGCTTCGGATCCGCCTTGAGGGCGGCCTGGTACTCCGCGAACGCGCCCGTGGCGTCGTTCTCCCGCATCAGGATGACGCCCAGGTTGTAGTGCGCCTCCGCGTCGCCGTCCTTCTGGCGCAGCGCCTCGCGCAGCGTCTCCTTGGCCTCCGCGTTGAGCCCCTTCTCCGCCAGCGCCTTGCCCAGGTTCACCCGCGCCACGTGCAGCGCGCCGTCCAGCTTGAGCGCCTCGCGGTACGCCTCGATGGCGTCGTCCGTGCGGTTCGCGCGCTGGAGCACCTCCCCCAGGTTGAAGCGCAGCTCCGCGTCCTGCGGCGCCAGCTCCGTCGCCACCGAGTACTGGGTGATGGCCTCGTCCGTGTCGTCCTGGATGCGCGCCAGCAGGCCGCGCTCCGAGCGCAGCGTGGCCTCCTCCGGGAAGGCCGCCAGCGCCGCGTCCAGCACCGCCTTCGCCTTGTCCACGTCGCCCGAAAGACGCAGCGCGCGTGCCAGGGCCACCTTCGCCGGCACGCCGTCCGGAGTGAGCCCCACGAGCTTCGTCAGCGGGGCCACCGCGCGGCGCGGCTGGTTCTGCGACAGGAAGGCCGTGCCCAGCTTGTAGAGCGCGTCCGGGTCGTCGGGCAGCTTGTCCGCGCGCGGGGCGGCCACGGCGGGCTTCTCAGCGGGAGGGGCCTCCGGAGCAGGAGCGGGGGCCTGGGCAGCAAGCAACTGGAGGAGGAGGACGCCGACTTTCGTCATCACAGGTTCTCCACGTATGGGCTGGCGCGCGCGTCGAAGGTCTTCTTGGCGAGGGCGGCCTTCTTCGCCTCCCACGCCTCCTTCGCGGTCTGCGCTTCCTTCGTGTCCTCGGCAAGCGCGGCCCGCTCTTCCTTGACCGCCGCCTCACACTCGGACACCTGCTCCTCGTACTCCTTGGGCTCCAGGCGCTCACTACCCTGCACCTTGGCCTTGCGCGCCGCGGTCAGCCGCGCCAGCTCGAACTTCGCGAAGGCGCACCTGAGCGACAGCTTCTCCACCTCGCGCAGGCCCACGTTGAGGCGCTGGTGCGCGCGCAGGAACTCCACGCGGGACTCGGACTCCGCGATGGCCAGCTGCGCCACCTCGCGCGACGACGCGTCCGGGGCGCGGTCCTCCTCGTCCTCGGCGGCCTCCTGGCGGGACTTCGCCCGGCGGATGTTCTCCCGGGCGCGGTTGACCTCGTTGTCCGCCTCGTCCACCCGGTCGATGGCCAGCGCCAGGTCGTTCTCCGACTCCAGCAGCTCGATGCGCGTCTCGTACGGCAGCTTCTTCACCAGCGAGTCCGGCACGCGCATGCCGTAGCGCGGGCCACAGGCGGAGGCCAGGAGGGTCAGGCTGAGCAGCAGGGTGCGCTTCATGGAGCGGTCGCCTCGAAGCGGCCGAAGATGGTGCGGCCGGAGTAGACGTCGGTGCCGTTGACGAAGGTCACGTTGAACTCGCCCGACACGCGGTCACCGGTGGTTTTCGGAAGGGACTTCACGAAGAGGTTGCCCCGTTGCAGGAGCGGGAAGGGGCGCACGGGCTCGTCCAGCACGCTGCGGTCCACGCTGCCCCGCTGCGAGCCGTCCTCCAGCGCCTGTGCCAGGTCGATGTCCAGCGAGCCCGTGTACTCCGCGTCCGGCAGCATGTCCGTCACGCGCGCGCTCACCTTCAGCACCACGTTCTGCCCGGTGCCCTGCACGTTGACGAAGCTCACCGCCAGCGTGCCCTCCGCGAGCTGCGCGTCGGCCCGCTGGTAGTGCAGATCCAACAGCGGCGTCACGCTGCCCTCCAGCGCGCCGCCCTCGCCACCACACGCGGTGACGAGCGCGACGAGCGCCGGAGCGATGAAGCGAAGGCGCGCGCTCACTTGCACGCCTTCCAGCCCGCGTCCACGTCCGGGCCGTTGAGCGTGCCCATGTCCTTGAGCACGGCCAATTCGCGACGCGCGCCGTCCGTGTCGCCGAAGCGGCAGCGCAGCGCGGCCAGGTTGAGGCGGGCCTTGTCGTAGGTGGGGTCCGCCTCCAGCGCCTTGGCGTAGGCCGCCCGGGCGCCCATCGCGTCGCCCTGGTTGAGCATGGCCCAGCCCAGCGCGGCGTGCGCGGAGGCGCGCGTGTCCTGCAGCTCCGTCACGCGGCCGAAGGTGAGCTGCGCCATGCCGTACTGGTGCGCGTCCAGCAAGCCCATGCCCAGGGCCTCCAGCGCCTCGGCGGACAGCACCTTCTCCGCCTTCTTGCGCAGGTCCTCCAGCGCCGCGGGCTGCGTGGGCGCGGCCGGCTGCGGCACCGGCAGCGCGGCCACGTCCGTGCGGTTGCGGCAGCCCAGCACCGCCGCGTTGAAGACCTCCAGCGACTCCGCGCGGGACAGGCACGCCTTGAAGGCGTCATCCGAGCGGGCCTTGAGCGGCGCCACCTGCTGCTTCACCGCGTCCTGGAACTGCTTCGTCTCCGCGGCGGACAGCCCACCGGGCACCGGCGTCTGGTCCACCACGTCCGCGATGTGGCCGTACGCGAGGGCAATCTTCCACAGCGACGCCACCGCCCACTCCGGATACCCGAGCGACGCGGCCTGCGTGTACACGCCCTCCATGGACTGGAGCGCGGCGACCTTCTCCTCCACCTTGTCGGCCGGCAGGTCCTTGTAGCCGCGGTAGAGGATCTCTCCCAGGTACCACAGCCCCTTGGCCGCCTCTTCCGACTGGCCGTTGGGACCCTGCACCGCGGCGGTGAGGGTGGCGATGAGCGCGTCCGCGTTGGCCGTGGGCGCGGTGACGGCCTGCACCTCGGCGAGCACCGCGGCGGCCGCCACGTTGTTCTTGTCCAGCCGCAGCGCGGACTCCGCCGTCGTCTTCGCCCGCGCGTAGTCCTTCTGCTTCAGGCGCGTCTCGGCCAGCAGCGCCAGCACCTCGCCCTTGCGCGCGCCCGCTGCCTCCGACGCCGTCTCCAGGTTGCGGGACGCTTCCTTGTACTCGCCCAGCGCCAGCCGCAGCCGCGCGCCGGCCATCCAGCCGTCCACCGCCGCCAGGTCGCCGCCCAGCTTCTGGCCCACCTGTTCGAACCAGCCGGCCGCCTCGCCGAAGGCCGCCGCTTCCGCCGAGTGCCGCCCCAGCGTCAGCAGCACGTCCGACAGGTACTGGCTCTTGGGATAGGACTGCACCAGCTTCGTGCCCAGCTCGCGCTCGCGGGGCAGGTCGCGCTTCTCGCGCGCCGCGGTGAACGCGCCGTAGAGCGCCTTCTCGCCGATGTCGGTGTTCTTGTTCTCGTCCGCGACCTTCATCAGGCCTTCGATGACGTCGCCCGTCTCCTGCGCGCTCTGCAGGGCCAGCTCGTCCAGCGCCTCCGCCTTGCTCTGGGTGAGGATCTTCTGCACCTCCCCGCGGAAGTTGGCCGGCAGCGAGGACGCGAGGAACTTGCGGCCCGTCTCGTCCAGCTTCTTGAAGTCGTTCACCTGCCGGAGGCTGTCCAGGGCCAGGTTGCCCGCCACCGGCGCGTCCTTGTAGGCCGGGTGCGCCAGCGCGAACGCGGTGAACAGCTCCGACGCCTTCGGGTAGTCACCGTCCTCGTAGTAGGCGCGCGCGATGTTGAACTTCACGTCCAGCACGTGCGGGCTCTGCGGGTAGCGCGACACGTAGGTGGCGCCCAAGAGCTTCAGCGCCTGCCGCGCGTCGGCGACCTCGAAGGCGTTGCGCTTCAGCGCCTCCTCGGGCTTGAGCGTGGAGAAGTGCGCCAGGAGCGCGCCGTACAGCGCCGCGTCCACCGCCTTGTCGTCCTTCGCCTTGGCCTTGTCCTCGTAGCGGGCCAGCTCCTCGAACTGGCGCGCGGCGTCCGGGAACTCCTTGGCCGCGAAGAGGGCGTCCGCGCGGTTCTTCATGATGGGCCGCACGTACTGCTCGGGCCGGAACAGCTCCAGGTACTCGCGGTAGGCCTGGGCGGCCTTCACGTACAGGTCGCGCTGGTCGCTCTTCTGCGCGGCCAGGTGCACCTGGGTGGACAGGTCGCGCGCCATCTCCTCCGTCTCCGCGAGCTGCTTCTTGCGGTCCGTCTCCGAGAGCTCCGGATCCGTCTTGCTCTGCACGGCGGCGCGCACGAGGAAGCGGATGTCCTCCGGCTCCGGCAGCACCTTGCCCTTGGCGGCCTTGAGCGAGTCGTACAGCTTCTGGCCGCGCTCCAGGTCCATCTCCGGGTCGGGCTGCACTTCCATCAGCTTGCGCAGCGCGGGGATGGCCCACTCGTACTGCTGCTTGATGAAGTAGCGGTTGCTCAGCTTGTCCAGCGCGAGCGAGTACGTGGCGCGGCTGTCGCTGAGCTTCTCGAAGTAGTTGAGCGCGCCCTTGGGGGGCTTGGCCTCCGTGTAGCTGTACACGAGGTCCAGCAGCGCCTCGCGCTTGACGTTGAGCGCCTTCTTCACGTCCACGCCGGCCAGGGGGGCGCTCGCGGCCGCCGCCTCGAAGAACGTGACGGCCTCCGCGTGCTTGGCCTGGTTCACGCGGATCCAGCCCATCTTGTAGCGGGCCAGGTCGTGCACCGGCGAGGGCGGCAGCTCCAGGATGGCCTGGTAGTGCTTCTCCGCCTCGACGAGGTCCGCCTTGTCGAAGAAGTGGTCACCGAGGATCTGCTCGGCTTCCAGCCGCAGCGGGCTGTTGGGGTACTTGCGCGTCAGGTCCCCCAGCGTCTTGAGCATCTCGTCGAACTGGCCCAGTTCGCGCTGCTCGTGCGCCAGGTAGAACGTCACCTGGTCGCCGTCCTTGAAGTCGGGGTACTCGCGCAGCAGGCGGTAGTACATCTGCACCGCCTTCTGCTTCATCAGGCGCGTCTCCGGGGAGACGATGGCGCCCGACGCGCCCTCCGGCCGCTGTTCGGCCTGGAGGTAGTACACGTAGCGGCTCTTCTCGACGAAGAGCTCCGCCAGCCGGAACTGGAGGTCCGGCAGGTAGGGCGCGTTGCGGCTCTTGGAGATGAGCTTCTGCGTCTCGCCGATGGCGCGGTCCACCTTGAAGATGTCGCGCTTGAGCTTGGCGATGAGCTCGTCGCGCTCCTTCGCCTTGGAGATGATGGGGTTGAGGTTGGGCCCGGCGCGGCCGGCGGCGCCAGGAGCAGCGGCCGCGAGCAGCGCGGCGGTGATGAGGCCGGTGAACGGGCCGGTCATGGGGTTTCCTCGATGCAACGGCTCTCGATGCGGACCCGGTAGGACTTGAGCTCGTCGTTCCAGTATTCGTTGTCGAAGCGGAAGGCGACCTGCGCGGGGGACAGCATTTCCTCTTCCTCGGCGGCCACCACCTGGGCGCCCTTCTTCACGCGCTCGTACAGCTTGAGGCCGACCTCGTACTCCATCAGGCGCACCTGTTCGGCGGCGCGCAGCAGCGTGTCCGCCTCCTGGCGCACGGCCTCCGCGAGCCGCGTGTCGTACACCCGCACGGCCTCCGCGTGGGACAGGTCATACAGCCGCGTCAGGTGCCCGAAGAGCCGGTCGCCGAAGCTGCCGGCGTAGCGGCCCAGGCGCTCACCCTCCAGGTCCAGCAGGGACACGAACCGGGCGGCGCGCTTCGTGCCGCCGTGCGCGTTGGCGGCGCGGCGCAGGCGCACGTCCTGGCTCAGGTCCTCGCGGCCGCGCACGGACTCCAGCGAGTCCGCGTACCTTCGCGTCAGCTCCTTCGCGGCGCGCTTGGCGGGCAGGTAGTGGCACAGGTCGCGGAAGATGAGCGCGCGCAAGAGGTACTTGTCCGGCAGGAACTCGTCGCGGAAGGACGGCGCGTCCAGCGTGGTGAGGATGCCCAGCGAGGCCCTCAGGTCGCCCAGCTTGTAGCGGGTCCACGCCTCTTCCAGGTAGAGGCTCGCGCGGCCGGGGTCCAGGTCCGGCAGCTTCACCTTGCCGTAGGCCTCCAGCGCGCCCGGCCAGTCCTTGCGCTCGTAGCGCAGGCGGGCCACGGCGAGCGCGGCCTCGTTGCGCGACTCGCGCGTGAGCTTCTCGTCCTCGGACAGGGTGAGGAAGTCCTTCACCATCTCATCCGGCGGATCCTTCACCTGCTTGAGGCGGGTGACGAGCAGGGCGAACTTCGCGCGGCTCGCCTCGGCGCTCGTCTCCGGCAGCTTGGAGAAGTGCGTGCCCGCCCAGCGCTCGTTGCCCACGCGCAGGTCGACGAGCCCCTGCTGGTAGTGCGCGTACGCGCCCGTCTCCTCCGGGAGGAAGCCCAGGTCGAGCGCGCCGAAGACCTGCTCGTCGATCATCACCTCGTCGTGCGGCCGGTCCGTCAGCTCCTTCAGCGCGTCCAGCGCGCGCGGCAGCACGTTGGGGTTGGTGCGCTCGCGCGCGATGCGCGCCAGGTACGTGGCGCCCGCGTGCGTGAGGCCCAGGTCGATGAGGCTCTTGGCGAGGAAGTACTGGCCCCACGCGTAGTTGTCGTCCGTGCGGGGCGTCGCCTGGAGCCACGCGTACAGCGGGCCGGCGGCGGTGCCCGCGTCCGGCGCGGAAGTGCCCGCGTCGGCGGTGCCCGCGGGGCGCGCGGCGTTGGCGGCCGGTGCCGGCGGCATGGGCGGCAGGCCTGCGTCCGGGGCGGCGCGGGCGGCCGTTGGGAACACGAAGAGCGCGGCGCTGGTGAGCGCGGCGACGATGAGCGGGCGGGACGTCATTCCGTGGCGCCGAAGTTGAAGGCCGTGCCCAGCTGCACGGTGGGCACGTTGACGATGCGCGACGCGCCCGCGAAGACGGTGTTGTTGGTCACGTCCAGGCGGAAGGACACGTTGCGGCTGGAGAAGACGCGCAGGCCCACCCCCAGGTTGATGGCGGGGCGGAAGCCGTCGCTGCGCTCCACCTTCACCACCGTGCCGCCGGCCAGGAGGGAGACCTCGAAGTGGACGACGTTGGTGTTGAGGAAGCTGCTCTTGCCGTAGAGCGGGCTCCACACCAGGTCGGAGCCCACCATCCACTGCACCTGGTCCTCGAAGGCGGTGTTGGTGGGGGACACGTCGAAGTCGCGCTCCAACTGGCGGCGCAGGCTGGTCTGCACGTTGTAGCTGTACGTGCCGCGGCCCACCTGCCACGCGAAGCTGTCACTGAAGTGGTACGTGTAGCCGACGGTGCCGATGAGCCCCTTGTAGTAGGCGTCCGCGGGCAGCACGCCCACGCCGAGCGAGAGCTCGTGGTGCATGCGGTAGAGACGGTCCTGCACCGCGGAGACGGTGCCGGGATTCTCGAGTTCCTCGGCCTGGGCGCGCGCGAGGCCGGGCACCAGGCACAGGAGGGTGAGCAGGATGTATCGCACGGGGGATGTTTCCTGTCGGGGGGACGGGGCTGACGCGGGC
>NZ_RAWB01000009.1 GCF_003612055.1 Corallococcus llansteffanensis
ACGCCCTCCTTCGCCACCAGCCTCGCCAGCGCCACCGAGTCCTCCACCGTCCAGCCCCCCTCCACCCAGTCCGTGGCGGAGATGCGCATGAACAACGGCAGCGACTCCGGCCACTTCGCCCGCACCGCGCGCGTCGCCTCCAGCGCGAAGCGCGTCCGGTTCTCGAACGAGCCGCCATACCGATCCGTGCGCTTGTTCGACAGCGGCGACAGGAACTCGTGCAGCAGGTAGCCGTGCGCCGCGTGCAATTCGATGACCTGGAACCCCGCCGCCTTCGCCCGCGCCGCCGCGTCCCCGAACGACTTCACCACCCGCGCGATGCCCGCCTCGTCCAGCGCCACCGGCTTCGGATAGCCCTCATCGAACGCCTCCGCCGTGGGCCCCACCGGCGTCCAACCACCGTGCTCCGGCGTCACCGTCGCCCCGTGCGTCCCCGTGTCCCAGGGCCGGAGCGTGGAGGCCTTGCGGCCCGCATGCGCCAGCTGCACGCCCGACGCGGCCCCGTTCTGGTGCAGGAAGCGGTTGATGCGCGCCAGCATCTCCACGTGCGCGTCCTTCCACAGCCCCAGGTCCTGCGGAGAGATGCGCCCTTCCGCCTCCACCGCCGTGGCCTCGGTGATGACCAGCCCCGCGCCCCCCACCGCGCGACTGCCCAGGTGCACCACGTGCCACTCGTTGGCGAAGCCGTCGTCGCTCGAGTACTGGCACATGGGGGAGACCACCACGCGATTGCGCAGCGTGATGTCCCGCAGCTTCAGGGGGGTGAACAACCGACTGCTGCTCATGACTTGTCCTCCGGGGGAACCGAATCCTGGCGCTCCGCCAACCCCAGCGCCGTGCGCACCTGCGCCGTGCTCTTGCCCATCCAGTGCCGTCGGTGGTTGTCCTGCGTGGTGAGGCTGCGCGTCTCCATCCGGTCCACGTAGAGCGTGCCCTCCAGGTGGTCGAACTCGTGCTGGAGGATGCGCGCGTACCAGCCTCGCGCCGACACCGTCACCGGCTGGCCCTGCTCATCCAGCGCCTCCACCCGCACGCCCCGCGCCCGGGGCACCAGCGCCGCGAGCCCGTTCACGCTCAGGCACCCCTCGTGGAACTCCACCGGCGTCGGGTCCTCCACCACCAGTCGCGGGTTGATCAACACGTGAAAGGCCACCGGCGCCCGCTCCCGTAAGGCCAGGTCCGCGGGCGAAGCTCCAGCCTGGTACTCCGGCCGGTCCTCGATGACGACCAGCCGCACGCCCACCCCCACCTGGGGCGCCGCCAGCCCCACGCCGGGCGCGTCCCGCATCGTGTCGCGCATCAGCGCGATGAGCTGCCGGGTCTCCGCACTGCCAATTTCCTCGGGGGTCAGCTCGCGTGCGCGCTGTCGCAGCACCGGCTCCCCCGCCTGGACGATCTTGAGCACCATGGTGGCCCCACCGTACCAATCGCTCCACTGCCGCGCTGCATCGCCGTGAGGCAGGCACGGGCCCGGTCGCCAGCCTCCCTACGAGGAAGACGACCCCTGGACGCCTCAGGCCTCACGGCCCCCAGGCCACTGACGGTAGGCTGCGTCGCACCATGGCTCGCCGCAAGAAGGCCGAAGAGACCAGCGCTCGCGTGCGCAACCTGCTCGCCCTGGACGCCGCCGGAATCATGCGCCGGCTGGCTGCCCGCCGGGAGGAGATGTTCATCCTCTTCTCCCGCCTGCGCAGCCGGGGCCCGCTGGTGGAGACGGTGGCGTCACACTACGCCGAGGGCGCCTTCGTCCAGCTCATCCACCTCTCCGAACAAGAGCAGGCGGTGGTGGACCACTTCTACGCGCGCCTGGACGAGCTGCGCTGGTACTTCACCTACACCGAGGACATGCCCGGCACCGCGCACCAGACCTTCATCGCCCTGCACCGGCGTCTGGAGGAGAGCTACCGCCTGTTCGTGGAGACGATTGGCCTGCCCGTGCAGCCGGACGGCGTGCGCGTGGTGAACGCGGAGGCCGTCCGCCACGAGGAGGCGCCGGTGGAGGCCACGCCGGTGGCGCTCGTCCCCCTGCCCCGCCGCCGCCGCGCGCCGCCCGCGTGACTCAGGCCGCGGACACTTCCGCCGCGCTCGCCTCCGCGCTCGCGTCCGTCACGGCCAGCGCCCCGGACCTCGGCAGCCGCTTCATGGACGCCTTGCCCACGACCACGTCCACCATCTTCTTCGCGCGGGTCCAGACGCTCTCCTGCACGTAGGGGATGCCGTACTTCTCGCACAGCGCGCGGACCCGGGGCTGCACCTCGCGGTACTTCAGCATCGGCAGGTCCGGCCAGAGGTGGTGCTCAATCTGGTAGTTCAGCCACAGGTGGGCGAAGTCGTTGAGGTCGCCCCCGGTGCGGTAGTTCGCGCTGCCCAGCACCTGCTGCACCATGCGCTCGGCCTTGTTCGCGGGCGCGGTGTCGAAGCGGTACAGGTCCTCGCCGGTGTGGTTGGGCCCCACGACGAAGAACGTGTGCAGGTTGGTGACGACGTCCGCGAGCACGGAGTTGCACAGCACGCTGAACGCCGCCCACGGCCCCACGATGAGGAAGGCCGCCGGGTACAGGCCGAAGTAGACGGCCGCGTATGGCAGGTAGCAGCGCGTGACGAGCTCCCACACCTCCGCGCGCGTGAGCGAGCCCCCTTCACGCCGCCCCTTGCGCCGCAGCGACCCCAGCGTCTCCGGCGCGTAGTAGCTCGCCCGCCAGGTGACGGCCAGCAGCCCCAGCTGCACGTAGCGCAGGGGCAGCGGACGGCCCGTGTCCCGCAGCGTGCCCTCCGCGTTGCGCTCCAGCAGGTCGGGGTCCGCGTCCTCGCCGGTGTGCGAGTGGTGCAGCACGTTGTGCTCGAACACCCAGGCGTCCGGAAGCATCCAGTCCAGCCAGTCCACGAAGCGCCGGGCCCCCTTCGCGAAGCCCTTGCTCGTGCGTGACGCGGGCAGGCCCGGCACCCGGTCGTAGCCCCGGTGCCCCACGTGGTGCATGAGCAGCCAGCGCGTCGAGCGCCCCAACCCCAGCGCCACCGCGCTCAACGGGTTGGGCGCGATCCACGCCGTGGCCACGCCCAGCCACGTCGCCACCCGCCCCCACCGCTCCAGCTTCCGCAGGTGCGCCGCGTCCGCCTCGCCCAGGGACGCGTCCACCTGGGCGCGGATCTCCCTCAGCTCCCGGTAGAAGCCCTCCACGTCCACGGAGGCGAGGTCGAAGTCGGGGGTGCCGCGGGACATGGAAGAACTCCTCGGAAGCTGGACGGGGAACCACGGGCACGGCCGGAACAAGGCTGCACGCTAACCTTCGTCCGCTGCTGCGAAAAGCCTTCGTTCCCGCTCACCCGCTCGCCGGGCGACGGGGCAGGACCAGCTTCGCGGTGAGCACCTGCACCACGTCTCCGTGCTGGTTGCGCGTCTCGCTGCGCACGGTGGCGATGCCCCGGTCCGGCTTCGTGCGCGAAGGAATCAGCTCCAGCACCTCGCTCTCCACGTGGAGCACGTCCCCCGGGCGCGTGGGCTTGGGCCAGCGGATCTCCGCGCCCGCCCCGACGATGCCGCCCTTGAAGGGCAGCCCGCCCCGCACGTTGAGCTTCATGGTGAGGGCCGCCGTGTGCCAGCCGCTGGCCGCCAGACCCTCGAACAGCGTGCCCTTCGCGACCTCGTCATCCAGATGGAATCCCTGCGGATCGAACTCCCGGGCAAACGCCAGGATCTGCGCTTCGTCCACGGCGTGCGTGCCGCTGACGAACCGCTGCCCCACCTGGAGGTCGTCCAGGAACAATTCCCCGCGTTCACCCGGCTGTGACGTGGTCATGACAAAGCCTCCCTCGCGTTGCGTGCGTCGCGCGATGATAGTGCTCACTCTCCGTGGGTGGATCCGCCAATCCATGACAGACTGAGGACTATCCGAATCCTCTTCTCGATTGCCTTCTGGGCCTTCTTCGCGCTGTCCAGCGCGTTGCTCTTCATCGGTGCGCTCCTGCTGTGGGCCATCACGCGTCCGTTCGACGCGGATGGCCGCGTGCTCCACCTGTACTCGTGCTTCTGGGCACAGCTCTATTTCTACGTGAACCCTCTCTGGAACCTGAGGGTGGAGGGCCGCGAACGCCTGCCGTGGAGGGGCGCGGCGGTGCTCGTCGCCAACCACGAGTCGCTCGGGGACATCCTGGTCCTCTTCGGCCTCTACCGGCCCTTCAAGTGGGTCTCCAAGGCGGAGAACTTCAAGCTGCCGCTCATCGGCTGGAACATGCACCTCAACCGGTACGTGCCGCTGGTGCGCGGAGACCGCGAGAGCATCATCAAGATGATGGCCGGGTGCGAGCGCTGGCTGTCGCGCGGCGTGCCCATCCTGATGTTCCCCGAAGGCACCCGCTCCAAGGACGGCGAGGTGAAGGCCTTCAAGGACGGCGCCTTCACGCTGTCCATCCAGCAGCGCTGCCCCATCATCCCCGTCGTCCTCACCGGCACCGCGCGGACCATGCCCAAGCACGGGCTGGTGTTCCGGCAGTCCGTCCATGCCCGGGTGCGCGTGCTGGAGCCCATCGACCCGGCGGGCTTCGCCGGGGATGTGCAGGCGATGCGCGACCACGTGCGCGACGTCATTGTTCGAGAGAAGGCGCGCATGGATGCCGAACGTTGAACATCACGCGCACGTGCCGGCCGTCACACGATGAAACCGTCGGCCTGCGCGCCTGCCGGGGTATGAGCAGCGCGTGCCTGTCGCCCTGAACCTCCGCCGTGTCGTCCCCCTCCTCGCCACGCTCCTGCTGGCGCTGGGAGCCCCCCGTGCCCTCGCCGAGGATGCCCCACCGTCCACTTCCGGACGCTCGGAGGTGGCGGAGGTGGTGGTGGACAGCCCCGACAAGACGAAGCACGGGACCGTTAGCTCCTACGCGCAGCTGGGCGCGGGAGACCTCGTCGACGACGAGGAGCTGAAGAAGGTGGAGCGGCGCCTGCTGGCCACGGGCCTGTTCCAGGAGGTGCATGCGCGCACGGAGCCCCTGCCCGACGGCCGCGTGCGGCTGATGCTGGCGGTGAAGGACAAGGCATCGTGGGTGGTGGCCCCCACGGTGGCGCTGTCCTCCGGCAACACCGGCGGCGGCGTGCTCTACGCGGAGAACAACCTGGCGGGCCGCGCGAAGAAGTTCGCCGCCGGCGTCCAGGTGAGCACCGGCGAGAGCGGCCTCTTCGTGGGCTACCTGGATCCGCTCGTCTTCGGGTTCCCGCAGCTCAAGTTCAGCCTGGAGGGACTGCTGCGCAGCGACCGCGTGGACGAGTACCTCCCGGACGCCAGCCAGGACGACCCCGCCGTCGTCCGGAGGACGCGCCTCAACTCGGCGTCCGTCGCCGGCGAGCTGGGCTTCATCCTCTTCGAGCGTGTGCGCGCGGCGGCGAAGTACCGCCTGTCCAGCATCGACGCGCAGTCGCCCGACCCCGAGAAGCCGGTGACGGAACAGGCCTTCTCCACCGGCCCGTCCCTGCTCGACACGTCCCTGCGCTTCATGGTGGGCCTGGACTCGCGGCAGACGCTGCACGCGGTGACCGAGGGCATCAACGTGGAGGGCTCCTACGAGGTGTCCGCGCCGGGCGTGGGGAGCGAGTTCCGCTACCGCAAGTTCGGCGTCCTCTACCGCCACGGCGTGCGCTTCTTCACGGAGAACAACCTCATCCTGCGAGGCGAGCTGTCCGTGGGAAAGGACCTGCCCTTCCACCAGGAGCTGGTGATGGGAGGCAACACCCTGCGCGGCTTCCAGTACCGCCAGTTCCGGGGCGACACGCGGCTCACCTTCACGGCCGAGTACCACTTCCCGCTCTTCACCATCAAATCCCTCGCATTCCGGGGCGTGGGCTTCTCCGACACGGGCGTCATCGCCTTCCGCGAGCTGCCCGCTAGCGGGCAACTGCGCGATGCCAACGGCCGCGTCATCCGCGGCTACCTGCCCGAGTCGAAGTCCGGCCTCGAGAACGCCACCGTGGCCCAGGGCGTGGGCGCCGGCCTGCGCCTGTACCTGAGCAACGTCGTGCTGCCCCTGCTTGGAGTGGACGTCGCCTACGGCGTCAACTCCGGGCAGCTGCGCGTCTACCTCGTCGCGGGTGTCACGCCTTCGTAGGCCTCGCCCTTCGAATCCTCCGGGAAGCGCATTAGAACAACTCCGGGATTCGCGGCTTTTCTGCGAACCCCGGACAAGGCTCCCCCATGCGTGGATTGAAGGCCGTCGCGTTGCTCGCGGCGGTGACGTCTGTGCTGTCCCCCGGGTTGTCACGCGCGCAGTCGATTGCGGCGGCGCACGTGTATCACAACCACATGCCCAACTTCTGGCCGTACTACGACGTCTCGCAATACGCGACGACGCCCGTGGGCGGCCCCATCCGCTACGCCTACGACGCGCAGGTCATCCAGCTCAAGCAGTCGCCGCCGGCGAACTACACGTACTTCCTGCCGTCGGGCGCGCCCATGCCGCACGACGACCTGGTGACGTACTACTCGCACAACGCGAAGACGGGCGCGTACCTGTACTGGCCGCCGGACGTCGCGCAGGACATGCGCACCAACGCCGCCTCCGGCCAGGTGCACGTGACGATGTCCGGCGCGGTGGTGAACAACGTCAATGACCTGTCCACGCGCAAGAACGTCGCCGGCTACGACAACGCGGCGTGGGGCTCGCCGTGGAAGGCGAAGTACGACGCCTTGCGCACCCCTTCCGGCAAGCGCTCGTTGGATCTCATCCACTTCACCGGGCACCACAGCATGGGGCCGCTGGTGGGGCCGGACTACTTCCTCAAGGACCTAGTCTACCAGAGCGCCACGCTCGCGCAGCCCTACTTCCTGGGCGGCAGCTTCCAGTCGTCGCCGGGCTTCTTCCCGACGGAGCTGGGGTTCTCCGAGCGGCTGGTGCCCACGCTGGCGAAGCTGGGCATCCAGTGGTCCGTCATCGGGGACAACCACTTCTCCCGCACGCTGAAGGACTACCCGTTCCTCAACGACCCGGGGGCGGACACGCTGGTGTCCCCGCCCAACCGCGCGGACCTGCAGAACACGAGCGGCGTGGGCAGCTGGGTGAGCGCGCAGATGGCGCACGAGCAGCAGACCATCCGCAACAAGTACCCCTTCGCCTCCACGCCGCACTGGGTGCGCTACGTGAACCCCGCCACGGGCGCGGAGTCCCGCGTCGTGGGCATCCCGGTGAACCAGAACGGCTCCTGGCTGGAGGGCTGGGAGGGCTCCGCGACGGTGGACGTCGTGAACCTCCAGAGCTTCGAGGGGCTGGTGCCGCAGCGGCAGTTCTTCGTGCTCGCCCATGACGGCGACAACAGCGGCGGCCGGGCCGGCTCCGCGGACACCTGGTACAACGGCCGCACGGCCACCTGCGCCGCGGGCGTGCAGTGCGTGGGCATCAGCGAATACCTGACGGCCCACACGCCTGTCGCGAGCGACGTCGTGCACGTGCAGGACGGCTCGTGGGTGGACACGCGCGACTCGTCGTCGGATCCGCAGTGGCACCACTGGCGCCTGCCCATGGGCATCTGGAAGGGCCAGTTCCCCGCCTTCAACACGGCCACCGGCCTCAACCTGGCGCCGAAGACGAACCTGAGCGGCATCCAGGAAGGGATGACGGTCTCCTTCGAGCACGGCTGGCACTACCTGGAGCGCAACTTCGCCCAGCTCCAGGCGGCGCTCGACTATGCGAGGACGGCCGAGCAGATCTGGCTGGACGCGCACCCCAACCACTGGAAGCCCACCACCGCGCTCGACAGCCAGATCACGCACGCGGGCAACCAGCTCAACCCGTGGATGTATGCGTTCCCCGTGAAGGGAGACGCGGCCAATGACTGGGCCGGCGGCGCGAACCCGGCGGAGCTGGCCTGGTACTTCCTCCTGCCCGCGATGGACTCCGGGTTCGGCTACTACGACGAGAACGTGGACGACATCGTCAAGCCGACGCTGTCCTTCAACCAGTCGCTCTACTTCTCCAAGCCCTACGTGCAGGACCGGCTCACGCAGGACCGCACGGGCCCTGCCGTGTGGTGGGCCCAGCGCTGGCCGTACAACCCCGGCAGCGCCAACACGGACAAGTCCGAGGGCTGGACGCTGCACCACTTCAACAACGTGTTCGGCCTCTACACGTATGCCCATGACGTGAGCGGCATCGCCAGCATCAAGGCGCGCGTGCGCGTCCACGCGGCGAAGTCCATCGACCCCACGGACAACACGCACAAGGTCTACGATCCGGCGGCGCTGAAGGCGGCAGGCATCCCGAACATCGACCCCGCGCGCGTGGGCGCGTGGGTGGACCTCCCGCTCAAGCGCCGCGACTTGCGCCCGTCGATGAACGGCGTGTCCTGGCAGCCCGCGCACCTGGCGGTGATGGCGAAGGTGCCGGCGCAGGAGACGGGGGACCTCTACTACGTGACGACGGGCAGCTACCGCGACCAGCTGCTCGACTACTACATCGAGGCCACCGACACGCGCGGCAACGTCACCCGCGGCGAGATCCAATCCGTCTACGTGGGCGCGGGCCGCTACACGCTGACGGGCGGCAAGTACGTGGAGGACGTGAACGGCGCCGTGACGGGCACGTCGCCCTTCCTGGTGGTGGACACCGCGGCGCCCTCCGCGCCCACGGGCCTCGCGGCGGCCACGCGCACGGACCGCTCGGTGAAGCTGACGTGGACGGCCTCCACGGACGACGTGGGCGTGGCGGACTACCTCATCTTCCGGGCGGGAACGCAGGTGGGCACCAGCCCCACGCCGTCCTTCACGGACACGGGCCTGACGCCGAACACGACCTACAGCTACACGGTGAAGGCGCGCGACGCGGCGGGCAACGTCTCCGGCGCGAGCACCGCGCTCTCCGTCACCACGAAGGCTCCGGACACGGTGGCCCCGTCGGTGCCCACGGGGCTGGCGTCAGCGGCGGTGACGAGCTCGTCGGTGGCGCTGTCCTGGACGGCCTCCACGGATGACCAGGGCGTCGCCGGCTACCTCGTGCTGCGCGAGGGCGTGCAGGTGGCGGCCGTCAGCGGGACGACCTACACGGACACGGGCCTCTCCTCCTCCACGACGTACCGCTACACGGTGAAGGCCCAGGACGCGGCGGGCAACACGTCCGCGGCGAGCACCGCGCTCCCGGTGACGACGGGCACGGGCTACACCACCACGGTCTATTACAAGAAGGGCTTCGCCACGCCCTACCTCCACTATCGCCCGGCGGGCGGGACGTGGACGACGGCGCCGGGTCAGGCCATGCCGGACGCCGAGGTCGCGGGCTACGCGAAGCTCACCGTCAACCTGGGCGCGGTGGACAAGCTGGAGGCCGTCTTCAACAACGGCAGCGGCACGTGGGACAACAACAACGGCTTGAACTACCTGTTCCCCGCGGGCACCTCCACGTTCAACGCCGGCACCATCACGCCAGGGGGGCCGGTGGTGGACACCACCGCGCCCTCCACGCCCACGGGCCTCACGGCGCCGTCAAGGACAGACACCTCCGTGTCGCTGTCGTGGACGGCCTCCACGGACAACGTGGGCGTCACGGGCTACCTCGTGTTCCGCAATGGCACCCAGGTGGGCACGCCCACGGGCCCCGGCTTCACCGACACCGGGCTCTCCAGCGGCGTCACGTATGCGTACACGGTGAAGGCGAAGGACGCGGCGGGAAACCTCTCCGCGGCGAGCACCGCCCTGTCCGTCACCACCAGCACGGGCAGCACCGCGACCGTCTATTACAAGAAGGGCTTCACCACGCCCTACCTCCACTCCCGCCCGGCGGGTGGGACGTGGACGACGCCTCCGGGGCAGGCCATGCCCGATGCGGAGGTCGCCGGCTACGCGAAGCTCACCGTCAGCCTGGGCAGCGCGACGCAGCTGGAGGCGGTGTTCAACAACGGCAGCGGCACGTGGGACAACAACGGCGGGCTCAACTACTTCCTGCCGGAGGGCACCTCCACGTTCACCGCGGGCGTCATCACGGCCGGCGCGCCGTCCACCGACACCACGGCGCCGAGCGTGCCCACGGGCCTCACCTCTCCGTCCAAGACGGCCACGACGGTGAGCCTGACGTGGACGGCCTCGACGGACGCCAGCGGCATCGCGGGCTACGACGTGTACCGGGCGGGGACGCTCGTGGGTTCGCCCACCTCCACGGCCTACACGGACACCGGGCTCACGCTGGGCACGGCCTACAGCTACACGGTGCGCGCGCGGGACAACGCCGGGAACGCCTCCGCGAAAAGCAGCGCCCTGAGCGTCACCACCGCGACGTCCGGGGCCGCCGTCACCTTCCGCGAGACGGCGAGCACCGTGCAGGGGCAGAACATCTACGTGGTGGGCAGCCTGCCCGCGCTGGGAAGCTGGAGCCCGGCGGCGGCCATCGCGCTCTCGCCGGCCAACTACCCGACGTGGGACGTGACGGTGGGCCTGCCCGGCTCAACCGCGTTTGAATACAAGTACATCAAGAAGGACGGCGGCGGGAACGTCGTCTGGGAGGGCGGCACCAACCGCGCCTCCACCACCCCCGCCAGTGGAACGGTGACGCTCAACGACACCTGGAAGTAGCGCGTCGACGCAGCCGGAGGCCCCGCGTGCTCACCACGGGCGCGGGGCCTCTTCACGAGCGACGACTACTGCTCCGTGATGAGGTCGGTGTACTCGCTGCCGCTGATGGAGTTGTTCCACTTGGACGAGAAGCCCAGGGCGTGCTGCGGATCCACCACGTGGGGCGCGGCCACCTTCGCCACGTCCAGGCGGGTGATCTCATTGTTGAAGAGGTCCAGGACCATGCCGAACTGCACCGCGGTGAGGTAGACGCGCTTGAGCATCTTGCCCGCCTTCTCCTCGCGGACGATCTCGTTGCTCTCGGTCTTGAGCGACTGGTAGAAGCCGCGCCAGGTGCTGGCGTCCATGGGGAGGTTCCCGTCGCGCCGCGTGGTGCAGCCCTCGTCCGAACGCGTGCCACAGTCGCGGAACGAGGGCTCGCTCTGGACCTCGCGGACCTGCACCGTCTCACCGTGGCCACGGCCCGAGTGCGTCGTCGTCCGCGTCTCCGTCCGGGTCTCCGTCGTCGTCGTGGTGCCGCCCCGCACGCGCACCGTGGCGTTGCCGTCCCCCTCCGGACCCGACGTCCGGATCTTGATGCGGGCCGCGGGCATGTCCTGATTGTCGGCGTCCACCTGCATGTCCATCTCCACCTCCTGGGCGAAGGAGACGGAGGACACGAACAGGGACGAAGCAAGCACTGCGCGAACGAACGGGGTCATGGGGTTTTCCTGGAGGGTCGAGAGGCACGGGTGGTCCCGCGCCGGGGGCGGTGCACCGCCGCAACCTCCGTACGAAGCCTCCGTGGATTTATTCACCTGGAGTCCGTCATCCCTGAGCGCGGCAAGGGCTGCCTCTTGGGGTGCATTCACACCCTCCCTGGAGACTCAAAGACAGACACCCTTCTCCCAGTCGCAAATCCGTCCAGGCAGTAAACCCGGCCTTCCTGGCAGGCGGCTGATATGGACCGTCCCATGAACCGAACCCCACTCCCTTCCCTGCTCCCCCGGTCCTTCCTGGCGCTCGTTGGCGTCTTCGCGCTCGTGGTCAGCGCGTGCTCAGACTCCGACACGCCCATCGCCGAGGCGCGGGCGCTCGAGACGGGCGCGAAGGTGACAGTGGACGGCTACGTCTCCGTGCAGCCGGGCGCGTTCGTCTCCGCCCTGGGTGATGAAGGCTTCTCCGTGCAGGACGGGACCGGCGGCATCTACGTCAAGCTGGACGCGAAGCAGACCTTCGGACTGGGGGCGCACGTGCGCGTCACCGGCACGCTGGACGAGCAGAACCAGCTGCGCATCCTCAAGGCCGCTCCCGAGGACGTCGAGCTGCGCTCCGGAACGCAGGAGGTGCCCTCGAAGAAGGTGAGCACCGGCGACGTGAACGAGTCCGTGGAGGGTCAGCTCATCACGGTCACGGGCGCCATCACCCAGTCGTTCCAGGACGACTCCCCCTACGGCTACAAGCTCTACATCAACGACGGCTCCGGTGAGGTGCAGGTGTTCGTGCACGTCTCCGCCGGCTTCGACAAGGCGACGCTGCAGGCCCTCGCCGTCGGTGAGTCCATCAGCGTGACGGGACTCGCCGCGCAGTACGAGACCACCTACGAGGTGGCCCCGCGCCAGCCGGCCGACCTGCGCCGTGAGGTCCCGATTCCGTAAAGACCCCCCTCCTCATGCCGAGCCCGCTGGCACAGCGCGTGCCAGTTCCAGGGCGACCGGGTCGTTGGATTTCGTGCACTCCACCGGCCCTTTCCCCTGCGGCCCTATCCACTCGCCAACGCGTGCCTGGAGACCGAACGAGCGGGCAGGTTCCATCCGTACCGGCAGTGCCAATCCATCGGGGTCCCAGGCGGACGAACGAGGGCTGGCATGGACGGACTTCGAGGAACAGCGGTGGTCTTGTTCGCGTGTGCGAGCGTGCTCGGGCCGGGCGTTGCGTGGGCGCAGGCGCCTGGCGAGGACGACTCCAGCGACGTGATGTCGGAAGAGAAGCTGGAGGCGCTGCTCGACACGCCGACGGCGCAGCCTTCGCAAGATGAGCTGACGGCGGAGGCGTTCGGACCGGAGAAGCTCACCTCCTACTTCTCAGAGGGGCTGCTGGCCAAGGCGAGGGCGGAGTTCGACCGGGGCCGGTACAAGTCGGCGCGGGCCCTGCTCGCCACCGAGGCGCCCCCTACCCTTCCGGGCCGCTACCTCCAGGCCCAGAGCGCGTTCCTCGCGCGGGACTTCACCACCGCGGCCGCGGAGTTCACGGCGCTCGCGGAGGACTACGTCCCGCTGCGCGACCACTGCCTGATGCGCGCCGCGGAGTCCCATGAGCGCCTGCGCCGTCCCCTGAAAGCGGCCGAGCAGTACGGCGCCGTGAGCCCGGGCTCCCCGCTCTACCCGGACGCGCGCTTCGCCATGGCGCGCGTGCTCAAGCGCCAGCTCCACATCCCGGAGGCGATGACGGCGCTGCAGGAGTTCATCGACAGCCGGCAGGCGCGTGGGCCGGATCCGCTCCGGATGAAGGCTCTGCTGGCGTACTGCGACCTGGCCCGTGCGGCGGGCCAGTACAACGCCGAGCACCGCGCGCTCCTGGAGGTCTGGGCCACCGCGCCCATGTCGCGTGAGGCGGACCGCGCGCGGGCGATGCTGCGCGACCTGCCCCTGCCCATGAAGTGGCGGGTGCGCCGCGCGGAGGCGCTGGTGGAGCTGCACCAGAACGTCGCGGCCATGACGATGCTGACCCGCTCGGGGCCCCGCACGGAGCTTCCGGACGAGCTGGCCTGCCGCGCGCAGCTCACGATGGGCCGCGCGCTGCGCAAGGAGCGGCTGCACCGCCGGGCCATCCAGGTGCTGGAGCCGGTGGCGCGCGAGTGCATGTCCCCCGAGCAGCGCCCGCAGGCGCTCTACCTCCTGGGCTATTCGCAGTCGGTGGTCCAGCCGGAGGCGGCCATCGAGACGTACGCCACCCTGGCGAAGGACTACCCGGAGCACGGCTACGCCGACGACGCGCTCTTCTTCGAGGCGTGGACCCTCCAGCGCGTGGGCCGCTCGGACGAGGCGCTGTCGCGCTACATGGAGCTGGCGACGCGCTACGCCTCCGGCAACTTCGCCGCCGAGGCCCTCTTCCGCGCCTTCTGGCTGCACTCGCGCAAGGGCGACACCGCCGCCGCGCTGGCGTCGCTCACCGCGGTGGAGCAACTTCCGGAGGCCGCGCGCACGGACGAAGCGCTGTGGCGCGCGAAGTACTGGCAGGCGCGCATCCAGGAGTCCGGCGGCGCGCTGGACTCCGCGCTCGCCCGCTACGAGCTCATCGCCACGGAGCGCCCCGCGGCCTGGTACGGCCTGCTCGCGAGGGCGCGGCTGGCCCAGCACGCCCCGGAGCGGCTGACGCGACTGATGCAGGCCTCCGCGGCGCCCGTGGTGACGAACGCGAGCGCCACGGTGCCCGCCGCCGCGCAGGCCCCCGCGCCGGTCTCCGACGAGGTCTGGCCCCTGCCGCCCGGCCCGCTCCAGAAGGATCCGCGCTTCGCCGCGGGCGTGGAGCTGCTGCGCCTGGGACAGCCGGGCGTGGCGGAGGAGCTGCTCGCGGTGGACACCCGCGGACTGGCGGAGGCGCCTTCGCGGCTGCTCTACCAGACCATCCGCCGCACCGGCCGGGGCCGGGCCACGCGGCAGGTGGCCCGCATGTCGCTGCGCCAGGAGGCCTCCGGGCCGCTGAGCGCCGCGTCGCGACCGGTGTGGGAGGCCACGTGGCCGCTCGCGTTCCGTCCGCTCATCCAGAGCCATTCCCGCGCCGCGCGCGTGGATCCGGACCTGCTGCAGGGGCTCATCCGCGAGGAGAGCCGGTTCAACCCGCGCGCGCGCTCCTCCACGGGAGCGCTGGGGCTCGCGCAGCTCATGCCCGCGACGGCGCGGCAGGTGGCGGACTCGCTGAAGCTGGCCTCGGTGGACGAGGCGTCGCTGCTGCAACCCGCGCAGAACATCCGCCTGGGCGCTGCGTACCTGGGCCAGCTCCTCAAGCACTTCGACGGCAACCCCGCCTACGCGGTGGCCGCCTACAACGCGGGCCCGGCGGCGGTGGAGCGCTGGCGCAAGGCCCTGCCCCAGGCGGAGCTGGACGAGTGGGTGGAGCACATCGCCTTCGAGGAGACCCGCGACTACGTCAAGCGCGTGCTCAGCAGCTACAGCGCCTACAAGCTGCTCTACGCGAACCAGATCCCCACCACCTTCCAGCCCGCCCGCAAGGCCCCGCTGGAGGCCGCGCGCATGCCGTCGGTGAGCCCCGCGACGGGCACGGGCGGCAGCGGCAGGAACGTGGCGACGCCGACGTCCTCCGTCGGGCGCTAAGCCCTCCCGCGGCCCGACCTGCGACGCCGGACGGAGACCCAAGGGGGCCCGTCCGGCGCCAGACGGCCGCGTGCTACTTCGCGCCTTCGGGCTGCGTGATGGACTCGGAGCGGATGGTGAACTGGCTGGCCACCGCGTTCACGTCGATGCCCGTGAAGTGGCGGTACGGATAGGCCCCGTCCGCGATGGTCTCGACGAACTCCACCTCGTCACCGACCACGGGCTTGCCGTTCACGTCCACCGTGAAGGTGTTGTTCTCCGCGCCCATGCGCCAGACGCACGCGCCCACGTCCGCCGCCGCCCTCCGCGAGTGCATGTCGATGTCGAAGTCGTTCAGGAACCAGGCGTGCATCTCCGCCCAGCGGAGGAAGTCCCGCCAGTTGGTGAAGGTGATCATCATCCCGGCCGGCTGCGGGCTGGAGCCCTGGAGCACGCCCCCGCGGTAGATGTTCATCGTGTAGCTCGAGCCGCCCGGCGAGCCCGTGAAGGTGGGCGCCATGATGACCGTGTTCGCCTCGCGACCCGGGGTGATCCTCAGCGTGCTGACGACCTGATCCGCGTCACGCGCGGCGAGCTGGAGCCCGCCCGCCTGCCCCAGGCTCACCGCGGAGCGCTGCTCCCACTTCACGGCCTTCGTGAAGGTGCTGGAGACGCCGTCCGTCTTCGCGAGGAGCCCGGAGACCGCCAGGCCCTCCTTCACGGTCGCGAGCTTCGCCCGGCCCAGCGCACAGCTCGTGATGCCATCGAACTGGTTGAGACACTGCTGCGCCGCGGACTCCTGCGTGTTGAGGGAACCGGAGGTCTGGGTGTCGTCGGCGCCGCCCGCGCAGCCCGCCATGCTCAGGAGCATGGAAGCCAGCAGGGTGCCCGTCATCTTCAGGTGCATGCACTACCTCGTCGTGGGGTGGACTGCGCGGCCCACCCCTGCACCCCTTGCGCCAATACCGGCGGTCTGTCTGTTTTCACTCTTGTTTGTCATGGATTGAGAAAGCAGGTGTAACCCCGGGCGTCACATGAAACAGTGTATTTGTAGCAAGGCGGGTCACAGGGGACGGAGGCCGCCTCGCGGCGATGACGCGCTCTTGAAACCTGGATTCATGGAATGTGCCGCGGCGCACAACTTGTGACCGGCCCGGTCGGATAATCTGGGGAGCGCGGTTCCTCCCCCGGACTCCCCACCATGGCCTCGAAGATCAACGACAGCTCGCGCCCCCTGACTTCCGTCTCGCGCACGTCCGCGCAGGACGCGCGCGCTCCGGAGGCGAAGTCCCGCAACCGCCCCCTCGCGTGGAAGGACGGCTTCGAGTCGTCCGGCGCCCGCCCGCCGCTGCCCCGGCTGCCGGCGCCCCCCCCGGTGCTGTCGCTGCCGCCGCCGGTGACGACGACGCCGGTGCCGCCGGAGGAGCCCACCGAGCCGCCCGTCGCGGACGACTCGGATCCGATGAAGCACATCGAGTACCTGGCCTCCGACGCGCTCAAGGGACGCAACAGCCCCTCGGAGGGCCTGGACGCGGCGTCCGCCTACGTGCAGGAGCACGTGCAGAAGTACGGCCTCGTGGGCCCGAACTCCAACAACCCGGAGAACCCCTTCCAGCAGAAGTTCAACGTCTTCTCCTTCGCCGGCTCACCGGCGGCGGAGGGCGCGGCGCACGGCGCGAGCCACGCGCCCCACAAGGACTTCGGGCACAAGACGTTCGAAGAGGGCTTCTACCTGGATGACAAGATGCCCAGGGACACGCTGGCCCTCCTCAACCGCAAGTACGAGGACACGATGAAGGCGGCCGGCAAGCCGCTGGTGCCGGCGCGGGCGGGGACGCAGCGCAGCGTGGAGGAGCTGCGGCAGGTGGCCACGGCGACGGGCCAGGCGGTGAACACGATGGCGATGCTGCCCGGCACCGGGCCGCACAAGGACGAGGTCATCGTCGTGATGGCCCACCTGGACCACGTGGGCGTGGACCGCAAGGGCAACGTCTTCAACGGCGCGGACGACAACGCGTCCGGCAGCGCGGTGCTGATGGCGGCGGTGCCGGAGCTCGCGGAGGCGCAGAAGCGCGGCGAGCTGGACCGCTCCGTGCTGTTCATCTGGACGGGCGCCGAGGAGAAGGGCCTGGTGGGCTCGCAGTACTTCGTGGACCACCCCATCCCCGGCCTGGAGCTGAAGAACATCGCCGGCGTCATCAACACGGACATGGTGGGCCGCTGGGATGATCAGCGCCTGTCCGTCGTCGACACCAACACCCGGGGCCAGCCCAACTACTTCCGGGACGTGGTGGACCAGGCGAACCAGCAGCTGGCGGATCCGTTCGACCGCATCAACCGGGACATCAACGTCTACCGCGACCGGCAGGACGGCGCGTCGTTCGGGCGCAAGGGCGAGGACGTGCTCTTCCTCTTCGAGGGCCTGTCCAACCCCGAGGGCGGCGGCGACCTCATCCCCGAGTACCACCAGCAGGACGACGACATCGGGAAGATCATCGAGGACAACGGCGGGGAGAAGCCGCGCCGCGTGAAGGACCTGATGGTGAACGTCATCAACATCGCGGCGAACCGCACGACGGCGCCGTGACTAGACTGGGGGCATGAGCGCCCCCTACCCTCGCATCGAGGTCGCGCAAGGCAGCCTGACGGACGGCTCCGAGCGCGTGCTGGTCAACGCCTCCAACACGAACGTGCAGCTGGGCTCGGGCGTGTCCCGGGCCATCCGGCTCGCGTGTGGCCCCACCTACCAGCAGCACCTCACCGAGGCCCTGCAGGCCCGCTTCCGGGGCCCCATGGAGCCGGGACAGGTGCTGGTGACGGACGCGGGCACGCATCCCCGGGCGAAGTGGGTCGCGCACGTGGCGGTGATGGACTACCGCCAGGGGTTCTCCGGGAACTCGGCGCCGAACCGCGCGCGCATCCAGGTGTGCTGCGTGAACCTGTGGAACGCGCTGGAGTCCATTGAAGGCGGCGACGACGACGGCGCGCCGCTCTCCGTGGCCATGGTGGCGCTGGGCGCGGGCACCGGCGGCCTGGGCGTGAACGACCCGGTGGCCCTGGCGTGCACGACCCTGAAGACGCACCTGGCGGCGCGCGAGCGCTCCCGCATCGCGCGCGTGGTGTTCTACGGCTACGAGCTGCCGGAGTACCTCAACACGCTGGAGGTGGTGACCCGGCACTTCCCCCTGCCGGAAGACTCGCTCCCGGCGGAGGTGCGCGAGTACCTGGCGCGCAAGCGGTCCGAGACCTGAGGGCCCGGCAGGCCGCTTCAGGCGGCCAGCGTCTCGTCGGGCACCGGAGCGCCGGCGAGCGTCCGCAGCTCGTGCTCGCTCAGCACCAGCTTCTCCTCGGAGCCCCGCCAGACGAACGGGATGCCCGGCTGCCGGTAGAGGTGGGCCGGGATGTCGCGGGCGAGCTGCGCGTGGAACTCCGGCAGCTTCGACCAGTGCAGCCCGTGCCGCGTGTGATGCGCGGTGTGGTAGCCCAGGTTGCCGGTCATCAAATTGTAGCCGCGGTGGAGGATGTTGTACGACGCCTCCGCGTGCTGTTCGGTGTTCAGGTCCACGTGGTGGAAGAAGGTCGCCCACACGGTGACGAAGAGCGACGCCACCATCGGCAGCAGGAAGACGAACAGCGCGTTGTAGGGGTTCACCCAGAACAGCCCCGCCAGCAGCACGACCTGGAGCGCCGCCATCACGATGAACAGGCGCAGCGACTTCGGGTGCTGCTTGCGGCCCACCTCCACGGCGCGCGGATACGCGGTGAGCATGGTGCGCAGCGAGTACTCCAGCTCCCCCATCGTCGTGCCGTCATCCCGCTTCCAGCGCGACTCGTCCTTCGTCTGGTCCAGGTAGTTGCGGTGGTGGCCCACGACGTGGTGGAGGAACCACGCCTGGGACGTCACGCCCGTCTGGAATCCGAAGATGATCTCCAGCAACCGGTTGGGCAGCGCGTGCCGGAACATCGTCAGGTGCTGGTGGTGGTGGTTCCACGCGCTGATCCACCCCTTGGGGATGATGCCCAGCGCGAACCACAGCACGGGCACCCACCAGCTCCGCGCCGTCAGGAACACCGTCACATCGAGCGCGAACACGCCCGCGAACATCAGGACCGGGATGCGATCTTCAGGGTGCCGGAACAGGGTCATTCGCCTTCCACGACAAGAGGGACCAGGGAGGATTTGCTGACTTTCCGACTGTAAGTCGTGAAGCCCCACCTGGAACAGGCCCCCGCCCCTTCCCCTTCCTGGAGTCTTCGGATCAAGGCCCGCTTTTCAGGGACACCCGTGGGGACACGGGCCGCGCCGCCTGCCTGTGCCTTGCAGCCTTGGGGCTTCGTGCAGGTCGCCCTTTTCTTCGCGACGGTTCCACCGAGGCGGTAAACATGATAGACACACTGAACTTGTCTTTCCATTCTTCCAAGAATCACAGTCCTGCTTTGTGATAAACGGTCGCCTCAGACCTTTGGGCCAAGGCCCTGGAGGCGTCATGCGGAACCAGACCATCGAAGCGGCGCTCGCGAAGAATCCCCACCGGGAGCAGCTCATCAAGCACCGGTTCTTTGAAGTGGTGGACGAGAAGGCCTTCAGCCGCGAGCAGGCGGAGATGGTCCTCGGCCAGTGGTGGCACCCGCTGCATTACTTCCCCAGCTTCCTGGGCAAGCTCATCGCCATCTGCCCGCAGATGGAGATGAAGACGGCGGTGACGCACATCCTCAACCAGGAGGTCGGTGAGGGAGATCCCGCGCGCGCGCACGAGCGCTTCTTCATCCAGACGATGACGGACGCGGGCTTCACCAAGGCCGGCGTGTCCGAGGCGCAGATGACGCCCGCGACCCGCCGCCTCATCGACGGCTACCAGCGCTCCACGGACAGCCACCTCACCGGCCTGGGCTTCCTCTACGGCACGGAGGTGGCGGACCTCACCATGGTGGCCAAACTGGGCAAGCTGGTGCGCCGCACCACCGGGCTCAAGTCCCTGCCGTGGGTGGACATCCACGTGAAGCAGGAGCCGGATCACGTGGAGACCGCCGGCCACACCGTGGGCCTGGAGTACACCGACGCGGAGCTGGCCACCATCACCCGGGGTGCCGAGGAGATGTGGCAGCTGTGGGTCGGGTTCTTCGAGGAGCTGCGCAACCGCGTCGTCTGACCCGCCCCCCCGCGACGCGGCCAACCCCCTGGAATCCGTGCGCTTGTGCACGGAACACTGGCGAATCTCTCCAGGTAGGGTAGTCACGGCGCGTCACGGGAGTGTTACACCCTCGCGCAACCAGCTCCCGCGGCGGACCGCGCCTGTCGCCCCAGGCGCCGAGGGAGACGCCATGCTCGAAAAGCTGATGCCGAAGTCGGACGAGTTCTTCGACGACTTCGACGCGCAGTGCTCCAGGACCGTCGAGGGAGCCCGCCTCCTTCACGAGCTCCTGAGCGACTACCGGGACGTGCCCAGGCGCGTCCAGGCGCTCAAGGACGTGGAGCACCGCGGAGACGAAGTCACCCACGCGGCCTTCAACCGCCTGCACCAGCAGTTCATCACCCCGTTCGACCGCACGCAGATCCACTCACTGCTGTCGCGCATCGACGACGTGCTGGACCTGACGAACGCGGCCGCCGCGCGGCTGCTGTACTACGAGATTGAATCCACCCGACCGGATGCCGCGGAGCTGGCGCGCCTGCTGGTGCTCTCCACGTTGAAGGTGCAGGAGGTCGTCGCCGCCCTGCGCCTCATCAAGAAGCCGGAGCAGATCCTCGCCGGCTGCAAGGAGATCAAGACCCTGGAGTCCCAGGCGGATGAAGTGCTGCGCTCCGGCATGGGCCGCCTGTTCAAGAGCGGCGTGGACACCCTGACCATCATCAAGTGGAAGGAGATCTACGACCTCATCGAGACGGCCACCGACAAGTGCCAGGGTGTCGCGAACGTCATTGAAGGCGTCGTGCTGGAGCACTCCTGAAATGCTGCTCGCCGCGGTCATCCTCATCGTCATCGTCGCGCTCGTCTTCGACTTCATCAACGGCTTCCACGACGCCGCGAACTCCATCGCCACCGTGGTCTCCACGCGCGTGCTGTCGCCGAACCTCGCGGTGGCCTGGGCCGCGTTCTTCAACTTCGTGGCGGCGTTCGCGGGCGGCGTCCACGTGGCCAACACGATGGGCAAGGGCATCATCAACTTCGAGATGCTCCGCGCCGCCGGCCCCACCGCGGTGCTGATGGTCATCTTCTCCGCCCTCATGGGGGCCATCACCTGGAACCTGCTCACCTGGTGGTGGGGGCTGCCCTCGTCGTCGTCGCACGCGCTGGCGGGCGGGATGATTGGCGCCACGCTGCCGGTGCTGGGCTTTCAGGGGCTCGTGGGTTCGGGCATCGCGCGCATCGCGTCCTTCATCGTCCTGTCGCCCCTCATCGGCATGGTGCTGGGCATCTCCATGATGCTGGCCAGCACCTGGGCCGTGCACAAGCAGACGCCCCTGCGCGTGGACACCTGGTTCCGCAGGCTCCAGCTCGTGTCGTCCGCCATCTTCTCCTTCAGCCACGGCACCAACGACGCGCAGAAGGTGATGGGCATCATCGCCGTGGTGCTCTTCGGCACCATCTGGCGGGACCGGCCGTTCCACATCGACTGGTGGATGATCATCTCCTGCCACGCCGCCATCGCGATGGGCACCTTCTTCGGCGGCTGGCGCATCATCCGCACCATGGGCCACAGCCTCACGAAGCTGGCGCCCATTGGCGGCTTCAGCGCGGAGACCGGCGGCGGCGTCACCATCATCGCCCTGGCGGAGCTGGGCATCCCCGTCTCCACCACCCACACCATCACCGGCGCCATCGTCGGCGTGGGGTCCACGCGCGGCTGGCGCGCGGTGAAGTGGGGCACCGCCGGACGCATCATCTGGGCGTGGGTGTTCACCATCCCCGCCGCCGCGCTGGTGTCCGTCATCGTCTACGGCATCACGCTCGTGGTGGTCCGGCTGGTGGGCTGAAGCGAAGCCCCCCGCCGCTGCTCCACCCGATGGCGGGCCCCTTCCGGAAGCACTCCCGGAAGCGGCCCGCCTCGTTGCTTCCGGACTAGTGGACGACGCGGGCGTTCACCACCGCCGGCGGTCCGCCCGGCGCGGGCGGCGTCCAGGGCACCACCTTCTTGTTCTTCCACTCGACGAGCTTCAGCGAGGGGTCCTCCAGCGGCACGTCGAAGGTGTAGGACACGCGCTTGGGGCCCCCGGCGTCGGTCTCCTCGATGCGGATCTTCAAGCCCTTCAGGTCCACCTCGTCCCCCGTCTTGAGCGGGTAGCGCGCCGCGCGGTGGATGCGCTCCTCCACCGACGTGAGGAAGTTCCCCTTGGGCAGCGCCAGCTCCAGCGTGTTGGGGCCCGTGCGCGTCACCAGCTGCTCGTCCAGCGAATAGGACAGCGTCCACCAGGCCTTCGGCAGCGGCTTGCCCAGGGACCACCAGTGCACGGAGCCGTAGATGCCCACGAGGCCGTTGGGGGCGTTGAGCACCACCAGCCGCTGGGTGGGCAGCACCGAGCGATCCAACGCTTCCTCATAGCGCTGCTGCACGCGCTCCATGCTCGCCTGGATCTGCACGTACACGTCCATGGTCTGCCACCACACGTAGGGGGCGGAGACGACGTGCAAGAGGCCCAGCACCGCCGCACCCGCCAGCACCGCGCCCGCCCGGAACGTGCGCGCGCGGCCCCGCCACGCGTGGCGCAGCACCATCGCGACGGCCACCGCGGAGCCCAGGCTGGGCACGATCAGCGTGCGCGACCCGGCGAACGCGGAGCTGGCCAGCCATGTGGACACGAACGAGCCCGTCAGCATCCACCCCACCGTGCGCCGCTCCGCGTGGTCCATGGAGGGCCACACGCCCCACAGGAGCAGCGCGAACAGCACGACCCCCGCCGCGCCCAGCGCCGTGAACAGCGGCACGTAGGACAGGTCCATGATCATGTCCGAGGGGGCGGTGAGCGTCAGCCCCGCGATGGCCGCCGGCACGCGGATCAACATCGTCTGGAACCACGCCACCGGCGTCTCCACCGCGTCCAGGTACATGTCCGAACCGGACGCGCCGTAGCCCATCACCCGGTACAGCGCGAAGTAGCAGGCCATCAGCGCGCCGAAGGGCAGGAGCCCCTTGAGCCGGTCCACCGGACGGCCCGGCCCGGAGAAGGCCTCGTAGGCGAGCAGGTAGGGGCTGAGGATCATCATCGTCTCTCCGCCCGCGAGGCTCAGCGCGAAGCCGATGAGCGCGAAGGCCAGGGCGCCCTTGCGCTTTCGCTCCCGCCACTCGACGTGGAACCAGAAGCCCAAGAGCCCGAAGAGCATGGACACGATGACGCTGCGGTAGGACAGCCAGCCCAGGAGCGCCGCGTGCGAGCCGTTGATGGCGAAGAGGAACATCGCCAGCGCGCCCACCGCGGTCGGCAGCACGCGCTTGAGCAGCAGGCCCGCGAGCATGACGAGCCCCACGTACCAGAGCAGCGAGTGCAGCTGGTAGCCGAAGGCCTGACGGTTGTAGAGCAGGTGATCCAGGCCGTACAGCGCGCTGCCCAGCGGCCGGAAGAAGGCGACCTTCACCGTGGGCACCACCCACCACGGGAAGACGCCGGCCTGGGCGAGCGCATGCGTGTGCTCCGGGATGCCCGTCGCCGTGCGGTACACGTCGAAGGGCGTGTTGCCCAGCGGCGCGGGCGGCGGCACGTGGTCCCAGACGCCCAGCCAGATGTAGTCATCCGGCATGAAGCCGACGCGCAGGGTCAGCGCGCCCAGGAGCGCGGCACAGGCGACGGAGATCCAGAAATAACGCTGAAACGACCAACCACGGGAGGTCGGCTTGGGGGAGTCATCCATGTTTCAAATATCTATCAGCGCGGCCCCCCCGCGAGATAGGTCCTCCTGGGTCGTCCGCTGGCACCGGAAGCACGCGGAGTGCGGCGCTCCCAGCGTGAATCCGTTGCCAGGGCCCGGACTCCGGGTGATTCTCACGCCCACGGAGGGGGGACGCAGTCCGGCGGTGTTCTCGCGCGCGGGTGCGTGCCGTTCCTTCCGCGCCTTTCGCCCGGAGCGCACGCATGCGCATCGCCATCATCGCCACGTATACCCATCCGACCCGGCTGCGAATCAAGGAGCCCTCCATCATGCAGTCCTCCGTGCCGGAGCTGATCGCCGGCCTGTGCCCGGAGCACGCGGAGGTGGAGATCTTCAACGAGAAGGAGGCGGACCTCCCGTTGGACCGGCACTGGGACCTGGTCTTCTTCTCGTACCTGCACTCGTACTACGAGCACACCAAGGTGCTCTCCACCCTCTTCCGCAAGCGCGGGATGACGACGGTGGCGGGCGGGCGTCATGCGGGCTACTTCCCCGACGACGCGGCGCTGTACTTCGACGCGGTCATCACCGGCGAGCCGGAGTCCAACGTGCCCGCGCTCGTCGCGGACTTCGAGAAGGGCGAGCTGAAGCCGCGCTACAGCAACCCCTCGCTGGGCGCCGCCGCCATCCGGCCCTACCGGTACGAGCTCATCGACTTCACGCACAACAAGGTGCGGCTGCCGGGCATCGAGGCGTCGCGCGGCTGCCCCTTCGCGTGCAACTTCTGCGTCCTCACCGGCAACGAGCGCTACCGCTTCCGCCCCATCCCCGACGTCATCGACGAGATCCAGACGCGCATGCGCTGGAACCCGAACTACCTGGGGCTGATGGACGACGCGTTCGTCTTCCTGGACAACAACCTGGGCGGGTCGCCCAAGTACCTGCGCGCGCTGTGCGAGGCGCTCATCCCCCTGAAGAAGACCTGGGGCTGCGCCCTCACCTTCAACGTGCTCAAGGACGAGTCGCTGGTGAAGCTGATGGCGAAGGCGGGTTGCCGCTACGTCTACACCGGCCTGGAGTCGCTCAACCCGGACTCGCTCAAGGCGATGAACAAGGGCCAGAACAAGCTGTCGGAGGTGGACGCGGTCATCCGCCGCGTCTTCTCCTCCGGCATCCTCTTGTCCTTCGGGCTCATCGTCGGCTCGGACGGCGACACCAACGACTACCTGTACCGGCTGCCGGAGTACCTGGCGGACCTGAAGTACTTCTCCGTCACGTTCCTGGGCATCGTCTGCCCCTACCCGGAGACGCCCTTCTTCCGCGAGCTGCAGGCCGAGGACCGGCTGCTGCCCGGCACCACCAGCCGCGACTACGACGGCTACACGCTGTGCCACCGGCCCAAGCAGCTCCACGGCTCCGAGGTGGTGGAGCACTTCCTCCGGCTGTGCCGCACGCTGGGCAGCCTGCCCAACATCGCGCGGCACTACGCGTCCAAGCTGATGATGAGCGACATGCCGCGCTACAAGCAGACCATCCTCTTCTCCGGCCCGGAGATCGTCAGCATCCGCAACCCGGTGAAGAACTCGGCGCGCCGCTACATCGCGGGCCTGGACGCGCTGGAGGACTGGGACGTCCAGCAGATGACGGCGCTGGGGTTGAAGCCCCAGCTCGTGACCTGACCGGCTTCCGGAGCCGGCTCCGGAGCTTCAGCGCACCCGCGAGGGCAGCCTCACGTCCCACGCGAGCCCCAGGGCCTGGAGCGAGCGGATGAAGAGCCAGCCCGGGTCCCACTGCCACCACACCCAGCCGTGTCGCGCGGACGCGGGGAAGGCGTGGTGGTTGTTGTGCCAGCCCTCGCCCAGCGCCAGCACGCCCACCCACCACACGTTGCGGCTGCGGTCGCGCGTGTCGTGGACGCGGACGCCGAACCTCGCGTGGCACACCGAGTTCACCGCGTAGGTGCTCTGCATCCAGCACACCACCGGCAGGAAGAAGTACGCGGGCACCGTGCGCCAGCCGAACGTCAGCCCCACCACGAGCACCGCCAGCACCTGCGGCACGATGCGGAAGCGCAAGAGCCAGTGGTAGTAGCGGTCCTCCGCCATGTCGCGGCACCAGGTGCGCCAGCCGTCGTCGTCCGTGGACGCCTCGTTGAGGATCCACCCCATGTGCGCGTACCAGAAGCCGCGCACGGGCGAGTGCACGTCCCCTTCCGCGTCCGCCTTCGCGTGGTGCAGCCGGTGGGTGGCGGCCCACAGCAGCGGGCTGCCCTGCGCGGTCAGCATGGCCACCGTCACCAGCGCGTACTCCACCCAGCGGGGACAGGAGAAGGCGCGGTGACACAGCAGGCGGTGCAGCCCCACCGTCGTGCCCAGCCCGATGGTCACGTACACCGCCAGCGCTACGGGCAGCGCGTGCGGGGGCCAGGGCAGCACGAAGGCCAGCGCGGCCAGGGCGTGCACCACGAGCATGTAGCCGACGATGACGGGACTGGCCTGGAAGCGGAGCGGAGCGGGGGTCATGACCCGGTGCGGGAGCGGAAGGTGGAGCCCGCAGTCTAGGGGCCGGGGCCGACGGGACAAGGATTGCGCCCGGATTCGCGGGCGCACCGCTCACATCACGCGCGCGTCCTGGCCGCCCCGGGCCTGGGACGACAGGAGCGGAGGCGCGGCGGGCAGCAGGGCCTGCGCGGAGGCCTGGAGCCGGTCGATGCGGCGCAGCTCCGCCTGGGCCCCCACCTCCGTGAAGATTTCGCGCGCGCGGGCCAGGAAGGCTTCCCGACGGTGCGGCAGCGCCACCGCCGCGTCGAAGTAGGCGACGCCCGTCTCCCAGCGGTTGGGGCTCGCCTCCAGCACGGCGATGGCCTCCAGGAACACGGGCTCCGCGGCCTTGGCCCCCTTGCGCAGCCGCAGGGAGCGCGCCGTCACGCGCAGCGCCGGGCCCTTGAGGTAGGGGTACAGCCGGGAGATCACGCGCGCCTTGAGGCACGCCAGCCGCACGACCTTGAGCAGCTTCTTGCGCGGCACCACCGTGGCGCCCTCTTCCAGCGCGAAGAGGGCCGCCTCCGCCGCGTCCACCAACCCCACCTGGAGGAAGGGCACGAGGACCTGGTAGCTCCAGATGCTCTTGAAGCAGCGCACCGCGACGAGCGCCGCCTCCTCCACCTGGTGCTCGCGCACCGTCACGTTGGCCAGATGGTTGAGGCTGGCGCACTGGTTGGCCAGGTCCGCCACCTCCTCGCTGATGCGCAGGCCCTGCTCCAGCTCCGCGCACAGCTCGCCCACGTCACCTTCGCCCAGCAGGTAGCGGCACATGGGCGCCCACGAGTGCGCCCAGCCCTGGTGCATCAGCGCGTTGAGCTCCACACCAATGGTCTTCATCTGCTCGTAGAGCTCCTCCGCCGTCTTGAAGCGCGAGCAGAGGAACTCACCCGTCGCCTGCATCATCAGGGACGTCTGGCGCTCCCAGCGCTCGCCCACCACGCGCAGCGTGGACACGGCCTGCTCCTGGAAGTCGCGCGAGCGCTTCAGCTCGTTGGCGAAGAAGGCCTGGATGCCCAGCCGGCTGAGCGCGAGCCCCTCCGCCACGGGGTCCTTCGAGCGCCGCGCGTACTCCAGCGCCCGCTCGCCGTGGTAGCGCGAGCGCTTGAGCAGCCCGGCGCCGAACAGCAGCGTGGCGTAGTAGCCGCTGGCCAGGCTCATGGCGTAGTCGCTGCGCGAGCGCTCCGCCATGTTGGTGGACACGAGCGTCGCCCAGGTGAGCTTGGTGATGTCCGCGAAGTAGTAGATGCGGATGAGCGAGTTGAGCGTGCTCAGCTGCTGCAGGTACTGCGGCAGGCGCGCCGCGGGCAGCGGCCGCAGGATGAAGGGCAGGAGCGTGGCCAGCCCCCGCAGGAGCAGGTTCGCCAGCGTGCGCAGCGCCAGCGCGGGCAGGCTCTGCGGCAGGCTCCGGCCCCGGAGGATGAGCGACTGCTCCAGGTGGTGGGTGGCGCGGCTGGACTCGCCCTTCTCCTGGTGCGCGCGGCCCAGGCCCAGGTGCAGCTCCGCCTGACGGGGGACCTCCTCCTCGTCCACCAGGCACTGCTCGAACATGATGATGGCGCCGGCGTAGTTGCCCGCCTGGAGCAGCGTCTCCGCCAGCTCCTGCATCACCCGGCGCGTCTTCAGCAGCAGCGCCTCCGGATCCAACGGGGCCACGGTGCCCAGCAGCTCCAGCCCCCGGTTGTAGTGGTAGAGCGCGTCGTCGTTGGCGTACTGCGCCCGCGCGCTGCGGGCCGCCATCAGCGTGTACTCCAGGCCCTTGTCCTCCACGTTGCCGGCGAGGAAGTGGAAGGCCAACAGACCGGCGGAGCCGGCGAGGTTGTCGCTCGCGCGCGCTTCCAGGTAGCGCGCGAGCCGCCGGTGCAGGTCCTCCTTCGCCGACACCAGCAGCGTGTTGTACGCCACGTCGCGGATGACGATGTGCTTGAACAAGCAGGTGTACGGCTCTTCCGACTCCAGGAGGATGAGGCCCAGGCGCGTCAGCGTGTCCATGGCCTCGCGCAGGCGCGGGCCCACGATGGAGCCCGGCACCAGCGCCGACACCGCGTCCAGCGTGAAGACGCGCCCGATGACGGACGCCACCTTCACCACCAGCTTCTCCGTCTCGCTCAAGAGGTCGATGCGCGACAGCACCACGTCCTGGATGGAGTCCGGCAGCAGCAGGTCCTGCAGGCCGCGCTTCAGCTCCATGCGCTCCGAGCCAGGCTCCGCGGGGCCCAGGTAGCCCTGCTCCGTCAGGCCATCCACGATGGATTCGATGAAGAACGGGTTGCCCTGCACCTTCGCGAGCAGCCGCTCCTCCAGCGCGAGGTCCGGCGGCGACAGGCGCAGGTGCACGCGCAGGAGCGTGCGCGTGTCCTCGTCGTCCAGGCTGGACAGCTCCACGGGGCAGTACTCGGGCAGGTCGCGCAGGCCGCGCAGCTGGTCGCCCGGGCGCATCGTCGCCAGCACCATCATCCGGTGCGAGCCCAGGCGCAGCGCGAGGTACTGGAGCAGGTCCAGCGAGATGTTGTCCGCCCAGTGCAGGTCCTCGAAGAAGAGCAGCAGCGGCCGCGCGCGGCTGAGCTTCTCCAGGAGCTGGAAGACGATTTGAAACACCTTCTGCTGCTTGCGGCGCGCGTCCTGGCCCACCGTGTCGGGCGTCTCCTCCATCGACACGCCGAGGATGTTCGCGATGACGGGGATCCACTCCGGCCCCACGTCCTCCAGGCCGTCCAGCCCGTGGCTCAGCTTCCCCAGCTGCGTCTGCGGATCATCCGCGTCACCCAGTCCGAAAGCCTGGAGCAGCACCTCCTTCCAGGGGAAGAAGGGGGTGAACATCTCGTAGGAGTAGCAGATGCCGTACAGCGCCCACGCGCCGCCAGCCTCCGCGTCGTCCAGCACGCGCGCGCCCAGCCGCGACTTGCCGATGCCGGCCTCGCCGGACACCACGCACACCCGGCCCCGGCCGTTGAGCGACGCGTCCAGCGCCTCGCGCAGCACCACCAGCTCCTGGCGCCGGCCGACGATGTCGCCCTGGCCCTTGATGAACAGGCTGCGGCGCGTCTCCCCCAGCAGCCGGTAGACGGGCACCGTGCGCGAGACGCCCTTGAGCTTCGCGTCCTCCACGAACTCGGTGGCGAAGCCGCCCTGGTGCAGCCGCCCTTGCGTGTTGGCGCACAGGTGCACGCCGCTGGCGCGCCCGTGCGTCATCAGGCGCGCGGCCATGTTCACGACCTCGCCCAGCGCCGAGTACCCCTTGCGCCACGGCGAGCCCATGTCCCCGCAGTAGGCGTGGCCGGTGGCGATGCCGATCTGCAGCTCGTCCAGGAAGGGGAAGGCGTCCCGGGCCTTGAGCAGCTTGCAGGCCAGCCGGCACGCCAGCACCTCCTTGTTCTGCTGGGCGGTGGGCGCGCCGAACAGGACGTAGAGCACGTTGCCCTTGTCCGTGAAGTCCGTCATCAGCAGCACGCCGCCGTGGTGCGCGCTCTCGCGCTGGACGAACTCGTAGTAGGCGTTCAGGTCGCGGGTGAACGACGTGGGGTCCCCGTCCGACGGCGCGTGCGTGAAGCGCACGAAGAAGCAGGTGACGTCGCGGAAGTCGCCGGAGAACTCCTGGTGCGCGGTGGTGATCTTCGTGAAGAGCACCGGGTTCAGCAGGAGCGCGCACCGCCCCACCAGCTCCGAGCCTCCCGCGGGCGCGGGCAGTGGCCGCTTGACGGCCTCCACCGGCGCGTCCAGGGCCAGCCGGTGGTTGCCCCCCGCGCGCTCCTCACCCCGGCGCGCGGACTCCGGCAGCGCGCTCCAGGCCCGGGGGCTGAGGACGACCTCCGACACGGTGGACTGCTTCTCCGCGCCCACCGCCTGCGCGAGCGGCTCGCCCACGAGCGCCGGGTGCATCCACAGGCCGGTGGCGCCCATCACGATGCGGTTCGACTCGCCGAAGCCGATGCCGATGCGCGACGACACGCCGAAGCGCTGGCCCAACAGCTCCAGCCGGGCGAAGCGCGCCAGCCTCCGCTGCACGCTCAGCGCGCACACCGCGGCGCGCTGCACGACGTCGCCGTCCGCCTCCCCGGGCGCGGACTCGAAGCACGCGAGGATGGAGTCCCCGGCAAACTGGTAGATGTCACCGCCGTGGTCGCGCACCACGTCGATCATCTCGGTGTAGTAGTTCGTGAGCAGCCGCTGGAGCGCGTCGATGCCGCGAGGGCCCGCGCCGCTCAGCCCCACCACGATGGGCGTGAAGCCCGCGATGTCCAGCAGCAGGATGGCGCCCCGCACGGGCTCCACCCGGGGCAGGGCCTCCGCCTCGTGGTGCGCCAGCCGCGCGAGGATGGCCGCCGGCATGTAGGGCGCCAGCGTCGCGACGACAGGATCGATGTGCTGCTCGGAGGGCATCCCGGGGGCCTGGGCTCAGGACAGCGTGGCGTAGCGCAGCCACAGGGCCGCCACGCACACCGCTCCGTAGAGGGGGATCTCCGCCGTCTCGCTCCAGGGCTGCTGCTTCATCACCGCGCCCCAGACGTGGATCGCCGTCATCACCCCGCCAATGAGGCCGATGAGCTCGAAGATGACCAGGTGGCTCTTCGGGTCCGGGATGAACTGCACCACCGCGATGATGACGGCCAGCGCGAGTCCGCCCAGGCAGCGGGCGAAGTAGACGGTCAGGTCGTTGTTGCCCGTGGGCAGCTCCCACCCGAACTTGCGCGCCCAGCGCAGCGGGGCGAACAGCAACGGCAGTGCGTAGAGGACCAGGAAGAGTGACGTGGAGAGCGCGAGGAACCAGCTGGCCAGCGGATAGTCGGGGTTGATCATGGTGGCGAACGTGGCGACGGCGAGGCGTCCCCGTGCTGGGCGCGCCCGACCCCACGTGTCCATCCTAGAATCTTTTCCAACCCCGTGGGGCGCCTCCCCCCCTTAACGCGTGGCGGCCAGGAGGAACTCGGTGACCCGCTCCAGGGAGGTCGTACGCTCGGCCTCCGCGGGGAAGCGGCGGAAGGCCTCCGGGGGCCCATGCAGGATGAGGGGCTTGCCATAGCGCAGCGCCAGGGCGGCCTCCGCGGCGGTGCCCGCGCCTCCCGGCAGCGCCACCAGCGCGTGGGGCGTCAGCACGTTGATGTGGTTGCGGCTCATCGGGTCCGTGCCCTGCTCGCCGCTGAGCGGCAGGTGCGTGTAGATGGGCAATTCGATGTCCGTGTTCGGATAGCCCGGGCGGGGCTGGTAGCGGCCGTCCGCCCCCACGGTGCCGGGGATGATGCCGATGGCCGCGCCCCGCCGTCCCTCCACCGCGACGAAGGCGCCCGCCGCCGCGCTCATGACGCCGCCGCCCGCGCCGGTGAGCAGATCAAAGCCGGCCTCCGCGATCCACCGCGCCAGCGGTATCACCCACGCCTCGTGGGACTCCTTTCCGGAGCCGAACACTCCGATGATGCGGCGCTGTCTGCGCATGGCGACGGCCTCCCGGGGGTCCTGAACCGCATGCCCACCCCTGTTCCATGCGAATCCGCGGCCAGGGCCGCAAGGGATCACGGACCGGCGTGCGGTGCCGTTGCCGTCCTCCCGTGGAAGCTCCGGGAGGCGAGCGTCCGCCACCCATCGCTTCCCTGCCCGGGGCGGCAGGCTGCCCGCACCGCCCGTGATGTCGGACCCCTGCTCTAGCTTCGTGCGCAGTGAGCCTGGAGGCCGCCCATGTTCGACGCCTGTGGAGGTTGTGAGCGCCGTGGCACCGCCGGAGAGGTGTTCGACTGGTGCGCGCACTGCGAGCTGTCCCTGTGTCCCGCGTGCCTCACCCGAGGCTGCTGCGGCAGCGTGCCCGCGGACTCCGGCCGGGGCGCACCGCGCGAGCTGCCCGAGCCGCCCCTGGCCACGCCGGAGCCGCTGCCGGAGCACTTCGGAGGGCGCTGCTGCACGCACGCGCGCGCGGTGGCCTGCTCCTGCGCCTTCCACTGGGTCTGCGTGCGCCACGGCGACCTCCACGTGGGAACGCACGACTGAAGCCACCCGGAGCCCTTCCCGGGTGACGGCGACGACAGGACCTTCCCGGGGAAAGGCCCTTGTCGGCGTGCTGCTGGCTTCAGGCCACCAACGGCCCCCCTGCTACGGCAGGCAGAGGTGGGCGCCGTTCACCGGGCCGTAGGGGTTGGGCGGCTCGAAGGTCGACGGGCGGATCTGCAGGCCCGCGAAGGTGATGACGCCCGGGACGATGGGGGCGTTGATGGGGTCGAACTTCCACGGCCGACGGTTGGCCGCGTCCGTGGTGTCGTCGCGCACGGTGAAGCGCACGCCCGGGGCCTTGGGGCCGGACGCGGGCTGCGTGACGACGATGATGCCCAGGCCGCTGGTGGGCGAGCCCGCCTGCACGATGAAGCCGCGCGGCGACTGGAGGCCCGGGGGCAGGCCGGGGGCACCGGGCGGCTGCCACGCGACGTTGAACACCTGGCCGGAGGTGGCCTCGATGGTGGTGCCCGGCGCCGGGGCGCGCAGCATGGGGAAGCCCGGCTGGAAGAGCCAGAAGACGTTGACGCCGTGGAACTTCGTGGGGTCCACGAAGTCCAGCGCCGTGGTGGGCGTGCCCGTGGCCGTCAGGTAGCGCGCGACGGCGTCCAGGATGCCGTTGTCACCGATGGCGAGCGACTCCTGGAGCACGCACATGCTGTGGTTCGTCGCGATGGGCCGCAGCGTCACCGTGGGCAGGTAGCGGCCCACGGGCGGGATGGGCGGCAGCGTCGGCGGCGTGCCCGGGGGCTGCGTGGTGGGCAGCGAACCGCCGCCCGCGTTCAGCGAGAAGAACGGCGGCGAGGCGCGGCTGGGCACGGAGGGCGACACCCAGAAGCCGTTGGCCGCCGCGGCGACGGGCGCGACCGCCGGCTTGCCCAGCACCGGATCCAGCATGGTGACCTGGGCGTTCTGGGTGACCGAGCGCAGGAAGAGCGGGTTGATCTCGGAGATGATGGGGGTGATGGGGCTCGCGGGCCCCCCGTTCGTGATCCAGCTGAAGAAGAACGCCTCCGGATCCCAGGCGAAGCCGGACACGCGCGTGGTGAGCACCGCCAGGTCCGTATCCTGGAACTCCGGCGTGTTCACGATGGGCGTGCCCACCACTTCCGTGGACGGGTTGGATTCGCAGCCGGCTCCGACAGCCAGCGCACTCAGGACGGACACCAGACGCAGTGAGCGGTTCATGGCGGGAGGTCTCGGTCAGTTCTCGGGGAGGATGTGGCCACGGGGCGTGGACTGCGCGTGGCACGTCTGCGCGCAGTTGCCAAAGCGGTTGGGGTCGCCCTTGGCGCTGAACTGCTCGGAGAAGTACTCGTCGCCGTGCACCGACGGGTGGCAGGAGGCGCAGACGTTGATGCTGGGGCGCAGCGCGCTCTCCCGGGTCAGGTGGCACACGGTGCAGTCCGTCTTGTTCTGCGTGAAGCGCGGCGACGTGTTGTGCACCGAGTGGATCACCTGCTGGATGCGCGCCACGAAGTCGCTGTCGCGCTGGTGGCACGTCTTGCAGGCCTCCACGTGGTCCACGCCCATGCCGTGGCGCAGGTTGTCCAGCGACAGCACGCCGCGGTGGCACAGCTGGCAGTTGCCGACGGAGTTCGGGTACGTCGTGGGCTCGGCCTGGCCCACCTGGAAGAAGTACGCGTTCATCTTCGCGACGCGCTCGCCCAGGAAGTAGCGGTGGCTCTTGACCATGGCCACGTACGTGCCCGGCTCCGCGTCCTTGGGCAGATCCACCGTGTAGCGCGTCGTCCAGGTGGAGCCGTAGACGCCCGGGAAAGCGCTGAGCGTGGCCAGGTCATCCACGAGGCCGATGGACTCCGCGTCCGCGGACCAGTACGGCGCCTTGAGCTGGGGATCGCTGCGCACCCGGAGATTCTGCAGGGGCCCGGCGACCATGTAGGCCGGCTGGGCGTCGCGCTCGATCAGCGCGAAGTAGTTGGTCTGCGTGGGGTACAGCAGGCCGTTGGAGTTGTCCGCCAGAAAGTCCTTGCCGCTGGGCAGCACGCCGGCGGGCAGCATCTGGTTGCCGTCGCCGTCGCGCAGGTCGAGGAACAGGCGGAACGACTCCGCCGGCTCGTAGTAGCCCTTGCCGTTGGCGGGCGTGCTGAACTTGAAGCGCGGGTCGACGCCGAAGCCGCAAACCACCGGCTGGCCCTCCGCGTTCGCGCACGTGGGGGCCAGGTTGTCCTGGGTCACCAGCTCGATGGGGAAGAGGAACGGCTCGTTGGGCAGCTGGCTCCACGTCACCTTCAGGATGGCGGCGCCGGGGATGAAGGGCGCTTCGAAGGTCTTGAAGGGGTTGGTGCTGCCCACCATGTCCATCTTCACCATGGTGCGGTACGCGGGCGGCGACGGGGGCTGGCCGAAGAGCACCGGCAGCGGGTGCGGGGCGGTGTCACCCGGGAACTGGGGCGCCTGCACCGTCTCCATGCGCCAGCCCAGGCGCGTGTGGCCTCCGCTGGCGGAGTCCGCGAGGAAGTCCCCGCGCGAGTACACCACCGGCGTCATGCGCGGCGTCACGCCGTCCGCGTCGAGGATCTCCACGGTGAAGGTGTCGTCCGTCACGCGGCGCCAGCGGGCGTTGTCGAAGAGGACCTCGCGCGTCCACGCGTCCTGGGAGAAGCCCTCGATGCCGGTGTTGAACGTCCACGTGTCCGACACCTTGCCCAGGTCTCCCCAGTCCAGGTTGCGGAAGCGCGACTCGTACTTCATCCAGCGCACGGCCTGGGTGAGGTCCGACGTGTTGGTGTGCTTGTTGAGCACGATGTCGCTCAGCGTGAGCTGATTGAGGAAGTACTTCGTGCCGGCCATCAGGCGCAGCGTGCCGGTGGGCTTGCTGCGGACGCTGGTGGGGTCGGTGGCCGCCAGGTCCGGGCAGGTGTCCGGGTAGTCCGGCAGGTTCAGCGTGCCCTTGGAGACCGCGAGGCCGTTGGGCAGGATGGCGCAGCCGTTGAACTGCTGAAGGCTCAGGCGGATGGCACCCGAGGCGGACGACTGGTACGGGTCGAAGACGCGCGCGCCACGTCCGCTCACGTCCTCGTCGTCATTCACGTCCAGCAGATTGCAGGACAGTGTGGGCACCAGGAGCGCACACAGGGCGCTGCGCACGAAGGTCGAACGAATCATGTCGGGCACGGGTAGCAAACGCGGGGGACCAGGAGCCGACTTCTAGCACCCGTGTCCAGCCGTGACAATTACCGGCCCCCAACCCTTGACATTGCCCGCTCCGGACGCCTCGCGTACCGTGGCAATCCGCCATGATCTACTACCTGCTGAAGGGCCTCCACCTGCTCGCGATGGGTGTTTGGCTCGGTGCGTCCATCACCTCCCCTCTCGACATCCTGCGCACGCTCGCCCGGGGCCGGCCGTACGTGGACCTCATCCCTGAACAGGTGGCGCGGGCGGACAAGATCATGATCCCCGCCGCCGCCCTGACCCTCCTGACGGGCCTGGGGCTGATGCAGACGACCCAGGGCTTCGTCACGGCGCCGTGGCGCTTCTGGGCCGGGTTTGGACTGACCGTGGTGCTGGCCCTCATCGGGAAGCTGGGGTTGGACCCCACCAAGAAGCAGCTCGCCGTGGCGGTCCAGGGCTCGGGCGAGGCCGCCCTCGTGGGCAACCTGCGCGGCCGGTTCGTCAGCCTCGTCACCGCCTGGCACGTGGGGTTCCTGCTGATCTTCGTCCTGATGATCTACCCGTTCTAGGTTTCACCGGGGGGCTGGGACGCCTTCACCGCGCAACTTGGTAAGCTGGCGGGCCATGGCCCTTCTGCTGGAGTCCCCCAACCTTGTCGCCCTGCTGCGAGATCGCCGGGCACTGACGCCGGACCACCCGCTCTTCACCTTCCTGGTGGATGGCGAGGAGGCAGGCAGCTACACCTCCGCGGACCTGGACACCTGGTGTCGCCGGGTGGGGGCCGCCCTGCAGCCCACCCACCCCCGGGGGGGCCGGGCGCTGCTGCTGTTCCCGCCCGGGCTGGACTTCCTGGCGGGCTTCCTGGGGGCCATGTACGGCGGCCTGGTGGCGGTGCCGACGTATCCGCCCAACCCCATGCGCCTGCAGCAGACGCTGCCGCGCTTCCGGGCCATCGTCCAGGACGCGAGCCCCAGCGTCATCCTCACCACCAGCTTCCTGCGGGAGATGATGGAGTCCATCATCGACCAGGAGGCGCCGGAGCTGCGGCGCATCCCGTGGGTGTGCATCGACGCGCTGCCCGAGGGGAGCGAGGACGCGTGGACGGATCCGAAGCTCGACCCGTGGGAGACGGCGTTCATCCAGTACACGTCGGGGTCCACGGGCATCCCCAAGGGCGTCGTCATCACGCACCGCAACGTCATCGCGAACGGGCGGCTGGAGGTGGTGGCCTTCACGCCCTTCAGCGGGCGGCCGGTGAACGTCAGCTGGCTGCCGATGTTCCACGACATGGGCCTGATGTTCGCGCTGCACAGCATGGTGGTGGACGCGCACTTCGTCTTCATGTCCCCGCTGGACTTCCTGCAGCGGCCCATGCGCTGGCTCCAGGCGCTGACGAAGTACCGGGCGGAGATGACCGTGGCGCCCAACTTCGCCTTCGAGCTGTGCCTGCGCCGGGTGGATGAGAAGAAGCGCGCGGAGCTGGATCTGTCGAACCTGCGGATGCTGCTCAACGGCGCGGAGCCCATCCGCCCCCACACGCTGGATCGCTTCAACGCCTTCTTCGCGCCCGTGGGCCTGCGGCCCACCGCCTTCCTCACCTGCTACGGGCTGGCGGAGACGACCCTGATGGTGAGCACGCAGCTGCGCAACACGCCCTTCCAGGAGATCAGCGTGGACGCGGAGTCGATGCGCCTGCGCAAGCTGGTGGAGGTCCCCGCCGGGACGCTCCAGGCGCAGCGCGTGGTGGGCTACGGGCGCTCGTGGGTGGACCGGCTGCTCATCGTGGATCCGGAGACGCGGGAGCCCCTGCCGCCCCGGGCCGTGGGCGAGCTCTGGGTCCAGGGCGCGCAGGTGGCGAACGGCTACTGGCAGCGCCCCGAGGAGACGCAGGCGGCCTTCGGCGCGCGGCTCGCCAACGGTGACGGGCCCTTCCTGCGCACCGGCGACATGGGGTGCCTGGACGGCGAACAGCTCTACCTGCTGGGGCGCCTGAAGGAGCTCATCATCATCCGCGGGCGCAACCTCTACCCGACCGACCTGGAGCAGGTGGTGGAAGCAGCGCACCCGCTGGTGCGCCGGGGCTGCTGCGCCGCGTTCGCCATGGAGGAGAACGGCGAGGAGCGGCTGGGCATCGCGTTCGAGCTGGAGCGCACCCAGGCGGAGGAGCTGCCGCCAGAGGCCCTGCGTCAGCAGCTCGCGGCGCTGGTGGACACCGTCCGTCAGGCGATCGCCGAGAACTTCGACGTGCAGGCCCACACCGTGGCCGTCCTGCCCACGGGCGGCATGCCCAAGACGTCCAGCGGCAAGCTGCGGCGGCGCGCCTGCAACGAAGGCCTGCGCGACGGCACCCTGCCCGTCCTGGGCTGAAAGCGGCCTTCCTGCCGGGCGCGGCGGTGCGAGCGCCCGGCGGTGGCCTAGAAGGACGCTTCGAGCAGGCCTTCCACGCGGGAGTTGTCGCGGTAGCTGCCGAAGAAGCTGTTCTTGTCCCCCCGGAGGATGGCGCCGCCCACGCGGGCGCGCAGCACGTCCGAGAAGCTGAACTCCACCTCCGGCAGCACGAGGACGTCATACCGGTTGAGCGCGGTGGCGGCCGTCAGCATCGCGGTCCACCGCCGCCCGGCCTGCCACTCCACCCGGCCCCACAGCGCGCGCTCCAGCGGGTAGCGCAGGCGGCGCACGAAGTCGTCGCGCAGCGGTGCGCCCACGCCTCGCGTCTGCGCGAACTCCAGGAAGAAGCGCAGCTGGTGGTCGCCGAGGAACTCGGGCGTCTGGTAGTCGCCGCCCAGCACGTAGGACAGGAAGCGGTCCTCCGGCTCCTCCGGACGGGTGCGCAGGGTGTGGATGAGGGCGGCCTCGGCCGCGACGCGCAGGCCGCCAAAGGTCCGCTCCACGTCCAGCGTGGTGACGCGCTGACGGCGGTACGACAGCGCCAGCGTGACGTCCGCGGACGTGGGCGGATCCGCGACCTGCACGGAGCTCGTCAGCGTGGGCAGGTGGTCAATCAGGTACGCCTGGCCCAGCGACACGTCCGTGCCCGCGAGCGAGAAGGCCAGCCGCCCTGCGAGCTGGGCGTTCTTCGGGGTGGGCGACCCCATGGACTCGCTGCGCACCTGGTAGCGCAGGGGAATGGGCGAAGGGCCTCCGCCCACCGAGCCCACCACCCACGGCGAGCTGCTCTGGAGCGTGCCGTCGTCCGCCACGCCGGTGAAGGACGGCAGGAGGTGCGCTTCCGGCACGGGCAGGTAGTAGACCTCCGCGAGGAACGACTCCAGCACCAGCCCCGCGCGCGCCATCCAGGCACCGCGCTTCTCCGTGCGCAGCACGTCGCGGTAGTCCACCGGGTTGAGCACGTCCGTGGGGTTCGTCAGCGTCGCGGAGCCCCACGTCACCAACTGGCGGCCCGCCGTCAGTCGCAGGTGGTCGCCCTTGAGGGTGACGAACAGCTCGTCCACGTCGAAGCGGTCGCGGCTGCTGTCCGCGAAGTCGCGGCGCGCCACCAGCGTGCCCGCGGCATGGCCCGCGCCGAAGGTCACTTCGCTCTTGAGCGACAGGTCCACGCTCTGCCGCCCCACCGTCTTGCCCTCCGCGGGCGACACCGGGACGAAGAAGCTCTGCACGCGCAGCTTGCCGCTCAACCCCAGCCCCTTCACCCCCAGCGTCTCGGTGGGGGCGGAGGTCGGCGTTGGCGTGGACGGCTCTTCCGTCACCGGCGTGAAGCCCGACACCTCACCCCAGGCCGGATCTTCGGACAGCGCGGGGGAGGCGGGCTCCTGCGAGGCCTCCAAGGACGGTGCGGGCTCCGCGGCCGAGGCCACGGGCTCCCCGGAGGACGGCGACACGGCCTCGGGCGGAGCCGTGTTGCTGGACGCCTCCACCGTGGGCTTCTGCTCCAGCGCCGCGGCGGGCTCCGGCGTCGGTGGCGTCGCGCTCGTCACGGTCGGCGCGGACACGGCGGGCGGCGCCACGAAGACGAGCGACTGGACGGCCCGCCCCTTGAGGCGGGCCGTGAGGCCCCGCTTCGCGTACACCAGTGCGCCGCCCTTGACGCGCACCCAGCAGGGCGCGGGCTCCGACGGGGTGGCGCAGGCGGGCCCGTACTCGCGCTCCAGCCGCTGCTGCGTCCAGCCCACGGGCTGCACCTGGAGGCGGCGCACGTGCTGCGCCTCCAGGGTGACCTCCAGCGAGCGGGCGCCTTCCGGGGCGCGCTTGCCCACGAAGCGCTGCACCTCGCCGTGGCGGGTCTTCCACCGCGACGACGGCGGCCCCAGCCGCGAGCGCAGCGCTTCCGCGTCCAGGCCGGGCGTCACCTCCGCCCAGCCCGCCGCGAGCGCGGTCGGCGTCCACAGGCCGAGGAGCAGCGCTCCCACGGCCCCCCATGCGCCCGCGAGCCGACGGCGTCCCAAGCTCACGGCCCCGCGAGCGCGTGACGGCTGAAGGTGTCCGCGGGCAGCGTGGGATTCACCTGCCGCGAGTCCACCGTGACGACCGTGCGGTGCTTGCGCTTCAAGTCGACGATGGTCATCACGTCCGTGCGCCACGCCGTGTCGCTGACCTTCGTGAGCTTCGAGCCCTCCAGCGACTTCACCGGCTGCAGCTGCTTGTCGAAGTAGCGCATGCGGACCTGCATCAGGTTGTCCTTGCGCAGCCACACCTGCACCTTGCCGTAGGGGGAGTCCTTGGCCACCGACTCGCGCGCGGGCTTGCCCTCCACCACGTGGCAGTCCGCGCCGCCCAGCTTCTCCGTGCCGGTGAGCGTGTACGCGAAGTCATCCACGTCCCGCTGCTTCAGGTCCTCGTACCAGAGGTCGGAGTTGACGAAGCGGTCCTTGAGGTCCGACGCGCCCAGCTGGCGCGTCTTGCGGAACGCGGGCAGGTACAGCCACTGCTCGGCCTCCGGCTCGCCCACCGGGTCCACCGACAGGAGGGTGGTGCCCTTCACGTCCGCGGGCGCGTCGAAGCGCATCCGCAGCTTCTCCGCCCCATCCGCGTCCGTCTGGTAGAGCGACTCCAGGGACAGCTTGCGCGGCGTGCCGCCCTGCTCCTCCAGCGACAGCGTGATGTGCAGCTGTTCGGACTTGAGCCGGTGCAGCTTGTCGCTCTTGCGCATCAGGTCCTGGGCGCTGTCCGCCGCGGCCCCGATACCCGGGGTCCCCAGCACGAGCGCCAGCGCGCTTCCAAGGAGCAGGCGGCGCGTGGCCGTGCCCCGGTTTTGCGACCGTTCCATGGTGAGTCCTCCGGATTGCGGAATGGAAACCGCGAGTTGCTGCGTCAGACGCGCGAGGAGGCCGCGAATTCCAGGGTCCGCGGCAGGATCGCTCTCAGGCACCGGTCCCGGGCAGCGACGGCACCGTGTCCCCCGCCGGGTGGCTGGCAGGGGTGCGGACCGGAACGCCCAGCCGCGTGCGGGTGGCGGCCAGCAGCGGCGGCAGCACCAGCATCTCCGACACCATGCCCAGCAGGATGGCCAGCGCCGTGAGCAGGCCGAACCAGGACACCAGCGGGAACTGCGAGAGCATCAGCACGCCGAAGCCCATGGTGAAGACGAGCGTGGAGATGGACACGCCCGCGCCCTTCACGAGCATCGTCTCGCGCAGCGCGCGCTCCCGGTCGTCGTGCTCCGCGAGCCGCGAGCGGAAGTACTCCAGGAAGTGGATGGTGTCGTCCACCACGATGCCCAGCGCGATGGAGGCGATCATCGACGTGGCCTCGTTGAGCGGCACGCCGATCCACCCCATCACGCCCAGGATGACGATGACGGGCCAGATGTTGGACGGGATGCTGAAGAGGCCCGCGCGCACCGAGCGCAGCACGATGAAGATGGGCCCGAAGATGAGGATGAACGCCAGCCCCAGGCTGCCCATCTGGCTCTGCACCAGCCGGTCGATGGTGTTCACGAGCATCCGGTTGTCGCCCGTGGCCACCGCCGCGTAGCCGTCCGACGCCGGGAAGTGCTTCACGAGGTACGCGTCCACCTGGTCGAAGATGACGTTCTGCTTCGCGACGCTGTGCTCGTTGTAGCGCACCACCACGCGCGCCCAGCCGCGCGACGGGTCCAGGTACTCCGCGAAGCTGTCGTCGCCGTTGAGCAGCAAGAGCTGCGCGGTCTGCTCGCGCGTCTCCGGCAGCCGGTACTCCTTCGGATCATCCCCGAAGAAGCCGCGGTGCATCAGCTTGATGTAGTCCGCGGGCGACGTGACGACCTTCGCGTTGAGGTCCTTGCGCAGGAACTCCTCCAGCGCCTCCACGCGCTGGAGCGCCTCCGGCTCCAGGAAGTGCCCCTCCTTGTCGTGCTTGAGGGAGATGACGAGCGCGCTGGCGCCGCCCAGGCGGTTGTCCACCAGCTCCGTGGCCGCGCGCACCGGCGTCGCGTGCCCCAGGTTCTCCTGGAGGTTGGAGTCCGTGTAGATGCGCGGGATGCCCGCGGCGCCCAGCACCAGCAGGACGATGCTGACCATGAGGATGGGCAGCGGACGGCGCTGCACCGCGGCCGTGTAGCGGCCCACCCACTTCGTGAAGAAGGGCGACACGCCCAGGCTGCCGGGCGCCACCCAGAAGGACGGCGGCTTCCACAGCGCCGCCAGCGTCACCATGGTCATCGTGGTCAGGAAGACGGCCACGATGGCGAGCGCGGACGTGATGCCGAAGTCGCGCAGCGCCGGCATGTTGCTCACCGCGATGGAGCCGAAGCCGATGATGGTGGTGAACTCACACATCGTCGCGGGGATGAGCAGCTCCGCCAGCGTGGACTCCACGACCTCCCGGCCGCCCTGCTCCTTCGCGTGGTGCGCCAGCTCCGACAGGAAGTGGATGAGCAGCGCCGTGGACAGCACCAGCACCACCGGCGCGACGATGACGGACCAGTTCGTCATCGAGCGGCCCAAAAGCGGGAACATGGCCAGGCCCGCCACCAGCGCCACCATCATGTTGACGAACGCCAGCACCGCGCCCGCGAGCCGGCGGAGGCACACGAGCAGCAGCACGAACATGGAGACCATCAGCGCCGGGATGAAGACGTTCAGGTCGCGCTGCATGAACGCGCCCAGCTCCGCGAGGATGGTGGGCGTCCCCGTCACGTAGAAGGCCTTCACGCCGCCGGTGGCCTTCGCCTTCTCCACCAGGGCCTGCACCTTCGCCACGGTGGCGGTGTTGTCGTCGTCCGACAGGTCCGGGATGAGCCGCACCACGACCATGGCCAGCTTGGGGTCCTGCGGCGACAGCAGCCCTTCGGAGATGAGCGGGTTGAAGAGGGCCCGCTCACGGATGTGCGCGAGCGCCGCCGCGTCCTGCGGCACCGGCTGCGGCACGAGCGGCTCCGCGCGGAAGCTCAGGTCCGCGCCCACCACGTCCTTCACGTGCGTGAGGCTGTCCACGCGCGCGACGGGGCGGACCTCCGCGCCGTCCGGGTGCTTGATGGTGAGCCCCTGCAGGTCCTCCGACAGCCCGTACACCGTCTCCAGCGCGGGCCGCGAGAAGACGTCATCCGCCTCGTAGGCGAGCACGATGAGGTTGTCGCCCACGAAGCGTTCAACCACGGTGTCCAGCACCCGCTGCTCCGGCAACGTGCGGTCCGTCAGCGCCTCGAAGCCGGCCTGCATCTTCAGGCGCGGCAGGGCGCTGGCGCTCACCGCGATGATGGCCAACAAGACGAAGAGCAGCGTCTTGGGGTGTGTCACCATCCACGCGGCGACGCGTTCGACTCGACTGCGGGGGGTCATCATGGGGGAGTCCAGAGCAGGGGGGCCGCGTTATACCAGAACGTCCTGGATCTAGGGGATCAGGGCGGCCTGCTCTTGCACCCAGCCGGCGAGCGAGAGGGCCTGCGTTTCGTCCAGCAGCTCGCTGTAGGTGGGCATCTGCGTGCCGGGCGCGATGGACTCCGGGTTGCGGATCCACTTCGCCACTTCCACCGTGGGCTTCGCGCGCGACTGCTTGAGCATGGCGCGGAACTTGGCGCCCTCCTGGTGGCACACCGCGCAGCCCAGGCTGGTGAAGAGCTGCTCGGGGGTGCCCTGCGCGGCCTTCACGCGCGGGACGCTGCCCTGGGGAATCTCATGGTCGATGGCGGGCAGGCTTTCGAAGAAGCGGAAGAGCGCCTCCGCCTCCACGTCGTCCATGCCGCGGAAGCGGCGCATGGGCGGGCGCATCACGTACCCATTGGGCGTGATGCCTTCACGCATGGCGCGGGTGAACTGCGGCTGCGTCCATCCCTTGAGCCCCGTTTCGTGGGGGGTGAGGTTGCTGGAGTAGACGACGCTCGTGGGGGTCTCCGAGTACTTGAAGCCGCCGGAGAAGGCCTTGTCGCCGTCCACCTTCGACGGGTTGAGGCCCGGCGTGTGGCAGCCCGCGCACTCATAGACGTTGTGCGCCAGGTAGCGGCCGTACTCCACCGTCGCGCCCCTGGGGGGCGCCTTCAGGCCGGACGCGGGACGGTCGAGCGGCACCTTGCCCAGCATCACCGCCATCACGACCTTGCCCAGCGGGCCCGTCTCCGACTTCGGCTGCGCCTGCGGATCCGCGGCGAAGAGCGCGTCGTCGGAGCGCATGAAGCCCATCACCGCGGACAGGTCCGCGTCATCCAGGCCGTAGTGGCCCATGATGAGGACGCGCCGGCCGTCGCGCTTGATGCCGTAGCGGATGGCGCGCGCCAGCTCCCCGTCGCTCATCGCGCCGATGCCCGCCTCGCGGTGCGCGGTGATGTTGGCCGAGTAGAACTTCCCGAGGAACGACGGCACGCCCTTCATGGCGCCGCCCGTCACCCGGCCGCTGCTGTCCTGCCGGTGGCAGTCCTCGCAGACGGCGCGGAAGATGGCGCGCCCGTGCTCGACCTGGGTCGGGTCGGTGGCGGCGACCAGCGGCGGCAGCGGCGCGTCCACGACCTCGGACACCTTCGAGCCGCCCCAGAAGCCCATGCCCACCACCGCCAGCAGCAGCAGCGCCAGGAGTGCGCCCAGCGTCTTCAGAACCTTCATCGCCAAGGGAGACCTTCCTCTTTCATCGGGCAGCATGCCCACGCGGGGGTGTCGTCTTATCCCAGGTCGCGCTGGAACGCGTAGGCGTCGTCCAGCAGCAACGAGGACTCCAGGATGTGGCCTTCACGGACCCGGGTCATCAAGCAACCCCCCAGCTCCACCGGGGCACGGCCGGGCGACGCAGGGGCCGTCACCCGGAAGCGTGCGTAGACATGCTCGGGGCCCGGGACGACGTGGGCCACCTCCAGGCGAGCGCCCCGGGCGGAGAGCAGCGCCGCGAAGTCGCGCACGAAGCGCCCCACGTGCTCCGGGCCCCGGTGCTCGCCCGCCAGGGGCACGTCGCCCCGGAAGCGGAACACGGAGGCCTCGTCCAGGTAGCCGGAGAGCGTGGCGGCATCCGCGCCCGCCAGCGCCTCCAGGCTGCGGCGGGCGACCTCCACCTGCGACTGGAGCGCGTTCATCGCGTTCCTCCGACGGCCGCCTCGTGCGCTTCGATGAAGCGCGCGCCCTGGGTGACGAACTCGTCGAAGGCGCGCTGGTTGTCGACGAACCAGTGGGCCTCCACCACCTTGCCGTCCTTGAGGGTGAGCACCTCGCAGATGTCCGCCGACAGGCGCAGGTCCGTGCCCGGCAGGTGCGCGGTGTTGCTCCAGTAGAGGACCGCGTGGTTCGCGTCCGCGAGCAGCTCCTTGAGCCGCACGTTGAGCGTGCCCACCGTGTAGCGGAACGCGTTGACGAAGAAGTCCAGCACCGCGTCCTTGCCCTTGTGCGCGCCCGCGAGCGGGCTGCGGCCCGGGAAGTGGTAGACGACGTCCGGGGCGAGCTGCCGCGACAGCGCCGGCAGGTCCAACGTCACGAAGCCGTCGAAGCCCTCGCGCGCGAGCGTCATGTTGGGGTGCTCGTCCGGCGAGGCCTTGAGCGTCATCACCTCGAAGCTGCCGGAGAAGTCGCGCTTGAGCCGCGAAAGCTCCCGGGCCACGGTCTCGAGCGTGTGGCGGATCTGCTCTTCGGTGTGAAGCGAGGAGATGAAGAAGCGCAGCCGCGCGCCGTCGTTGGCCACCGCGGGGTAGATCATGGGCGCCACGTTGATGCCCTGGTCCATCAGGATGCCCGACAGGCGGATGGCCTGGAGCGTGTCCCCCACGATGACCGGCACCACGCCGGAGCCGGCCGACGTGCCGGTGTCCAGCCCGTACTCCCGCGCGAGCGACAGGAAGAGCTTCACGCGTTCGTGCAGCCGCGTCACCCGCTCCGGCTCGCGCTGCATGACCTGGATGGCCGCGAGCGCCGCCGCCGCGTTCGACGGGGGCATGCCCACGCTGTAGATGAAGCCCGGCGACGTGTAGCGCAGGTACTCCACCAGCTTGCGCGAGCCCGCGATGTAGCCGCCGCAGCTCGCCAGCGACTTGCTGAGCGTGCCCATCCACAGGTCCACGTCCCGGCCATCCACGCCGAAGTGCTCCCCCACCCCGCGCCCCGTCTTGCCGAGCACGCCCAGCGAGTGCGCCTCGTCCACCATCAGGAAGGCGCGGTGGCGCTTCTTCAGGGCCACGAGCGCGGCCAGGTCCGGCACGTCGCCGTCCGCGCTGTACACGCCCTCCACGACGATGAGCACGTTGGCGTGGTCCCCGCGCCGGCGCGTCAAGAGCGCGTCCAGCCCCGCCAGGTCCTGATGCCGGAACGGCAGCCGCGTGGCGCCGGACAGCTCCGCGCCCCCCAGCACGCTGTCGTGGATGAGCTCGTCGTAGACGATGAGGTCCTGCGGGCCGAACATGTGCCCCAGCGTCGTCACGTTGGTGGCGTGGCCGCCCACGTAGACGAGCGCGTCCTCCGCGCCCACCAGCTTCGCGAGCGCCGCCTCCAGCTCCACGTGCACCGGCCGCTCGCCGGAGATGAGGCGGCTGGCCGACACGGACGTGCCATAGCGGTCGATGGCGTCCTTCGCCGCCGCCGACACGTCCGGGTGGCCGGACAGGCCCAGGTAGTTGTAGCTGGCGAAGTTGACGACCTCGCGCTGGCCGATAATGGCGCGGTCGCCGTTGATGCCCTCGCACCGGCGGAAGTACGGGTTGCCCACGCCCGGCACGTCCAAGAGCCGCAGGCGCCGGCTGTTGTTCTTCACGTCGTCGTCGTCCGCGAAGCTGGGGGCCGCGCTCGTCGTCTGCGGCTCCACGCGCACGCGGTTGGTCATGACGTTGGCGCTGCCCTGCGCCGCCGCCTGGCCCAGGTGCTGGGCGAGCTGCGAGATGGTGGGGTAGTCCCACACGAGCGTGCTCGCGAGCCGGCGCTCCAGCAGGTCCTCCAGGTCGCCCGACAGCGTCACCGCCTCCACGGAGTCCAGGCCATAGCGCGTGAGCGGCACCTTGACGTCGATCTCCTGGGCCGAGCGCTGCATCAGCGTCGCGATGCGCTGGACGAGCCAGCTCTCGATCTGCTGCGCGCTTCCCCCGGGCCGGAGCTCGGGGGTGGCGCCATCCTGGGCGGAAACGGAAGTGTCTTGGGCGTTCACGGTGCGTCCCTCGGGGGAAAGGAACTGCGGGGGTGCTGCAGGGGGAGAAACAGGCTGCCCGGTCAGGCCACCTGGAGAGGCTGAAGGGAGAAGAGCTGGCGCGCGTCGTGGCGGCGGACGAGCTCGGAGGTCAGGGAGTCATAGAGGCCCGGCGGCGGCTCGGGGGCGTCCAGCGACCCGGCCTCGCGCAGCAGGCGCGACAGGGCCAGGATGAGCCAGGCCCCCGCTTCGAAGAAGCCACCCTGCGTCCGGGCGTTGCGCACCCACAGGTGCAGGCAGGACGCGGCGCTGAAGAGCACCGCGTAGCGCCGCGCCAGGTCGAAGAGCTCCGGCGACGTGGCGAAGGCCCGCCCGGCGCGCGTCGCCAGCTGGAGCACCGCCTGCGCGTGCGCGCCCTGCTCCTTGATGAGGCACCGCGCCAGCGCCAGCAGCACGCCCCGGTGGGACTCGTCCAGGTGCCCCACCTGGCCCTCCAGTCGCTGCACGGCGTCCGGCAGCCCCAGGAAGACCTCGTCGGGGCCGCGCGCCACCAGGTCCAGGCGCTGCGGATCCAGGGGCGGCACGCGCTGGGACAGCGTGAACAGGTTCTCCAGCCGCGCGTCCAGGTCCGGCACGCCGGTGCCCTTCAGGGTGCCCTGGCAGAGCGCGCGGAGCTGGAGCCCCAGCGAGTGCAGGTTCACCGGCGCGCTGCCGTCGAAGATGCCGATGAGCAGGTTGTCCCGGTAGAAGCGCTGGAAGGCGCCCCAGTCGTGCCGGTCCCGCATGTAGAAGCGCGCGCCCTGCACGGCGGTGAGCCGCTGGAAGGCCCGCTCCGACAGCGACGGCACGAAGTACTTCGCGATGGCGGACCAGGCCGCGAAGCGCTCGGGGGCCACGTGCACGCCGCGCAGGACGGTCTGCGCCACCGCGTCGGCGACGAGCCCGTCCAGGAACGAATCCGCGCACGCGCGCGACACGCTGGGGATGGCGAACACCGTGTCGCCGTAGAGCCTGCGGCCGCGCGCCAGGTTCAGCGTGGTGCGAAGCCCCGTGTCCGCCGCGCCCAGCGCCAGGCCGGAGCACAGCGCGCGCGTGATGTGCAGCGCCTTGAGCGCCAGCTCCAGGCCGCCGCCCTCCGGTCCCAGCCGGTCGTCGTCGCGCGCGAGGCAGTCCGTGAAGCGCACGCCGCTGATGTCACAGCCGCGCACGCCCACCGTGGGCACGCGCGGGAGCGGCGCGTGGGTGCCGGGCTCCAGCTGCGCCTTGTCCAGCATGAACAGCGACAGGCCCCGGGGGCCGCCCAAAGGGTCGGTGCGCGCGAGCACCATGTAGCCCTCGCCCCGGGTGGCGCGGTTGATGGGCCACTTCTCACCGGTGATGCGGTAGCCCCCCGCGACGCGACGCGCCGTCGTCGCGCCCGACAACAAATCCGCGCCGTGCGCCTCCTCCGAGTACGCGAGGCACGGGCTGTGGCCCGCGCGCAGGAACGCCGCCTGCCGCCGCTTCTGCGCGTCGGTGCCGCCCAGCCACGTGAGCGTGGACCAGGCCAGCGTGCTGGAGGACACCGTCACCGTCAGGTCCCGCCGCGCGAGCAGGCGCGCGAGCAGCAGGAGCTGCTCGTAGGACTCGAAGCGCCCCCCGTACTCCGTGGGGATGTAGAACTCCGGGAGCCCCAGCGCGTGCAGCGACTGGATGGCCTCCTGGGGGAAGCGCTCCTCCTCGTCCAGCCGCGCGCCGCGCGCCAGCGACAGGGGGCTCTCCTCGTCCCACGGGCTGCCCAGCCTGCGCTCCAGCTCTTCCGCCCATTGCTGCGTGGAGGGGGGTGGAATGGGATGGCTCGGCACGGGGTGGCTCCTCCGGGCTGCGTGGGGCTGACGGTCAGCCGCCGGTCGCGGTGTCGTCCGCGTACAGCGCCGAGATGCGTTCGGCGTACGCGGCATGGATGGAATTGCGCAGCGGTTTGCCGGTGGCCGTGAGCTGGCCGTTGGCCGGGGTGAAGGGCGCGTCCGCGCGCACCCAGCGCGACACCCGGGCGTAGTCCGGCAGCGTCGGGTTCACGGCCGCCAGCACCCGGTCCACGTCCGCGTCCGCCGCGCCGGGCACCGGGAAGATGACCGCGGTGTTGAAGGGCTTCGCCTCACCGAAGACGACCACCTGACCGATGACGCGGTCCGTGGACACCTCGCGCTCCACCCACTCCGGCGACACGTTCCGGCCGAAGGCGGTGATGAAGATGTTCTTCTTGCGCCCGGTGATGTGCAGGTAGCCGTCCGCGTCCAGCTGGGCCAGGTCCCCGGTGGCGTACATTCCGCCCTCGATGCCGGAGACGACGTCGCCGGTGTAGCCGGAGAAGAGGCTCGCGCCGCCCAGGAGCAGCTCGCCGTCCGGCGCGAACTGCACCCGTACGTGCGGCAGCACCTTGCCCGCGCTCCCGGGCCGATTGCCCGACGGCGAGTTGAGCGTCACCACGGACGCCATCTCCGTCAGCCCATAGCCTTCGAAGGCCGGCAGCCCCACGCGGTGCGCGCGCTCCACGAGCCCCGCGGACACCGCCGCGCCACCCACGCCGATGAAG